>CAZQHW010000112.1:0-4146 GCA_964593395.1 uncultured Halobacteriales archaeon
ACGACGACGCAAAGCAGATGATCGTCGCCGGCTTTATCGAGCCGATCACGGAGGAGTTGCCCATCGAGTACGCCGTCGAGCTCAACCGACTCATCGAGCTCGAGATGGAAGGGTCGCTCGGATAATGTCGACGCAGGTACACGCAACGGTCGACGAGAGCACTGTCCGCGAGATCAGCGGTCAGTTGGGCGAACCCGACTGGCTGCTCGAGGAGCGACTCGCGGCGCTAGAGGCACTCGACGACCTCGAGATGCCCGACGTGATCCGCACGCCGGGACGAGACTGGACGAACCTGTACGCCCTCGACTTCGAGTCGCTGGTCGACCCGCTCACCGCGGCGGAGTCAAAGGACCAGGTCGGTCCCGACGAGGTCGACGTGGTGCCCTTCGAGGAGGCACTCGAGGAGCACCCGGACCTCGTCGAGGAGCACTTCGGGAGTGCAGTCGACCCACAGCGGGACTACCTCACCGCCCTGTCGACGGCGCTGTTCTCGACGGGCACTGTCATCCACGTCCCCGAGCGGGTCGACGCCGAGGACATCACCGTCCGCACCGAGATGAACTCCCGGTCGCTGTTCAACTACACGCTCGTCGTCACCGGACAGTCCTCCTCGGCGACCGTTCTCGAGCGCCAGTCGACCGGCAGCGAGACGTCGGTCTCGGACGACGCCGACGAGGGGCAGTACTACTCCGGCGTCGTCGAGGTCGTCGCCGGCGAGAACAGCACAGTGCAGTACGGCTCCCTGCAGAACCTCTCCGAGGAGACGTACAACTACCAGGTGAAACGCGGCCACGTTCCGCGCAACGGGACGTTGTCGTTTATCGACGGCAACCTCGGGTCGCGACTGACGAAGTCAAGCGTCGAGGCCGAACTCAACGGCGAGGGCTCCGAGGGCCGCATCGTCGGTGCCTTCTTTGGCCAGCACGACCAGCACTTCGACATCGCCTCCCGCGTGTGGCACAACACGGCACACACCACCGCGGACCTGGTGACTCGGGGTGTGCTCGACGACGACGCCCGCTCGGTGTACGAGGGCGTCCAGAACGTCGGCACCGACGCCTGGGACACCAGTTCCTACCAGCGGGAGAACACGCTGATGCTGTCTGACGAGTCCGAGGCCGACGCCTCGCCGAAGCTCATCATCAACAACCACGACACCGAGGCCAGTCACTCGGCGACCGTCGGACAGATAGATCAAGAGCAACTGTTCTACATGCTCGCCCGTGGCGTCGGGCAGCGACGGGCCCGCAACATGCTCGTCGAGGGCTTTTTCGTGCCCGTTCTCGACGAGGTCGAGGTTGCGGAACTTCGCGACGACCTCCAGGAGGGGGTCGCGACGCGGCTCCGCGAGGACACCGCCGAGGCGAAGGCCGAGCGCGCCGCCGACTGACGCTCTCGGTCGACGCCGCCCGCTCGAGCGGAGTCGAGTCGAGTCGAGTCGAACCGAGCCGGGCTGGGTCGAAGTGAGCCGGGGGAAACCGTTTTTTTCACGTGGCACCGACCATCGATATGGCGACGGTCGGGGGTCGCGTGGCGCTGGCACTGATCGTCTGGACCGGTGGACTCACCGCGCTCGCGGTCGGAGTGACGCGGGTCCCGCAGGTCGAACTCGCCGTCCGGCCGGCCGCACTCGCGGCCGCCGGGGTCGGCCTCGGTGTACCGGTCGTGTTCGCGCTGGCCCTGCCCGCACTCGGGCGGCGTGGGACGGCGCCGGTGACGGAGGCCGACCTCGACGCGGACGTCGACGGCGAGGCCGTCCGGCGGACGGTCGGACGTCTCGCGGACGCCGCCGGGACGGAGACGCCGGCGGTCCGCGTGACCGACGCCGCGGTCCCACAGGTGGTGCCGCTGCCGGGGACCGTCGGGCCGCCGACGCTTCTGGTCTCCGGGCCCGCCCTGGCGATGGCCGAGGACCGACGCGAGGCACTGCTCGCACACGGCGTCGTCCGGCTGGGGTCGGGGACGGCGCTAGCGACAGCGGCGCTGTACGGCGCCGTGGCGATCCCCGCGCAGGTGTCCCGCTGGGCGGCGAGAGCGATACGCCACGTCGAGGGCCGGGGTCGAGCCGGCGACGAGCCTGGAGAGGCGGGACCGGGGGTCAACAAGCCGGGGTTGCACGCGAGCCCGGACGGGATCGACTACGGTCAGCGTGGAGACCTGGTTGGCTTTCTGATGTTGCTACCGGCGATCCTCGCGATCGTCCTCGTCGGCCCGCTGGCGGTGCTGACCCGGCACGCGATGGGGCTGGTGAGTCGGCCGAGCCAGCGGGCCGCCGACCGGACCGCGGCCGACCTCGCCGCGCCCGACGCCCTCGCCGGGGCGCTGCGGACCGTCGACACCAAGATCGAGGACGCCCGGGACCGCGGCGAGGTGGACCCGCCGCTGGACGCGCTGTCGGCCCACCCCGCCGACGACTACCTCGTCGGCGAGGGGCTGCGAGCGGGGATGACCGGGACCACCCACCCGGCGCTGTCCGAGCGCGTGGAGTGGCTGGAGGACGCGAGCGCGACGACGGGCAGCCGCGGCGTCGAGTGGTGATCGGTCCGTCCGAGTCGGGACGCCGGCGGGGCCGGTACGCACAAGACCGGACCGGGTGGTCGTGAGCAGAGACGTGTCGACGGAGCGACGGCGGACGCCCTACCCGCCGGACGGGATCGCAGTCGTGCGGGCGCTCCCGGTGTCGTTCACCGGGGGGCGACCGCGGTGGTGCTAGTGGGCGCCTGGGAGGCGGCGACGGTCGGCGGCACGGACACGCCGGTCCCGTACAACTACCCGCTGTATCTGGACGTGTTGCTCCTTGTCCTCGCGCTCTGGCTGCTGGAGCGGTCTTTCCGTGTAGTCGACGTGATCGTCGACGAGGTGAAGCGCCCGCTGGCCCGCGAGGTCGAGGGCAATCGCCATCGACGGCACCCACCGGCGGGGCGCACTCAGTCGTTCGGACCCGCGGCGGCGAGCAGCGAGGCTTAAGTGCACGCGGCGTCCGCGGTAGAGTATGAGCCTCGGGCGACGGGTGCGCTCGGACCATCAACTCGCGCGCCTGCTCCAGATCGGGATGGTGCTCGAGGAGGTCGTCGAGGCCCGGGCACACCGTCACGCCGAGGCACTCGAGGCCGACGCCGAGACACGCCGCCTGTTGACCGACGCCGCCGAGGAGTCCGCCGAGCACCGCGGGCTGCTCGCGGACTTACTCGACGACCTCGACGTGGGGTCGGTACCGTACGAGGAGGTCGAGGCGCTCGTCGAGGAGCACTACGCCGCCGACCCCGACGCGGTGGATGGACTGCTGTACGACCAGCTCGCCAACGAGGAGACCGCCTACAAGTTCTACGACGACCTGATAGAGGCCGTGGAGGCCTCGAAAGCGGAGTTCGCGGTCGACCG
Source organism: uncultured Halobacteriales archaeon (assembly GCA_964593395.1). Classification (GTDB taxonomy): domain Archaea; phylum Halobacteriota; class Halobacteria; order Halobacteriales; family SW-7-71-33; genus SW-7-71-33. Next base: position 3,382 of record CAZQHW010000112.1, read on the forward strand.
CGAGCGCGTTCTGGAGACGCTGCGGTCGATCCGCGCCGACGAGGAGGCGGGCGTCGAGGCGGTCACACGACTCATGGAGCGCCAGGAATGACGGGACACCACACGACGGGACACGCCGGCGAGTGCCACAGGTGGTCACGGTGAACACCGCCGACCAGTATCTCAAGGCGATCTACGTTCTCCAGCGGGCGCAGGACGCTCCGGCATCGACGGGAGCACTTGCCGAGATGCTTGCGGTTAGCCCGGCCACCGCAAACGAGATGATCGGCAAACTCGAATCGCGAGGCCTCGCCGACCACGAGAAGTACGAGGGCGTCGAACTCACCGAGGAGGGGATCGTCCGCGCCGAGAACGCACTGGAGACGTACTGCATCATCGAGCGCTTTCTCGCGAACGTCCTCGAGGTCGAGGAGTACCAGGAGGAGGCCCGCGCCCTGGAGAGTGTCATCGACGACACCGTCGCCGAGCGCTTAGACACCATCATCGACCGCCGTGCGGAGTGTCCCGACTGTTTCGGGGCCGAGGCCGACGCCTGTGTCTACCTCGAGGGTGAACTCGCCGAGGGCGCGGACTGACCTGGTCGGCACATCGCGTGGCTTTGATAACCCCGACTCGCCTACGGGCGGATGCAGCCCCGTGGTGTAGTGGCCAATCATGAGGGCCTTTGGACGTGCGTGGTTCCGACCGCTCACGGGAGACAGCCCTCGACGGCGGTTCGAATCCGCCCGGGGCTATGCGTTGCGAACAGTTCGTGAGCGACGCATC
>CAZQHW010000112.1:4246-8990 GCA_964593395.1 uncultured Halobacteriales archaeon
TTCGGAGCAGGGAGCGACAGCAGGAGCGACCGCGGTTCGAATCCGCCCGGGGCTATGCGTTGCGAACAGTTCGTGAGCGACGCATCGACCAGCGGATTCGGAGCAGGGAGCGACAGCAGGAGCGACCGCGGTTCGAATCCGCCCGGGGCTACTGAATAATTCTGACATACAGATACAACCAGACATACACGCAGGGCAAAGCGATAAGACCCGTCGACGGGTCGCTGCAGCCAGCCGGAAGTACCGGACAGGGGACAGACGTGGCTGGCACCGCGAGCGACAGGTCGATACGCCGCGAGTGCCTCTCGTGTACATGAGTGACTGGAAGCCGGCGGACGTGCCGGATCTGGCGGGCAGGACGGTCGTGGTGACGGGGGCGAACAGCGGGATCGGTCTGGAGGCGACGCGGCAGTTCGTCGCCAACGGTGCCCACGTCGTGATGGCCTGTCGGAGCGTCGAGCGCGGAGAGCAAGCGGCGGCCGAGATAGACGGCCCGGGGTCGACCGAGGTGTTGGAGTTGGACCTGGCGAGTCTCGCCTCGGTGCGGGCGTTCGTCGAGGCGTTCGAGGCGGCCCACGAGGAGTTGCACGTCTTGGTGAACAACGCCGGGGTGATGTCCGTCCCGTTCGGCCAGACAAAGGACGGCTTCGAGACGCAGTTCGGTGTCAACCACCTCGGGCACTACGCGCTGACGGGGCTGTTGCTCGACCGTCTCGTGTCGACGCCGGGCGACCGGCGGGTGGTGACGGTATCAAGCGGCTTACACACCCGCAGCGACCGGACGGAGTTCGAGACGGTCCACGACCGGGCGACCTACGACAAGAACGACGCGTACGCCGACAGCAAACTGGCGAACGTGCTGTTCGCCCAGGAACTCCAGCGGAGACTGCTTGAGGCCGGCCACGACGTGAAAAGCGTCGCCTGCCACCCAGGGTGGGCGGCGACGAACCTGCAGTACCGCGGGCCGAGGCAGGCGGGGTCGCGACTGCGGTTGTTCCTCTCGCGGGTCGGGAACCGTGTGTTCGCCCAGAGCGCAGAGCGGGGGGCATGGCCGACGGTGTACGCGGCCACCAGTCCCGCCGTCCACGGCGGCGAGTACGTCGGTCCCGGCGGGTTCATGAGCATGCGCGGGACCCCGGAGTTGCAGTCAGCGAGCGACCGGGCGAACGACCCCGACCTCGCCCGGCGGCTCTGGCGCCGGTCCGAGGAGTGGACCGGCGTCGAGTTCGGCCTGCCGGCTCAGGGCACGACCGGTGGCGCCGCTGAGTCGGCGGCGGACGACCCCGAGGTCGGCGGGACGGCCGACTGATCGCTACGGCCAGAGAACGGCCCGGAACCGGACCTCGCTGGCCTGCATCGCCCGGAACGCCTCGCCAGCCTCGGCGAGCGGGTACGTCTCGACGCGGGGTTCGATCCCGTGGCGGGCGCTGAACTGGAGTGTGTCGGCGGCGTCGCCCGCGTGCCCGGAGGACCACCCGCGGACGGCCCGGCGTCCGTTGACCACGCCGCCCAGCGGGACCCGGACCGGGTCGTCGGGGACGGCGACGGTGACAACCTCGCCGCGAGGGGCGAGACCGCCGAGAACGGACTCGATCGCAGCGCGACTCGGGGCTGTCGCGAGAACGAGATCGGCACCCCCCAGTGCCGACAGTGCCTCGGCGGCGTCGGTGTTCGCCGTGTCGAGGAAGTGGTCCGCACCCAGTTCCCGGGCGGGCGACTCTTTCGAGGAACTGCGCGAGAGGGCGACGGTCTCGTGGCCGAGTGCGTCGGCGTACTGCAGTGCGAGGTGGCCGACGCCGCCGACGCCCTGCACCGCGACGATGTCGTCCGGGGCGAGGTCTGCGTTCCGGAGTGCGTTGAACCCCGTGAGCCCCGCGCAGACGAGGGGGGCGGCGACGGTCGCCGACGTTCCGTCGGGCACCGGAACGAGCGCCTCCGGGGTCGCGAGCGTGAACTCGGCGTAGCCGCCGTCGTCGTGGACGCCGGCGATCGTCCCGTTCTCGCAGTCGGTGAACCGGCCCCGTCGACACGCCGAGCACGTCTGGCAGTAGCCGTCGTACCAGCCGACGGCGACGCGGTCACCCTCGGCCCACTGTGAGACGCGGTCGCCGACGGCGTCGACACGTCCGGCGACCTCGTGGCCCGGGACACGAGGGTACTCCACCGGCGGTGCACCCTCGACCGGGACGCTGTCGCCGCCACAGACACCACACGCCTCGACGGCGATCCGCACCTGCTCGGGCCCCGGTTCGGGTGTGGGCCGCTCGACCACCTCGAACCCCTCGCCCGGGCCGGGCACCTGGACCGCTCTCACGGCGACCACCTGCGACCGGTCGAGACCGTCTCGTCTCGTGATCCGTCTGGCATGGCCCCGACCAGGAGTCGCCGCCGCTTAAGCGTCATCTGAAGCGCTATTGTGTATGGCGTCCGACAAGAGTCAGTCGGCGGCGTCGTAGCGGTCGAGTGCCAGCGCGAGGGCCAGGAGCGCGACGAAGGCCGCGCCGACGCCGAGTGCGACCGGCACGGCGAGGTCGACGACGCGGTCGACGCCGTCGGTGCGGGCCGTCGAGACGACCGCGACGCCGCCGTACCCGAGCACTGCGGCGAAGACGGCGAGCCAGGCGACGAGTGCGACCCGGTCAGGGTCGAGTGACAGTCTGCCCCACCGAGCGACGAGCGAGACGGCCAGCAGGACGCCGCCGAGCGCGAGCACGGCGTCGACGACGCCGACGGCCGCCGTCGAGAGCGAGGGACGGACCAGAAGGAGAAGGGCGAGCACACCCGCAGCGCCCTGTGAGGGTGCCGTGTCGTCGAGGGCCGAGAGACCGCGTCGTCCCACGGAGGGTGACGGGCGAGCGACGGGCAAAAGCGTACCGTGGTGTCTCAGAACTCGGCGATGGAGGTCTGGTCCTCGGCGGCGGCGTCGACGGCGAGCCAGGCGTACAGGTCGGCGGCAGTCTCGTGGGTGAGCGGGTCGAAGGAGGGCAACGTCTCGTCACCGTCGACGCCGGGGAGAACGTAGGTGCGAGAGGCATCTTCGCCGTCGATCACCAGGCGAGCGTCGGTGAGTTGCAGGGCGTAGTCGACGGGGGTTCCGGTCTCGGCGAGGGTCTCGCGGACGAGTCGCAGCGTCGGGTACACTAGCGCCTCGGGGTGGTCCGGTACGGGTGGGTCGACGGCCGGGTCCTCACCGACCCGGAGGACGAACCGGCGTCCGGTCGGGAGGTCGTGGTCGACGACCGGCAGGCCGGCGACGATCCGTCCACGGTCCGCGACCTCGTCGGGGTCGACCACGGAGACGTCGGCGGGGTCGTAGCCGAGCACGTCCAACAGGCGACGGCGGACGTTCGCGTGAGCGGCCGGCGCGTCGATGTCGACGTCCAGTGCCGCCCACGACGCCGGGAGGTCGTCGGTGGCGGTGTCGGTGTCGGCGGCGAACCAGGCTGGCACCGACTCGAGAAAGGCGTACAGGTCGTCGGCTGTCATACCCACGGAGTACTGTCGCCGGACGTATGAACCCCGGCGGTCGCCACCGGAGAGAGACGGGGTGTCGGACGTCAGCCGACGACGAACAGCCAGGCGGCGAAGACGGCGGCACCGCCAAGAAGCGTGGCGGCGACGGCGTGCAGACGGAGGCGGTCGAGACGGTGGTGGGCCTCGTCGCCGAGGTCGGTCGCCGCGTGTATCTCGCCGCCCACCTCGCACTCGGGCAGAAAGTCGGTACCGACGTGGAGAAAGACGCCGGCGGCGAACCCGAAGACGACGGCGTTCAGAACCGGGTCGGCGGGCAGGTCCACGAGACTCGCCGTCAGCGCGGTGAGGCCGACGCCGCTTGCGGGCAACAGGAGCACGGCGGTCGACTCTCCCCGGCTGGCGAGTCGTCGGGCGGCGGCGTAGCCGGCGGGGCCCTTGTGCGAGACGATCGCAAGCCCCAGTAGTGGCCCCAGTTCGGGGAGGTTGCCGTAGACGATCCCGATCACGGCGCCGGCGGCGAGAGCGTGGGCGGAGAGTTCGAGGCCGGTGTGCTCGAACGGGCCGGCGTGGGTGAGGCGGTGGCCGACCGTGTGGGCGGCGTAGCCGAGCAGGATGCCGCTCGCGACGCCGAAGCCGCCGAAAGCAGCGTGGTGGCCGATCGCGTCCGGCAGGAGAAACACCGCCGCGCTGGTTATCATCGCGCCGCTCGCCAGTCCGTACCCCCACACCAGGGGCCGACCACGGTGGTCGGCGGCCGCCCGCCGTCCCAGCGGGATCGCCCCCGCCATCGCACAAAAGGCGACCCAGGAGATACCGACGAGTTTCCACGGCGGGTCGCCGACGCCGACCGTGCCGGCGGTGAGCACCACCAGCCCCGCCACCGCGGCGACCCCGACCGCGACCCCCGACGGGGCGTTATTAACTCGCGATGCCGATTTATTAGACACTGTCTGAGTGTACGTGCGTGCTGGTAAATCCGTTACGGTCGTCACTCGAGTTCGAAGCGGACCCGTTCCTCGTCGCTGCCTTTCGTCTCGCGACCGGTCACCCGGACCGTGCCGACCTCGCCGGTGGCGGTGACGTGCGTGCCGGCACAGGCGGTGCGGTCGAACGGGTCGTCCTCGGGACCGATCTCGACGATGCGCAGTTCGCGGATGGAGTCGGGCAACAGGTCGATGCGGGTGCGGTCGGTGTCGAGGGTGCCCTCTGCGCGCTCGCGGTCCATCTCGTACCACCGCACCGGGAGGTCGCGGTCGACGAGGTCGTTCAT
>CAZQHW010000113.1:0-8923 GCA_964593395.1 uncultured Halobacteriales archaeon
TGAGTGCGGCGACTCCCCTGGGCACACCAGCGTCTGCGTGGGCTCCAGGGTGCGTCGCCGGCTCAGATGTTTATGTGCGATCGGCCAAAGGTACGGGTATGCCTTCAGCGCTGTTCGTGGTCAGCGAACACGGCTACTGGGGGGAAGAGTGTGTAGAGCCGCTGCAGACGCTGGACGAGGCCGGCTTCGACAGCACTGTCGCGACGCCGACCGGAGACCCGCCAGTCGTCGACGAGCGGTCGGTCGACCCCGAGAACGTCGGCGAGGAACTCGCTGAACGTGTCCGAGAGGTAGACAACACCGACGAGCGGTTGAACGACCCGATCCCGATCGCCCAGGCGACGGCCGAGGGACACGACGCCGTCGTCTTCCCTGGGGGCCACGGGACCGAGTGGGACGTCAACCAAGACAGCGACGCCCGTGAGCTTCTGCGAGCCGCCGTGGCGGGAGACGGGGGGAAGGCGCTCGTCGTCTGTCACGCCGTCGGCGTTCTCGCGTTCACACGGACCGAATCCGGTGAGTTCCTCGTCGACGGGCGGGCCGTGACGGGCTTTCCCAACGAGTGGGAGGAGAACATCGTCGACGGGGACGACCGCATGCCGGACGGCCGGAAGCTGCCGTACTGGGTCGAGGACGAGGTCCGGGCTGCAGGGGCACAGTGGGACGCCGAACTCGACGCGGACACGAGTGTCACCGTCGACGGTGACCTCGTAACCGCACGCGGGCCTGGATCGTCTCGGGCGGCCGCAGAGACACTGCTCGCAGAACTCGGGACCGAACGCCCCGCCTGAACTGTCCGAGGCGAACCCCGGACGTCCCTTCTGTGCAGCGCAGATGGGTACAACAGTCCCTTGAGTCTACACGAGACTTATTCAGACGGCCGTTCTCTGCCCGGGTGTGCCCTCCAAGCGACCGCCGTCGATGACCCGACGGCAGGCCCTGACGTCTGGAGTGGGACTCGCTGCGACGGCTCTCGCAGGCTGTGTTGGCGACCCCGACCCCGAGTCACGACCGAGTGACTCTGCCAGTGACGGGGGCCCGTCAGGTCGAGACGACCAACTCACGGCAGAACAACAGTGGACACAGTTCGGTGCCGACGCCCAGAACACGGGGCACGAGCCCGCCGTGACTGGTCCCGGCACTGGAGAGCCGTCGGTCGCCTGGCGCTACGACGCCGGGACGCCGACGATGAACACCTCCCCGGTCGTGGCCGACGGCGTCGTCTACGCGTCCGGCAGCGGCGACCCCGGCCTGATCCACGCTATCGACACCGACACACGGGAGCAACTCTGGGAGTTCCAGCCGGCTGGCTACGTCAGTTCGGCGCTCGTGGTGGTCCAGGACACGCTGTACTTCGGGACCTGGGGCAAGCGGTTCTACGCGCTCGACCGTGAGACCGGAGACCCGCGCTGGAACAGGGATATCGGTCACCGTTTCGGGGCCTCGGCGCCGACGGTCGTCGACGGGACGGTTTACGTCGGCACGAGCGGCGATGGTCCACTGGTGGTGAGCGGCCCCGAGGACGAAGAACAGTTCGAGAGCGGGGCGCTGTTGGCACTCGATTCGGAGACCGGTGACCGCGAGTGGGCCTACGACGAGTTCGGCGAGCGCGAGAACGTCACCTCGTCACCGGCGGTCGCCGACGGCCGCGTCTACTTCGGGAGCGAACGGGGGGTTCACGCGCTCGACGCGAAGACCGGCGAACCCGTCTGGAAACGCTCTATCGGGACTCATCCCGAGTCCTCGCCGGCCGTCGTCGACGGGACCGTCTACTACGGCGCGCCGTCGGACACAGAGGCAGACACACCGGCAACGCTGTGGGCGCTCGATGCGGCCAGCGGCGAGACACTGTGGACGGCTGGTATCGACGACCAGAGCCTCCGGACCTCCCCAGCGGTGGCCGACGGGACGGTGTACGTCGCTGCCTCGTCGACGCGGGTCTGTGTTGACGCCGGCGGCGAGGAGCCGGACTGTTCGGGTGTCACGCGGGGGCGTCTGTACGCGGTGGACGCCGAGACCGGCGACTCGCAGTGGATGACCCCGATAAAGACCGACACCCGGTCGTCACCCGCCGTCGTGGACGGGGTGGTCTACGTCGGGTGCCGAGACGGTCTCTCGGCGGTGACCACCGACGGAGAGAACGCCTGGCGTGTGGCGTTCGAGGGCGAGCGCGAGAACGGCCCGTACGTGAAGTCGTCGCCGGCAGTCGCCGGGGGACTCGTCTTCGTCGGGGGGTCCGATGGACGGCTGCGGGCCATCGAGGCCACCGAGGGGTAGCAGCATCCGTCCACACGCCGGGGAACTAGGGCTCACGCGAACCGCCTCGTGCTCAATTCAGAGCCGGAGCAAGCGGCTCCCACGGCGTATCACACCTCGAGGGAACAGGCCCGCAGTCGGGCGAGCGAGGTCAAAAAGGGTACGTTCCTGGGTGGATGGGGGGCATCGAACTCGGTGTCCCGGAGGTCGCCACGTCGGGCGAGACACCACTCGGAACGACGATGCAGTCACTCGGGTGACCGCCCCTCTCGGGGCCAGTCACGCACAGAGCCGGAGGAGGCCACAAGATGGCCGGTTTCGACCGGACCTCGCGTGAACCGGGCGAGAGCGAGGACCCGCTGGAAGCCGGTGTGAAACGCCGACGACGACGCGATTGTGCCCACGACGATTCCATAGTCGTCGCAGTACCGTGGCCTCACTGGTGGGTATCGTTCTTCGGTATTACTCGTCGGTATACCTCTTCGGTATAGCTCGCTGGTACGCCTCTCGGGTATAGTTCGCGGTGTCGCCGCTCAGATTGGGCGGCCCCGACGCCCGGACTGTCGACCAGTTCGCGAGCGTCGGGAATTCGACACGGCGTGCGCCCGCGTTCGAGTCTGTGAAACCGCTGTGCGACGGGACTCAGACGATCAGGGGATGTGGACGCTACCTGTCTGTATCGTCCCGTGGCCCGAGACGTGGCCAGGCCGTCGGTTCTGCCCGCCAGAGTGGTGTGACGCCGACGTGGCTGGCGGGGTCAGTCCGCACCGGGGCCGGGCGGTGCACTGTCACTCGCCGCTTCGACTCCCCCTGTTCCGAACCGCTGCTGTTCGGTGTCGGGTGGGTCCTGGCCGGCCGAGGCCGGGAGTGTAATAGTGACGACGCTGCCGCCAGTGTCGGCCCCGTCAAAGGCGACCGTGCCGCCGAGTTCGCGAACGCCCCAGTTGACGATCCACAACCCGATTCCGATCCCGTGTCGGAGTTGTGTCTCCTCTCCGTCCAGCAACACCGCCAGTTCACGCTCGGGAATCCCCGGACCGTCGTCGGCGACGGCGACCGACAGCGTACCGGACCCTCGGGTGACGCTGACCCGTGCCGTCTCGCCGTGTGTCACCGCGTTGTCGAGAAGCTCTCTGAGAACCACCCGGAGAACTGGCCCGTCCGTCCACACCGGGTCGTGGTCCTCGGGAAGGGTGCAGTCGACGGTCGCGCTCGGGTGACGCTCGCTGACGGCCCCGAGGGTCTGCTCGACGACCGTTGTCACCGACGTGCGTTGCCGGCTGCCGGCGCGCTGGTCGAGCAGGTGGTCTGCCCGGGCGATCTTCTCGCCGACAGACAGCACTCGTTGCGCACTGGTCTCGACCCGTTCGCCGAGTTCGGCGGCGTCCTCCGGGCCGACCTCGCCGTCTCGAACTGGCTCGGCAAAGGCCCTGACCGAATCGAGGTCGTTCCGGAGGTTGTGCCTGAGCACCCTGTTCAACACCTGTATCTGCTGTTCTCGGGTCCGTCGGTCGGTGACGTCCCGGAGCATGTACACCGTTCCTGCCGCGTCGCCGGTGTCCCCCACCGGCGACGCACGGACCCGGAACTCACGCTGCCCGGTTCGAGTGTCCAGAGACACCACCGTCCCGTTTGCGCCGGACAGTGGCCGTCCGACCACACCGGCAACTGGGTCCCCGAGCGCGGTGTCGGCGTCGAGACCGAGGAGACTCTCGGCCGTGCGGTTCGTGTCGAGCAGTTGCCCCCGGGCGTTCGTGACGACGACCGCCTCTGTCATCTCGTCGAACACCCTGTCGCGGGCGAGATAGCCCGCACTCGGCTTCGCTTCGAGGAGGTCGTACCGGTACTGAGCGAGCACACTCAGTCCGACGACGGCCCCGAGCAGCCCAAGTAACAGCGTCCTCGCGACACCGAGTTCGAGTTGCTCGCCGAACACCGTCCCGACGAACCAGACGTTGATGAGAGCCGTTCCGATCCCGGTCAGGACCAGCGCCCGCTCTCGCTGGAGGTCGTCGTACGTGACGCCGGCCCGGACGACCAGAAACACCCCGAACGCCCCGAAGGAGATGACCGCCAGGTTCGACAGCGAGATGAACGTCGTGTACGGGGCGCCGGCGTCGAACTGGACGATGACCACCCACTGCGAGACCGAGACGAGCACCCCCGCGGCGACGAGCCCCGCTAGCCGTCGCGTGGTCATCGCCGGGCCGCGGCCGGTGTAGTCGAAGACGAACCCCGTCCACAGAGCCGTCGAGAGAACGAGCGTGTTCACCAACAGGAGTTGGGTCTGTTCGACGAGTTCGCTGAACGCCACCTGTCCCGTCCCCAGCGCCACGGTCAAACTGAACAGTGCGAACGACAGCGCTCCGGGACGGGGTCGCCGGCTGGCGGCGTGCCAACACGCCCAGAGAGCGCCCCCGGTGACGACGAGTGCCGTCACGCCGACTGCACTGGTCACGACTCCCCTCCTGACTCGGAGCCCGCGACGGGCGCGGCGCCGTCCACGTCTGTCGTGTCCGGTTCTGTCGCCGCCCGTGTCGTCTCGTCCCCGGCGAGTGGAACGCGGACGGTCACGGACGCGACTGGAGGCGGCGTGTCCCCGGATTCCTCCGGTGTCGTCTTCCGGCGAACGGTCACCGTGCCGTCGACCGACTCGACCCCGAGACGGGCGAGACGAGCCGCCACCCCAGACCGGTCGGCGTGCTGTACTCCGTCACGACCAGCGCGACCGTCCGTCGACGGGTCGCTCACGGGACCGGGGCTAGAGTCGGCTGTGTCGAGGTTGGTGGCCCCGTCTGTGGTCGCCGGACCGCCGGTGTCGTCGGTCGCTGTTTCCCGCGGGTGCGCCGTCCGGTCGTCGCCCGTGTCGCCTGGGCTGCCGTCTATCGTGACGGTCACCTCGTCTGCGTCTTCGTCGGTCCGCACGGCGCAGGTGAGTGCCTGGACTGGCGCCTCAACGACCTCGACCACGAGTAGTCGGAGGACGGGCTCCAGTAGCGACGGCGTCACCGCCGCGTGAGCGGCGTCGTCCGTCTCCACGGACGGCATGGCGTCCGCGGGTGCTGCGTCGGCGGTGACACGGCGCACGACGGCCGCGACGTCGCTGTCTTGGCTCTCGGGGTCCGCCAGGGCGCGCTCGATCTCACGGGCGTACTCGACCTGGGTGACGAGGTCGGTTGCCGTCGTCCAGATATCGCTCCCGAGCTGTCGGCGCCTCTCCAGGTCGGTCACGCCGTCAGCGAGTCGGTCCGCGGACCGTGTGACGTCGTCCATTCCCTCGGAGGCAGTGTCGACGAGGAATCTGCTGAGCACCGCCAGCCGTCGTTCCCGCTCGCGCCGGGCAGTCACGTCCTGGCAGACGACGAGGTGTCCGAGTGGCCGGTCCTGCCGGTCGCGAACGGCGCTCGCAGTCACAGCGACGGCCGTCTCGGCACGTTCGAGTTCGACGGGTCGTGTCGACTGCGCCACCCGCTCCGGGCCCGGGGCGTCTGGAAACAGTGACGACCACTCGGTGCCGACGACAGCGTCACGGTCGGCACCGAGGAGCCGTACCCCCGCCGGGTTCGCGTCCTGCACCGTCCCGTCCTGGTCGACGACGAGCACGCCGTCGCTCATGTCGGCGACGACCCGGTCACGCCCGACGACGCTCGTGGCCGGCAGTGTCGTGAGCGGAGTGCCCCAACGGAGCGTGACGACGAGCAAGAGTCCACTCGCGAGGACCGGACCGGTCAGGCCGAGGCTGTCGTTCGTCGGAAAGTAAAGCAGCGGACTGGGAACGAGTACGCCGACGGCCGCTGCCATTGCGAGGGCCTCCCGGCGTGGTAGCGGTCCGAGCCGGGTCGACTCGTCGACGATCAGGAACACGCCGACGACGGCGAGGACAATCACGGCGATGAGAGCCGTGTTGTAGAACACGTTCGCGACCGCAGTCGAGACCAGCGCCGTGCTACTGATCGCGAAGAGCGAGACCGTCGCCACCCCGATGCCCCCGGCGAGGGCACGGACTGCGGTCGTGGCCGAACTCCCGCGCCCGGTGTAGTCGAACGCGAACACCGCCCACAGTCCGAACGCGGCCAGATACCCGAGCGAGGCGATCGTCGTTCCGACCGCCGTGGCAGCGAACTCGTCACCGACGCTCGCGACCACGGACCGTGTCGGACCGAGATGTATGACGGCGACGTGTGACACCACGAGGACACACAGGACCGTGGCGAACCCCAGCAGAGACCACGCGGTCGGCCTGTCGCGCCGCTCCCACAGGAGCACGACGAGCACGCCAGTCACGAGAAGCGCACAGACCGCGAGCCCAAACGAGGGTAGTGTCGTCTCGATCATCGCACTTGAACACCCAACGGCCTGCCGGGACCGTCACCGACTGACCGAGCGGTCACACGCTGGCTCCCTGGAGTGGACGCCGACGGCCCGAACCGATGGCTCCCGACCACGCGTTCACTCGCGTCGCTGCCAGGACAGACGCCAGTCGTTCAGTCGCTGACGGCGCGAGTCCGAGTGGTGTGTTCGTGGTCCTGTGGTCGAGACTCGGTGACGACCGGTTCGGTGACGAGAAAGCACCCACCCCGAGTCGTCGGTGCATCGCACGGACACTACAGGAGTCGTCGTACTTAAACCGAGACGGTGTGTCTCCACCTGTGAGAGCGACCACGGGCGGATCTCGGGACGACGGCTTCCGGTCGGCCGGCAGTTTGGGTGGGGCTGAACCGGCAAGACGACGGATCGCGGGCGGTCCGTGGGCAAGTCGCCATCGTCACCGACTGATCGTCGTGGACCAGCCGTGACGCGTGTGCGACCGGCCCGACTCGCGGAATGGGGACGGCGACGCTCCAGTCGAGTGTACACCGACTGATGGGGTCTGTTGTCGTCTAGTGTCGTGGGGACTCACGTCGTGGGCACTCGCGAGGCCCGCCGGTGGACTCGACTCGACAGTCCGGACTGTCTCGGGTCGTGACTGCCCGCACCCGATTGACTCGGCGAACCGGAGCAGCGTCGCGTTGCTCACGGGACCAGCGACGAGGACGCTCCGGTCGCTACAGTTCCAGTTGACGATCCTTGTCTCTCCGAACGAGTCGAGTCGGCCGGTCCTGTTACCGACCGTCACGGGTTGACCGTCGCCTTCGAAACTGCCGGACTCGTTTGTGACCGTGACAGTGAGACTCGCCGTCGCGTTGGCGTACCGTAGCGTCGCGGCGGTGACAGTGGTGACGGTCAGCGACGCCTCTTCGAGACTGAATCCGTCGGGGACGTCCGGGTCCGGCACTGACAGTGTCGTGTTGCGTGACAACGCCGCACGCGAGTCGTACGAGCGGATCTCCGGTCCGGTGTCGATCGTGACGTTGTCGGGCGGGTCGAACTGGAAGGACTCCTCGTTCAGTCCTGGCTCGAACGAGACGTTCCGGTACCGCACGCTCGTCTCGACACGGGTTCCGTCGACGGTGAACGACCCTCGTCTCTGTAGCATCACGAACCACTCCGTGTCGAGCCAGACGCGCGTCGACGCGTTCTGTACTGCCGACTGGTTCAGCGACACCGACAGAACGTACGTCTGGCGACCGTCCACCGTGTCGGTGCCGACGTACTCCGCGGTTCCTCGGAGCGTCGACAGATTGTCTGAGGCCCCTATCTGGGGCCGTCCGAGCGGCGAGACGGTGGGCAGCCTCGACACCGCAGAGCGCTCTTCTGTGTCGTTGACCGCGGCGGTGACGAGTCCTTCGAGCCGCGTCCCGTTTGTCACGAACGGCGTGCCCCCGTTTCCTGCTTCTGTGACGTCGGTCCGCTGTACCCTGCGGTTCTCGCGGTCGTACAGCCACCGCACTGACCCGTTCGACACGATCAGGTCGTAAACCACGGACCGGTTTGCCCCCCGCACTGCGACCGAGCGGAACTGCCCGGTGCCCGGCCGAACCGCGACGCGTCTGACCGTCCGCGTGGTGTTGTTCCCGAACCTGACCGTCTGCACCTGCGTCGCCCGGAACCCGTCGAGGGACCGGTACTGTTCGGCAACGCCGTCGGGGTCGGGCGGCGACTGCGCGGTATCGTCTGTGAGCACCGTGGCGGCGACGAGCGTCGCCACGACGAGCACCGCCCCGACCAACAGAGCACCCGTGACCGAGCGGTTCATACCGGGTCGTTCGAACACTCCACACAAAACCCGCCAGGTCAGATCTCAGCCCTGCGTACACGAGACGAGACTCGCCAGTGAACTACCCCACCCTACTCGCTCACCGCTAACGCGGTTCGCTCCTTGAGGGTGGGGCTTCCTGATTCAATGACGCACTTTCCAGCCACGACGCCCGATGAACCGGACGAACTAAACGGTCGGTCCACACGGAGCAGTGCCGTGTCAGGGATCTCGTCCCCTACTGGGGGTCGCCGGCGGGGTGCTGTTCGTCGGCGACCCCCTTAGACTCACACCTGCTCTCTGACACCCGCTGTGGCCGCGTGAATCGCCTCGGGGCAAGTCCCGATGCCTGTCCTATCCCACGTCTCGGGGGAGCTTCTGTCGGATGTACTCGGCTCCGTCTCCCTCGGCACCGGCGACTACCCTCACTCGCCGACTGTCTCAGCGAGTGACGACCGGTCGTGTCCCGCGGACGTCGGCGACGGCGTTCGACCCACCACCGACCGACGCGACTGTCACCTCGAACTGAAA
>CAZQHW010000114.1:0-8835 GCA_964593395.1 uncultured Halobacteriales archaeon
CGCCGGCGATGCACGAACCGATGTACGACCATCCCGGCGTCGTGGCGGCGCTTGACCGTCTGGAGGAGTGGGGTGTCGAGTTCGTCGACCCTCGCATCGAGGAGGGAAAGGCGAAGATAGCGACCGAGGACGCGATCGCCCTGGCGACGGCGCGGGCGGCGACGCCCGACCCGCTGGACGGCCAGCGCGTCGTCGTCACCGCCGGGGCGACGAGCGAGGCGGTCGACCCCGTGCGGGTGCTGACGAACCGTGCCTCCGGCCGGACGGGGCGGGCGGTGGCTCGCTCCTGTTACGTTCGCGGCGCGGACGTGACCCTCGTGCACGACGACGGTCCGGTACCGTACGCCGACACCCACACTGTCGAGAGCGTCGAGGAGATGCTCGCGGCGTCGCTCGACGCCGCCGCCGGGGCCGACGCGTTCGTCTCGGCGGCGGCGGTCGGGGACTTCACGGTCGAGGCCAGCGAGGAGAAGATCCGCTCCGGCGAGGAACGCACCCTGCGACTGACGCCGACGCCGAAGGTGCTCGACGAGGTGCGGGCCGCCTGGCCGGACCTGCCGATGGTGGGGTTCAAACTGGAGACAAAGGGCGACGACGACGCACTCGTGGCCGCCGCCCGGGAGACGACGGAGCGTGCTGGCCTCGCGTTCGTCGTCGCGAACGACGCGAGCGCGATGGGCGGCGACCAGACGCGTGCACTGCTCGTCGACGCCGAGGGCGCGACCTCCTACGAGGGTGACAAGGCCGGACTGGGCGAGCACGTGGCGGACCGCCTCGTCGGGACGCTCACGGCCTGAACGGCAAGCGATCAGTCGTCGGTAGCGGCGGCCTCCTCACGCTCGTCGTCCTCGGGCACCGGCCAGTACACACCCGGTTCGAGAGCGACGCCGGCCTTTGCGGCGGCCCGCGAGATGACGTGGGCGCCGGTCGGCGTGGTCAGGAACAGAAAGACGATCCCGACCATCGAGACGAGTCCCGCCCCACGCGGGCCGAAGTACACCGTGCCCGCCAGAAACACGGAGGCGGCGCCGAGCGTGGTCGCCTTGCTGGTCGCGTGCATCCGGTTGTAGACGTTGGGCAGGCGCAACAGGCCGACCGTGCCGACCACGAGAAAGAACATCCCCACGGCCAGCAGGGCGACGACCGCGCCCGCCCGGAGCGTGCCTACCATCGCCGGGCACCTCCCTGCCCACCGGTCACGGGGCGGCGCCCGCGGCGTCCGACGACTGTCGGGCGTGTCCCCCTCATTCGACGATTCCTCCCTCGGTGAGGTACTGTGCGACGGCGAGCGTGGAGACGAACCCGATTATCGCGAGCACCAGCGCGATGTCGACGAAGAAGTGGCCGGACTTCGTGCCGACGGTGGTGCTCTCCCTGAGCGCGAACAACACGGCGATCGCGACGACGTCGGTGGCGATCGTGTCCAGGGCGACGACCCGGTCGGCGGTCTCCGGGCCGACGACGACGCGGTAGGCGCCAAACAGCGTGACCGCGCTCGCCACGACCAGCGCGGCGTCGACGGCCACCCTGAGGAACTCGGGGTCGGTCGACGCGAGCGGGGCGGTCACGCCGGCTCACCCCCCTTTTCGGCGCGGTCGTCCCGCGTGTCGTCGGCGGCGGGGCCGGCGCCCGCGGGCGGGATCGGAACGGGGTCGCCCGGAGAGCGACGCTCGTCGAAGATGACGAGCGCGTAGTCCTCCCAGGTGCGGATCGGGTCGACGACGCTCGCGCGGTCCACCCCGAACAGCGTGTGGACGTACAGCGCGTTGCGGTCGGGGTCGTAGTCCATCGTCAGCGTGCCCGGGGTGAGGGTGATGCTGTTTGCGATCGCCGTGACGGCGACGTCGGACTCGACCCGCAGCGGCACCTCGTACACGTCGGGGTCGATCGGGAGCGAGGGGGCGAGCACCCGGTACGCCACCTCGACGTTCGCCGTCAGCAGTTCCTTCAGAAACAGCGTGACGTAAACGAGCGCGTACGGCAGCGCCCGGAGTGCACCCGTGACGCCCACCTCCTCGGCGTACAGGCGTCGCGTGTAGAAGGCAAGCACCATTCCGATCCCAAGTCCGATCACGCCCTCCTCGACGACGGCGATCCCGGCGTCGGCGAGCGAGAGGTCGCCCGTGCGGCCGATGCCGCGGACGAACAGCCACAGGAGCGCGAGAACGACGCCCGCGACCGGCCAGCGGCGACTCACGGCGCCACCTCCCCGGCGCGTGCCTGGGCGGTGGCCTCCTCGCCGGCCACCGCGGACTCGGGTTCGGGTTGGGGGGCGACGCCGTCGACGTACGCCTGCGTGTCGAGCGCGGCGTCAGCACCCCGTTCGGCGGCGCTCACGAGGGGGTCGACGCCGACGCCGATCCCGACGAGTGCCACGGCGAGAACGACGACGACGGCCACCTCCGCCCGGGGGAGCCGGCCGTTCACCGCGGGGCCCCGTTCGCCCCAGAAGCCCCTGCCCCAGAAGCGAGTGACGTAGGCGATCGTCAGGACGGCGCCGCCGACGGCGACCGCGAGCGCCACGGCGGAGCCGCCCTGCACCGCCGCCGAGAACACGAGGAACTTCCCGAAGAACCCGAGCACGGGCGGGATACCGACGAGGGTGATCCCGGCGACGAACACCGCGGCCCCGAACGCCGGGGAGTGTGCCGCCAGGCCCCCGAGGTTCGACAGCGAGTCGGTACCGGTGGCGCGTTTGATCGTCCCGCTTGCGAGAAACAGCGCGGCCTTTGCGATCCCGTGGACGAACGAGTACACCAGCGCGGCGGTCACGCCGAGCACCGCCGGCCGGTCGAGGACACTGCCGACGGCGCCCGACGGCACGACCGGGTCGGTCGCGAGCGCCGTTCCAGCCACCCCGAGCGGGAGGACGATGAACCCGACCTGGCTGATCGAGGAGTGCGAGAGCACGCGGTCGAGGCGGTCTCGCGAGACGGCCGCGACCCCCCCGAGAACGACCGATGCGGCGGCGACGACGACCAGCACCGGGCCGTAGAACCCGAGCACCGACTCGCCGGGCAGACCGCTGCCGGAGAGGTCGGCGGCGGCGAAGACGGTGAAGTACACGCGGATGACGGCGTACACGCCGACCTTCTTTACCACGCCTGCGAGCATCGCCGCGACCGGGGCCGGTGCGGCACCGTAGGCGCCGGGCACCCAGAACTGGAACGGCACCAGACCGGCCTTCAGCGCGAACACGCCAAAGAGCAGCGCCGACAGGCCCAGAACGGGGGTGACGGCGACGCCGAACGCCTCGGGGTTGGCGAGGCGCCGGGCCATGTCGGCCATGTTGAGCGTGCCCGTCGCGGCGTACAAGCCGCCGATGGCGACCAGCATCAGCGCCGACGCCAGCAGGTTGAGAACGACGTACTGTAAGCCGGCGCGGGTGTGTTCCGGGCCGGAGTAAAACACCACGAGCACGTACGTCGACATCAGCATCACCTCGAACCAGACAAACAGGTTGAACAGGTCGCCGGTGAGAAAGGCGCCGGAGACGCCGACGAGCATGAAGTGAAACAGTGGATGGAAAGTGAGTGTCTGTGCCTCCTCGTCGACGTGGAAGACGGCGTGGACCAGCGCGGGCACCGCGACGACGGCGGCGATCCCGAGCATGAACGCCGACAGCGCGTCCGCGACGGCGACGATGCCGACCGGTGCCGGCCAGTTGCCCAGGCGGTAGACCAGACGGGGCGTCGCGGGGTCGACCAAGACCTGCTGGACGACGAGTGCCACCACGGCGGCGTAGGCGAGCACCCCGCCGACGCTGACCACACGACGGGCCCGGCCGGGCACCAGCAGTGTCAGCACTGCCGTCGCCAGCGCCACGAGCACCGGCGCGACCACGACGACCGGCCCGGGGTCGACGGCCGGTGACTCCACCTGCAACTGGGCGAGAGCGGTGACGGCCGCCGGGCCGCCTGTCATGCTGGCTCCTCCAGTTCGGTCACGTCGATGGTGCCGTGTTCCTGGTAGACACGGTAGGTGAGCACCAGCGCGAAGGCGGTGGTGCCAAAGCCGATGACGATTGCGGTCAGCACCAGCGCCTGCACGAGCGGGTCGGTCACGCCCGCGGCGGCGCCCTCCTTTCCGAACTTGCCGATCGGTGCCTTTCCGGTGAGTCCGCCCATCGTCACCAGGTAGAGGTTGGCGCCCTGGCCGTACAGGACGACCCCCCAGACGACGCGGACGACGTCCCGGCGCAACACCAGGTACGTGCCGAGTGCGAACAGCGCCCCGAGCACCGTCGCCAGAACGACGCCGGTCATTCCGCGCCCACCTCCCGGACGATCGTCAGCAGGCCCCCGACGACGACGAGGAACACGCCCACGTCGAAGGCGAGCGCGCTCGCGACCTCGAACTCGTGGAAGAACGGCCCCGGCAGCGGCTCGGGGAGGACAACGAACCC
This sequence comes from uncultured Halobacteriales archaeon, assembly GCA_964593395.1. Lineage (GTDB taxonomy): Archaea > Halobacteriota > Halobacteria > Halobacteriales > SW-7-71-33 > SW-7-71-33. The sequence continues at coordinate 4,406 of CAZQHW010000114.1, forward strand.
CTGGGTGAGAAAGCCGTCGCCGAACAGCACCGGCACCAGGCCGCTGACGAAGGCGATCCCCAGTCCCACCGAGAACATCACCCGTGCCACGCCGGACCGCTCGCCGGGGACCAGGCGGTTCTGGACGAACTGCAGGCCGAAGACGACGTACAACAGGACGACGGCGATCGCCGTCAGGACGCCACCGATGAACCCGCCGCCAGGGAGGTTGTGTCCCCGGAGTGTCAGCGAGACGGCCACGAGAAACACGAGCGGCACGGCGATCCGGGCGACGGTGCGGACGATGACGGTGGTGTCACCGGTGGTGACGACCGCGCTTTGCTGGTCGTCGCTCTCGATCTCGGCGGCGTTGGCGTGTGGCGCGTTCGCCTCGGCGGGCGCCGGCGGAGTGTTCTGTGCGACACCGGCGCTCGCGTGGGCCTCGCCGCCGGCCCGTGCTCCGCCGTCCGCGGTCGTGGACGTGTCGGGCTCCGGTGACTCGCCGCGGTCGGCCTCGTCGCTCACTGGTCGTCACCTCCAGTCGTGTCGGCAGACTGGCCGGCGTCGTCGGAGGCGGAGCCGGGGCTGGCAGGCTCCTCGGTGCCGCCGTCGGTGGCGGGAGCCCCGCCTGTGGGTGGGCCGGGGTCCGAGTCGGTCTCCGGATCGGGTGTTACCGACCCGGCGCCGACCTCGCGCATCCGCAGCATCGTGACCACGGAGACGGCGGCCACCGCGATAACGGCGATCTCGCCGAGCGTGTCGAACGCACGGAAGTCCACGAGAATCACGTTGACGACGTTGCCGCCGCCGCCGAACGCCGTGGTGAACCCGGCCGACTCCTCGCCGCCGAAGCCGGCGAGTTCGAGCATGCGCGTCCGGAGAAAGTACCGCGAGTCCGGCGTCGACGCCGTCGAGGCGAGCACCGTGACGAACACTGCCGCGCCGACGAGCAGCGACAGCGCCGCGTCCCGGACCGACTCGCGGATGTCCCACTCCCCGTAGTAGGCGGGCAACTTGTGCAACACCAGGAGAAACAGCACCAGAAGCAGCGTCTCGACGACCAACTGGGTGAGCGCCAGGTCCGGGGCCGCGACCAGAATAAAGAAGATCGCGAGCATGAACCCGAACACCGACAGCGTGAGCACGCCGCTGACGTGTGAGAGGTTCGCCGGTCTACGGGTGAGCACGACGGCGCTGCCGACCGCGAGCAACAGGACCAGGCCGACCGCAACGGTGACGCCGTCGCCGAGCGCCAGCGGCAGGTCCGGGCCCGCAACTAGGTGGCCGAGGAGCGCGAGTCCGGCGAACGCGCCCAACACCCACGTCGCGTAAGTCCGCAGCAGTCCGGTCTGCACTCGCGGGACGACCACCGCCGACAGCCGGGTGAGCCCCTCGACGGAGCCGTCGTAGTAGAAGTCGGCGTTCGTCCGGTCGCGGGCCAGCACCGACCGGATACCGTCGCGCACCCGCGGCTCGACGGGGATCAACAGCAGGCCGCCGGCGACGGTGATCCCGCTCATGACCACCGGCCCCTTCAGTTTCGTGGGAAACGAGACCGAAAAGCCCTCGCCGACCGCACCCGGGGCGAAGGCAGTCGCGTCGAAAGCCCGGCCGACGACGAAGTCGGTCGCGACGGTAGGCATGAGGCCGACGACGACGGCGACCGTCCCGAGAACGACCGGTCCGGCGAGCATCGGGGGCGGCGGACGGTGGACCTCGCCGGCGTGGTGGCCGGGCTCCGACTCGTGGGCGTCTCCGTGTTCGGACTCGTAGACGTCGTCGTCGTGTTCGGACTCGTGGACGTCGTCGGTGGGGTCGTCGTGTCTGCCGTGGTCCTCTGCCCCGATACCGGCGGGCTTCTCGCCGATGAACAGCGAGACGAACCGGTAGGAGTACAACACGGTGAACATCGAGGCACCGACGGCGACCGCGGGAACGACCCACCGCAGACCGCCACCCTTCGACGCGAACTCGAAGGCGGCCTCGAACAGCAACTCCTTCGAGTGAAAGCCGTTCAGCGGCGGGATGCCGGCCATCGACAGGCCCGCGACGCCGGCCACGGCGGCGGTCACGGGCAGGTCGCCGCGTAGCCCTCCGAGTTCCGACAGCAGACGGCTCCCGGCCTCGTGGGCGACGATCCCCGCGACGAGAAACAGGGCGGCCTTGAACACGGCGTGGTTGAAGATGTGGAAGGCGCCGGTCTCCGCGCCGAGTTTGAACGCCTTGCCCCCCTTCTCGGGGCTGGTTCCGAAGGCGAAGCCGGCCGTGATCAGTCCGAGGTGGGAGGCGGTCGAGTACGCCAGGAGTGCCTTTATATCGTCAGCGGCGACGGCGAGAACGGCGCCGACGGTCATCGTCGCCAGTCCGAGCGTGAGCAGGGCCGCCTGCCACTCCGCGCTCGACAGCAGCGGGCGAAAGCGACCGAACAGGTAGATCCCTGCCTTCACCATCGTCGCGGAGTGAAGAAAGGCAGAGACCGGGGTGGGTGCCTCCATCGCGTCTGGCAGCCAGACGTGTAGGGGCACCTGGGCGGACTTCGCGGCGGCACCGAGACCGACGGTCGCGAGCACCGGGACGAACAGGCCGCGCTCGCGGAGCGTCGCCCGCATCGCCTCGCCGTTCTCGAGCATGGTGACGATGCTGAACGTCGGCTCCGTGAGGGCGTCGCCGGAGACGGCGTACAGCATGACGATGCCCGCGAGCAGGAACAGTCCGCCGGCGACGGTGATCAGCATGGACTTGCGGGCGGCGTACACGGAGTCACGCTCGTCGGAGTAGTGACCGATGAGCGAGAAGGAAGTGACACTCGTCAGCTCCCAGAACACGAACAGCGCGACCAGGTCGGCGGCGAGAACGAGTCCCAGCATCGACCCCATGAACGCGAGCAGCGAGGCGTAGAAGCGTGGCTGGGCGGGTTCGCCGTGCATGTACCCGCCACAGTAGGTGAAAATGAGCACGCCGATGCCGCTCGCGAGAACGGCAATCAGCAGCGAGAGGCCGTCGACGTAAAAGGAGAGCGTGACGCCGAGTGAGGGAATCCACTCGACGCCGACCTCGCCGCTCGTCTGGAACTGCGACAGCACCAGGCCCAGCGAGGTGGCGGCGACCGCGGCGCCGACGTAGGCAACCTTCTCGCCCACCACCCGGTACACGAGCGGCACGAGGGCGGCGGCGAGAAACGGCAACCCGACGGCCAGGAGGAGCATGGCTGCGTCGGGCTGGGCGTGGGCAGACACTAGTTAGAGCGGGCGGGTGCCCGGACTTAACTCCTGCGAGCCGTCACGGACCGGGGGTTCGTTCCCACCCGACGCGACCTTTGTTTATGTCCGGGTTGGGCCGACCACCGCCGGGAAGGTTTTGTAGGTTGGAGTTCTTCATTACAAATATGGACGCAGGTGGTGCCGGGGCCGACCTGGGACGGTCCCTGGCGGAGCCGACAGTGACGGAGGTGACAGGATGAGCGTGGTACGCCGGTCGAGCGGACTGGACCTGTCAAAGGACGAAGTGTTCGAGATCCTCCGCAACAAGCGACGACGGTACCTGTTGCACTACCTGAAGACGTACGACGCGCCGGTGGAGATCGGCGACCTCGCGACGCGGATCGCCGCCTGGGAGTGCAACGAGCCGATCGACGCGGTCACTTCCGACGAGCGCAAGCGGGTGTACACCACGCTCCAACAGACACACCTCCCGAAGATGGACGAGGCCCGCATCGTCGAGTACGACTCCGACCGGGGCCTGGTCGACCGTACCGAGCACACCGACGACCTGAACGTGTACCTCGAGATCGTCGACCGCAACGAACTGCCCTGGCGGGAGTACTACCTCGCGCTTGGCGCGGTCATGCTGGGGCTGACGGCCGCCCTGTGGGCCGACGTTCCCGTGCTGGCCGGCCTGTCCGACCTCGCGTGGATGGCGCTCGCCGGCGGCGTGCTCACCGTCTCGGCGGTGGTCCACATCTACATGCAGCGGGGCCGACGCCTCGGCAGCGACGACCTCCCCGACGACCTTGGCTCCGAGAACAGCCTGGACGACCGACCGCCCGCGGACTGATCTCTCGCCCCGTTCTTCGTCGCCGCAGTTTTCTCCAGTCTTCGACTAGTCGCCCAACCGCCGAGTGCACTCCGACAGTACGGGTGCTACTGGGCGCAGATCGGGTATCGCTTGACCAACCTCGACGGGACCGTGATGGGCCGGAGTCCACGCCCAACTCCACGAGCTCCTGGGCCGTGCCCGCTCGCGGTTCGCGCCACGACGGGACCGGAACCTGCACACCCTCGCTCGAACCACTGCTTCGCCAAGAGATCGCCAGCAGTCGTGATACGACGCCAAGCGTGACCCTGTGGTTCGGCTACGACACGGCGGTAACGGCTTCAAGAGCGGTTCCGGCAACGACCAGATCGACATCGATCACGATGGCGGCGATGCCGTCGACACGGCACAGTTGTCGG
>CAZQHW010000115.1:0-8625 GCA_964593395.1 uncultured Halobacteriales archaeon
TCGAGGGTCGCTCGGGCATCGAGGACGACTCCGTCTACCTCTGCTCGCCGGAGGTCGCCACCGCCGCCGCCATCACCGGCGAGATCACCGACCCCCGGGACCTGGAAGAGGAGACCGGCATCGTCGATCCGGGCTTCGAGATGGGCACCCGCTACACCCAGCGGGACGCCGACCTCATCGCGCCCGACGAGGCGCCCGACGACGACCTCATCAAGGGGCCCAACATCGGCGACGTCCCCATCAAGGACCAGCTCGACGCCCACCTCGAGGGCGAGGTCCTGTTGAAGATGGGCGACAACATCACGACCGACCACATCATCCCCGCGACGAGTGACATCCTGATGTACCGGTCGAACATCCCGAAAATAAGCGAGTTCACCCTCTCGCGGGTGGACGACACCTTCGCCGACCGGGCGATGCGCACGGAGGAGTCCTTTCTGGTCGCCGGCGAGAACTACGGCCAGGGCTCCTCGCGGGAACACGCCGCGATGTGTCCGATGTACCTCGGCGTCGAGGGCGTTCTCGCCCAGAGCTTCGCCCGCATCCACCGCGCCAACCTGTTCAACTTCGGTATCCTCCCGCTGTTGATCGACGAGGCGGACTACGAGCGCATCGATCAGGGCGACTCCGTCGCCGTCGTCGACGACGTTCGCGAGGGCGTCGAGTCCGGCCAGAAGGCGTTCACCGTCCGCGTGAACGACGACTGGGAGTTCACCGCCCGGCTGGACGCCTCCGAGCGCGAGCGTGAGCTGCTGTCGGCCGGCGGCAAGCTCTCCTGGACCAGACAGCAGGCCCAGGGCGACGCCGGGACACCCGCGGACGACTGAGCCCCGGCCCACGCCGACCGGGCCGGCTCGGCCTGTCCCGTCACCGAAGACACTTAGGGCGGAGTCGACGCATCCGACCCGAATGCAGGTGGTTCCGCTGGTGTGGTGGCTGGCGGTCTGTGCCGGCCTCGCCGCCGGCGGCGTGCCGGTGGCCGCACGCCTGTTCCCGCGTCTCCCGGACCGCGGGGCGGCCTTCGCGTTCCCGATCGGGCTCGGGGTCGTGACGCTCGTGACCCTGTGGGTCGGACACCTCCGCCTCCGGCTCGGGACGGTCGCCGGGGCGGTCGTCCTGGCGACGCTCGCGGTGCAGGTCTCGTCCGGCGTGCCCGAGACACCCCGAGCGTGGCTGCGAGAGCGGTCCCGCGAGTGGCTCCCCCCGCTCGTGGTCTTCGCCGTCGCCTTCCTGTTGTTGCTCGCGGTGCGGGCCGCCGACCCGGCGATCGTCCCCGCCGGCGGCGAGAAGTTCCTCGACTACTCGCTGGTGCGGGCGGTGCTGCGTGCCGAGGCACTGCCACTCGAGGACCCCTGGTTCGCCGGCGAGCAGGTGCGGTACTACTACGGTGGTCCGCTCGCGGTCGGGATCCTCACGGAGCTCTCGGGCGTGCGGCCGGCGGTGGCGTACAACCTCGCGGTGGCGACGGCCTACGCCGCGCTGGCGACCGCCGCCTACGGGCTGGCCGCCGCCGTCGCCGACGCCATCGACCTCCCGCCGGTCGCCGCCGGCGGACTGGGGGCGCTGCTGACCGCCTTCGGCGGCCCGCTGTCGACGCCGGCCCGCGCCGCCCTCGGACTCGTCCCGCGGGACCTCGCGGCGGCGTACGGCGGGCCGCTGGTCGCCGGCATCCGCGCCGCGCCCGAGGACGCCCTGGCGTCCGTCCGCTTTCTCGCTCACGGCACGGTGACCGACTACAACCCCTGGATCGCCCGCTACGTCGTCCCCGACGTGCCGAACGTGTTCCCGATGTGGACGTTCGTCAACGGCGACCTCCGGGCGCACATGATCGGCCCCCCGTTTCTCCTGCTCGTGGGCGCCCTCGCTTTCGCCTGTCACCGCAGCACCGACCGCCGCCGCCGGCTGGCCCTGCTCGGCGCGATCACCCCGGTCGGCGGGCTGATCGCCGTCGTGAACACCTGGAGCCTGCCGGTCGTCGGTGGGCTCGTCACCCTCTCCGTGGCCGCCGGCGAGGCCCCGCCGCGAGACCTGCTGCCCGCCCGTCTCCGCCGGCGTCTCCCGGCACCGTCCGACGGTCTCCTCGGGGAGGGCGCTCGCGCGGTGACCGCCGCCGGCGTCGGGCTCGTGGTCGTCGCCGTCGCCGCGCTCTGGGCGACGCCGTTTCTGATCGGTCCGACGCCGACGAACCGTGGCGTGGCGTTGCTCCCGCCGCGGAGTCCGTTCGTCCCCTTCGCGTTCTTTCACGGCGGGTTCCTCCTGCTGTTCGCGGTCGCGTTGCTGCCACGCCTCGGCGCCACGCTCGGCGGCGTCGGTCGCTCGGCCGGTCGACTCGCCGCCGTCGGCGTCGGGCTGGTCGCGGTCGTCGCCCTGGCGCTGGTGCCGGCGGCCGGCGCCGTCACGCTGGTCGCGCTGTTCGTCCTCGGGGGGTGGGTGCTCGCCCGCCGGACGACGGACTACGTGTCCGTTCTCGTGGTCGCCGGCGCCGGCCTGCTGGTGGTCGGCGAACTCCTCACCGCGCGGGTGTACCCGTACGACCCGAACGCCCAACGCTGGAACACGCTGTACAAGCTCAACGTCCAGGTGTGGGTGCTGTGGGGGCCGGCCGCCGGTGTCGCCGCCGTCGCCGCGCTCTCCCGGGCCCGCTCGGGACTCTCGGCGACCGGAACGGACCGGCTCCGCGGCGGCGCGGTCGCCGCCCTCGTCGTCCTCGTCGTCTTGGGGGCGGCGACGTTCGGGGCACTCGCGACGACGGCCTCGCTGGCTCCCGCGACGGACCGGCCGCTCTCGCTCGACGGCACGGCCTACGTCGACACCTACCACGGGGACGCCGCCCCGGTGATCGAGTGGCTCGACGACCGCCCGGGGACGCCGACGCTCGTCTCCCGGCCGGGCGAGCGCCCCTACACCTGGCAGAACGCGCCGTCCAGCCTGACCGGCGTACCGACGGTCGTCGGGTGGACACACCAGGTCGGCTACCGCGGCGAGACCGCCTACCGCGAGCGCGTCGCGGACGTCGAGACGCTGTACATGGGTGCGTGGTCCCAGCGCCCTGCCGCCATCGAGAGGTACGATATCGAGTACGTCTACGTCGGGCCGAACGAGCGCGAGGCCTACGGCGTCACCGTCGAGGAGTTCCGGTCGCGTCCGGGGATCTCCGTCGCCGTCCAGCAGGGAACGGTGACGCTTCTCGCCGTCGACCGCTCCGAGTTCCCCGACTGAGCCGGGCAGTCACACCACCACCCCGCGCACGCTCACCCCCTCGCCCGCCTCGACACGGCCGATCACTCGTCCGTCTGTCGCCTCGGCGAGGGCCCCGGCGTCGTCCGGGGGAGCGGCGGCGACGAACCCCGTCCCCATGTTGAACGTGCGGTGCATCTCGGCGTCGGTCACCTCGCCCGCCCGCTGGACGAACTCGAACACCGGTTGCGCGGGGTGTGGGTCCCCGACGACGTAGCGGTGCTCGCCCAGGCGGTCGAGGTTGGTCCACCCGCCGCCGGTGACGTGGGCGGCGCCACGGGCGTACTCCCGCAGCGGTCCGAGCAGGTCGGCGTAGATCCGCGTGGGCTCCAGTAACGCCTCGCCGACCGTGCGGTCGGGGTCCGGCGGGAACGGGTCGGTGTAGTCGTGCTCGCGGGTGACTGCCGTCCGGGCGAGGGTGAGCCCGTTCGAGTGGATTCCCGAGGACGTCCACCCGACGAGGCGGTCGCCCGCTTTGGCCCGTCCCGCGAGCAGTTCGTCGTCGGAGGCGACGCCGACGCAGGTGCCCGCCAGGTCCAGTCCCGTGACGATCTCCGGCATGACGGCGGTCTCGCCGCCCAAGAGCGCGACACCGGCCAGTTCGGCGCCGACGGCCAGGCCCTCGCCCACCTCCCGAGCCACCCGCTCGTCCGGTTCGGCGACGGCCAGGTAGTCGACGAAGCCGACGGGGTCCAAGCCGGCGGCCACGAGGTCGTTCGCGTTCATCGCCACGCAGTCCACGCCGACGGTCGAGTGGTCGTCCAGGGCCGCCGCCACGAGCAGTTTCGTCCCGACGCCGTCCGTGGTGACACCCAGGTGTCGGTCGCCCAGGTCCAGCACGCCGGCGTAGTCGTCTGGCGTCCCCGACCCGTCGTCCCCGTCGTCGCCCCCCAGCCCCGCCGCGCCGGACAGCGCCGCCGTCGCCGCCTCACTCCGGTCGACGTCGACGCCCGCCTCGGCGTATGTCAGCCCCTCCGCCTCGCCCTCGTCGTCTCCCTGCTCCCCGTTCTCGCCCTCCTCGCCCGTGTCCATGCGCCCAGGGGGGACGGCGCCGCGAAAAAGCGTGGTGGTCGCGGGTGCCGGCGAGCGTCGGTCCCGAGTGTCAGCCGACGGGCAGCGCGCCGGGGTCGACGATCCCGAACACGAACACGACGGCGACGGTCAACCCGAGCGAGACGGCAAAGGAGCCGGCCCAGACGAGCGTGTTCCACCGGAGCACCGACTTGCCGTCCAGCGGGCCGTACGGGATCAGGTTGAACGCCGCGAGAAAGGCGTTGACGAGAACGCCGAGTTGCCCGACGAGTGTCACCAGCGACGGCGCGGGCAGGGCGACCAGCGCGCCGAAGACGCCCGCGAGCACCAGGTTCGTCACCGGGCCGGCCAGCGAGATCAGCCCGTTCTGCCGGGCCGTGATCCGCCCGCGGTGGTACACTGCCCCCGGCGCGGCAAACAGGAAGCCGGCGAGACCGCTCAACACCGCGAGCACGAGCATCCCGTAGTCGGCCCTGAAGCCGGCGACCTGGCCGAACCGCACCGCGACCACCTTGTGCGCGAGTTCGTGCACCACGAACCCCACCCCGGAACTGACGAGACTCACGCCCACCACGAGCGGCGCCGCCGCCACCAGCGCGTCCGGTCCGAAAAAAAAGCCGCCAAAGGCCACGCTCAGCGCGACCCACGCGGCCACGAGGTCGACCACCTCTCGCCGCGAGAACCACAGGCCGGCGACCCGGACGCCGCTGGGCCGGGCGTCGGGCTGTCCGCCGCCCTGTCCGGCGCCGCGACCACCGCCTGCTTGGCGGCGAGCGGCAGTGTGGCGGGACTCCCCTGCTCGCTCGTCCTCGCCGGTCGCTCGCCGGTCGCCGTCGTCGGGCGTCACGACGCCACCCCGCGCAGGATCTCGACGCCGTTCTCGACGCCCTGCAGCACCAGGTCACCGATGGCGGCGGCGCCGCCATCGGGGGCGACCAGCGGCAGCACCACGATCGGGAACAGCAGCGTGGCGACCAGACTGCCGACGTTCGTCATCCCGACGACGGCGATGAGTCTGAAAAGTGGCACGTCGAGCAACCGGTCGACCAGTTCCCGTGCGGAGAGGGTCTCGTCGTCGACGATGTCGTTGAGCCGGGCGATGTCGCCGACGTTGACCGTGGTGTACCGCAACTCGACGTAGCCGGCGATCCACCCCGGCGCGAGCAGGGGGTTGATGCTGGTGAACCAGGCGACGGCGCCGCCGGCGCCGGCGCTGGTCCAGCGTGCCCCGGCGAGTTTCGCCATCGTGAACGCGAAGACGCCGTTGAACAGGAACCAGGCGCCAAACAGCCGCAGGAGGAACTCGTCGCCCGCGCCCCCGAGCACCAACAGGCCAAAGAAGGCTGCGAATCCGAGGGTGAACAGGTAGCCGACGACCCGGTACACCGACACCCGGCGGCCGCTCTCGCGACCGACCAGCCCCTCGAAGGCCGGCAGCCGCGAGGGGTCCGCGAGGTAGCGCTCGACGCCCTCGCGGTGGCCCGCCCCGACCACCGCCACCACGTCGTGGCCCCGCTCACGCAGCCACACCAGGTTGTGGGCGATGTAGGCGTCGCGCTCGTCGATGAGCGCCGAGGCGCCGCCCGGCGAGAACTCCCGAAACTCCTCTATCAGTGCCGTCACCACGTCCGCGTCGGTGAGGTCGTCCTCGGTGAGCGGTTCGTCCTCGACCGACCCAACCCCTGCCGCCGCCCGGGCGACGACCGCCCCGGCGAGCAGTCCGAGGCCCGCGCCGGCCGCAATCCCCCCGAGCAGGTACAGGAACACCCCCGAGACGGCGCCCGTGACGACCCCGGCGCCGGCGCCGCTCGCAGCGACACCCGTGCCGACCAGCCCCGCCGTCGCCAGCGGCAGCGCCGAGGACAGTCCGTCGCCCTTGGCCGACTCTGTCCCGGTGCCGTCCGCCTCATCCGCCTGCACTCCCTCTCCGCTGTCGGGGGTGTCTGCGGTGTCGTTTCCGGCCCCTTCGTCCGGGCCGTCCCCGTCGGCGGTCCCGGGACCGCTCCCGAGGACCGTACTCGTCGCGTAGCCGGCGGCGACGCCGGTCACGCCGCCGGCGACCAGGCGGGCCATCGTCGCGCCGGGCACGCCGAGCAGGAACGTCGAGATCGCAAGCAGTGGGCCGAGCAGGAGTCCGGCGACCGCGCTGGTCGTCGCCGCGAGGGCGGGCGGCGAGACGGCACCAAAGGCCAGCGCCGAGACGGTGCGTAACTTCTCGACGAGGGTCATCCGCCGCCAGAAGCGCTGGATCGTCACCTGAATGTCGCGGTCGACCAGGGCGACGCCGGCGTCGGCGTCGCTCGCGGCACCCACCGCGGCACGCATCTCCGCGCCGGGGTCGATGTCGAACCGGTCGCCCAGGCGGGTCTGGACGTACGACAGCATCCAGTAGGCGAGAAACTGAAAGACGGTGTCGCCCTCGAGCAGGTCACCCGCCTCCAAGTCGTCGGGCGTCTCGCCCTGGAACTGCCGGAAGCGGTCCTCGTCCAACTCCACGGCGACCACGTCGGGATTCTCCTCGTCGATCACTCCCTCGACTTCGGTGACGCTCTCGGCAGAGACGTGGGCGGTGCCGACGACCCGGACACTGCCCTCGCGCCCGCTGTCGGCCGACCGGCGCGGGGGCAGCGCCATCGGCGGCCCTGGCCGAGTGTCGTCGGTCGTCGACTCGACCGACACGCCGTCGAGGTCGAGTGCGTCGTCGGCCTCCAGGTCGGCGTCTCCGGCGTCGTCGACCGCCTCGCCACTCATCGTCGGCGGCAAGCGGGGCCGCCGGTTTACGTCTACCGCTCGGCGGCGGGGGACGTACCTTTTTGACACGAGCGGCCGTTCGCGGACGTATGCCCGCCGAGACGGTCAACATCGACGATATCGACGTACAGATGGGCGCGATGCGACGACTGCGCGAGGGTCTCGAGACGGAGGCGGTCGGTCTGACGGTCGTCGACGCCGACCCCGGGTGGGAGGGTCCAGAGCACGACCACTCCGACAGCGACCACGAGGAGGTGTACCTCCTGCTACAGGGCGAAGCCAGCGTCACCATCGAGGGCGAAACCGTCGACCTCGCCCCCGGTGACGCCGTCCGACTCGACCCCGACGAGACCCGTCAGGTCCACGTCGGTGACACGGAGAGCCGGTTCGTGTTCGCCGGCGCCAACCTCTCGACGGACTTCTGACCCCCCCGGCGTCACTGTCCGGCGAGTCCGGCCACGGCCCCTCAAGCGTCGCGCTCCCGGCGGACCCGCTCGACCGTCGGGTCCCTGTGTGCCTCGAGGAGGTCGCGGTTGCGCGCGTTCGCCTTCCAGACGGCGTCGAAAGCGTCGCCGACCACCGGCAGGCTCCCGACGACGAGGTCGAGCGCGACGTTACCGAGCATCCGGGCGAGTACACGCCGGCTCACCCCCTGGCGGTACCCCTCGAGAACGACGTACAGCGACAGTACGCTCCCGACCGCGTCGCCCCCGAGCGGTAGCAACCCGAGCAGTGCGTCTAAGCCGACGCGGCGCCGCGTGAACGGCACACGCACGGCGTCGTCGAGCAACCAGGCGACGAGTCGAACGCGGTCGAGTCCCGCGTCCGACTCCTGACGTGGTCCCCCCTCGGTGACGCTCATCGTACCGTGTCATGCGCTCACACGGTAAAGCCCCTTCGCCGTTCGTGTCGCAACCGACTTTACGACGCCGCCCGGAGCCGGGCGCATGAGCGACAGCGACGGCGCGGACGACGCGAGCGACGGCGGCCCGCCGACGCGGACGGCGGCGCTCACCCGCGAAACCGGCGAGACCACCGTCGAGGTGACCGTCGACCTCGACGGCGACGGCGAGGCTACCGTCGACACCGGCGTCGGCTTTCTGAACCACATGTTGACCGCGCTGGCGACTCACGGCCTGCTCGATCTCACCGTGCGCGCCGACGGCGACCTCGCCGTCGACGACCACCACACCGTCGAGGACGTGGGCATCGCCCTGGGTACGGCACTAGACGAGGCGCTGGGTGACCGCACCGGTATCGAGCGCTTCGCCGACCGTCGGGTGCCCCTGGACGAGGCCGTCGCCGGCGTGGTGCTCGACCTGAGCGGCCGGCCACGCTTTTACTTCGAGGGCGAGTTTGCCCAGTCAGCGGTCGGCGAGATGACGACCGACATGGCCCGGCACTTCTTCGAGTCGCTGGCGCTCAACGCCGGCATCACGCTGCACGCCAGCGTCGAGGCGAGTCCCAACGCACACCACCAGGTCGAGGCGCTGTTCAAGGCCGTCGCCCGCGCCCTGGACGACGCGACGCGGGTCGACCAACGGCGTGGCGGCGTGCCGAGTACGAAGGGCGAACTCTGAGTCTCTGGTGTGGTCTCTGGGTCGG
>CAZQHW010000116.1:0-8522 GCA_964593395.1 uncultured Halobacteriales archaeon
TCAAGCAGGTCAACACGACCGTCGTCCTCAACCTGGGCGACGAGGACGCCATCCAGAGCGTGAACATCCCCTCGGCACTGGAGGGGAAGGTGCCGTACATGGAGCAAGGCGGGATGGTCGTCCACTCACCGGACAACTCCGACTCCGTCGAACTGATGGGGCTGTCGAACTGTCTGGTCCGGCACGGCGACTGACTCGCTGGGCACCCGGACATGCCTCACTGTCCCGAGCGGGTCGCTCGATACAAGTCCCGGGCGGTCGCAGGCGGGGTATGGACCTCTCGGAGACGACGTGGACCGACGCCGCTGACACGGACACGCGGCTGGCGCTCCTGCCGGTCGGCAGCACCGAGCAGCACGGTCCCCACGCCCCGCTCGGGACCGACGCCTACACCGCCGAGGCGGTCGCCGAGGCGGGCGCCGACCGCTTCGAGCGCGAGACCGGCGAGCGACCGGTCGTCGCGCCCGTCGTCCCGGTCGGCGTCGCCGAGGAACACCGCGCTTTCGCCGGCACGCTGTGGGTGTCGCCCGACACGTTCAGGCGGTACGTCCGCGAGACCGCCGCCTCGCTCGCGAGCCACGGCTTCGACCGGGTCGTGCTGGTCAACGGTCACGGCGGCAACGTCGACGCCCTCCGCGAGGTCGCCGCCCGACTCACGCGGGACGGGGACGCCCACGCCGTCCCGTTCACCTGGTTCGAGCACGTCGAGGGGGCGGGCGGCGGAGAGGGAGACGGGACAGACGACGCCGCGATCCCACCGATGGGCCACGGCGGTGGCCGCGAGACGGCTCTCCTGCGGACGGTCAGACCTGACCTAGTGCGCGAGGAGCGGGTCGCGGCGGCCCGCGAGGGGGCGAGCGACGGGTGGGGCGAGTGGGTCGCCGGGGTCAACCTGGCGTACGACACGGAGGAGTTCTCGGAGAACGGCGTCGTCGGCGACCCCGCCGAGGGTGACGCCGAGACGGGCGAGCGCCTACTCGCGGCGGCGGCGGCGACGCTCGCGAACGTACTCGCCGCTGTCGACGAGCGGGCCGGACCCGACGACTGACCGACCTGGTCGGTCAGAACGGGCGTCGGAGCGGACCGACCTGCCGTGGGCGCGGTCAGGGCTGAGGGTCGACCGGTCAGTCGTCGTCCAACTGCTCTTTCAGGCCGGGAACCGTGGCGGCGAGGTCGGTCACCTGGTCGTTTGCGTTCTCGATGTCGGTGACCAGCCCTTCGAGGTTCTCGATTTCGGCTCGGAGGTCGTCGGCGTCGTCGAAGGCGTCGGCACGCTGGCCCATCGTGAACCACTTTTTTGCGTCCCGCAGGTGGTCGACCGCCTCCCCGGCGTCTAGCCCGGTCTTCAGCCCGTTGAGCGCGCCGACGACGTTGTCGGCGTCGACCTGCCAGAAGTCGTCGGCGTCCGGTAGGGCGTCGCGGGCCTCGTCCAGGGCGTCCTCGACGTCGGTACGCATCTCGTTCGCCGCTTCGCCGAACAGCTCGTCGTCGTCCAAGGATGACTGACTCATACCGCCTGCTTGCCACCGGTCCCGCTTAAAACCCTGCTGAACCGACCGCCCGCGCGTCGTCTGACGCGGTCGCCGTGCCGGGCGCTGAGGCTCACTCGTCGTCGCTCGCCCGTACCGACTCCACCTGCATCAGCGGGTACCCCTCGTCCATCGCCATCGCGGCGAGCACCGCGACGCCCTGGCGCTCGATCTCTATCTCCACCTCGGCGAACTCGCCGGTGAACTCGGTGTAGCCGTGGGCGGCGGCGGCCTCGGCGAGTGCCTCGCGGCGCGGCGTCACGCGAACGGCCCGGCAGTGTGGCTGGTTCTCGATCGCGCTCTCGGCGGCGCGGGCGAGGTCGTCGACGCTTCCGGGGGCGACGGGTGTGCCCGCGAACTGGTGGTACAGCGAGCCGAACTTCACGCCCGCCTCGAAGCAGGCCACCTCGCGGTCGGTCGGCTTCTCGTCGGGTCGGTCGTCGGTCATGTCCTCGCAAGCGCCAGGCGGGACAAGACCGTTTCTCTCCGCGACTCGTCTCTTGAGAGCCCCCGGTCGCTCGGGTCGCTCGCCGTGCTCTCTCTCGTCGATCCCCGGACGACCCAGAGAGCCCCCGGTCGCTCGGGTCGCGCGGGTCGCTGCGGTCCTCGGTCGCTGCGCTCCCTGCGGTCCTCGCGTCCCCGGGCGTCCCCGAGCGACCGGCCCCTCTCGGTCCCACCCGCCGCGACCGCCGCCTCACGCCTCCCCAGCCTCCTCGCTCGCTCCCGCCGGTCGCTCACTCGTCCCTCGCGCGTTTCTCGCGCGCCCTGGGTCTGCCCCGCGTTCAGGGTAGCGTGCCGCTCGTGTGCTCCCGTCGCTGCCGGTCCCGACCGTGGCGGTTATGTCCGCGACCCGCCGAGGGCCGACGATGAGCGTGTACGAGCGGTCGGTGCGGGTGCAGGCGCCGCTCCCGGAGGTCTGGGAGTTTCACTCGACGCCGGCGGGGCTGACGGCGCTCACCCCCGACTGGATGCACATGCGGGTCGACGAGATTCGCCTGCCGGCCGAGTCCGGAGAGGGGACCGAGACCGTCGACACCACGGGCGAGGACCCGCCGACGCTCGTGGCGGGGTCCGAACTCGACCTCTCGGTGCGACCGCTCGGCGTCGGCCCGCGCCAGGGGTTCACCTCGCGGATCGTCGACCGCCGGACCGACGACGGCACCGCCCGGTTCGTCGACGACATGGTCGACGGGCCGTTCGCCCACTGGGAACACACCCACTCCTTCTACGCCGACGGCGACGCGACGCTGCTGCGGGACCGCGTCGAGTACCGCCTGCCCGGGGGTCGCGCCGGCGGGGCGCTGAGTCCTCTCGCCGTCGTCGGCTTCGAGCCGATGTTCTGGTACCGACACCGCCGCACGCGAGCCATTCTGGAGGACGACTGACCCGGCGGTTCACTCCCACCGCCGACCCCGACGGTCGTTGCCGCTGCGGGGGGACTTATTCTGCTGGCTCTTCAATTCCGGTGACATGTCCGAGCACGACGTGGCGGTGGTCGGCGGCGGTCCCGCCGGCCTGAGTGCCGCCCTGTTCACGGCGAAGAACGGACTCTCGACGGTCGTCTTCGACACCGACAGCACCTGGTTGCACAGCGCACACCTGTTCAACTACCTCGGGATCGGCTCCGTCGGCGGCGACGCCTTTCTGGAGACCGCCCGCCAGCAGGTCGACGACTTCGGCGCCCAGCGCCACCCCGCCGAGGTGACCGACGTGAGCGCCGACGGCGAGGGGTTCACGCTCACGGTCGCTGACGGCGACGGCAACGCTGACGCCGCTGGCGAGCACACGGCGTCGTATCTGGTGCTTGCGACGGGTGCCGACCGCTCTCTCGCCGAGTCACTCGGGTGTGCGTTCACCGAGGCGGATGTCGTCGACGTGGACGTGACGATGGAGACGTCCGTCGCGGACGCCTACGCGACGGGAGCGATGGTCCGCGCCGAGGAGTGGCAGGCAGTCATCTCCGCGGGCGACGGCGCCGCCGCCGGCCTGAACGTTCTCACGAAAGAGCGCGGCGAGCACTTCCACGACTTCGACACCCCCGACACCGCCGACGAGGTGTTCGGCGGCATGGTCGACGCCGGCGACGACTGACTCCCCGTGCCATCGCGGGTGCCGTGGACGCCACCGGGTGTCGCGTGCACCGATCGTGTGGCCGTCGCCGCGGGCGGTACTGCTAAACCGGCGGCGTCCCGACCGGCGGGCAGTGACAGACACGAGTGCCTCGCCCACGGAGTCGGCTCCCGAGGCGGACTCCTCGGTCGTCGGCAGCGTTCGCGAGCGGGTCGCTCGTGCGCCGATGGCGGCGCTGGCCGTGGCGGTCGCCGCCGTCTCCACGTCGGCGATCCTCGTCCGGTACAGCGCGGCCCCCGACGGCGTGAAGGCGCTGTACCGCGTGCTGTTTATGACCGCGCTGGTCGCGCCGGTCGCGCTGGGCCGGCAACGGGGGCGGGCGGCGCTGCGCTCGCTGTCTCGGCGTGACCTAGCGGTGGCGGTCGTCGCCGGGACGGCGCTCGCGGTGCACTTTTTCGCGTGGTTCGTCAGCGTCGAACTGACCACCGTCGCCGCGAGCGTCACGCTGGTCCAGACCCAACCGGTGTTCGTCGCGATCGGCGCCTACCTCGTGCTGCGGGAGCCGCCCGAACGGGCGGCCGTCGCCGGGATCGGGCTGGCGGTCGTCGGCGCGGCGGTGATGGCGCTGGGCGAGTCGGGGTCGCTCGCCGGCGACAGCGCCGTCGGCAACGCGCTGGCAGTCGTCGGCGCGGTGATGATGGCCGCGTACGTTCTCGTCGGCCGGGACCTCCGCCAGCGCGTCCCCCTGTTCCCGTACGTCACCGTCGTGTACACGGCGGCGGCGGTCGTCCTGCTCGCGCTGGTGGTCGCCCGGGGGCTGGAGTCGGGCGTCGTCGCGTACCTCCTCGACTACCCGCCCCAGGAGTACCTGCTGTTCGCGGCGATGGCGCTCGGGCCGGGCCTGCTGGGTCACACCGTCGTCAACTGGGCGCTCGAACACGTCGAGTCCGAGGTGGTGAGTGTCACGCTGTTGGGCGAACCCGTCGGTAGTGCGCTGCTCGCGGTCGTCCTGCTCTCGGAGGTGCCCCCGCCGTCGACGGTCGTCGGCGGTGCGGTCGTTCTCGCCGGTATCTACGTGACTGCCCGGACCCGGGCGGAGAGCGGCGGCTCTGACACGTGACGGCGGTCAAAAAGGCGTTTCGTGTGTCAGTCGTCCGCGGAGGCGTCCGTGCCGAGGTTGCGAGTGGAGTGTGGGTGCTGTCCGGCGACGGCAATGAGGGCGTCGATGTCGACGAGACCGATCCGCTCGACGACCTCGTCGTCCTCCCTGCGGCGAGCGACCCCTTCGACGAGCGGGTGGTCGCCGTTTGGCGCGTCGTCCGGGTCGGCGCGGTCGACCTGGCTGACCGGGATCGGCTCGACGCCGACTATCCGGTCGATCCGAACGGCGACCGGCTGCTGGCCGTCGTCGGTCTGGAAGGCGACGACGAACTGGTCGTCCCACTCCTTTGGCTCCTCCGGGAGGTTGAGCAGCCCCCACGGGTTGATGACGACGGTGATCGCCCCACGGATGTCGATGACACCGTCGACGGCGTCGGCGGTGCGGGGCACCCGCGTCAGGGGGGCGGTCCTGATCACCTCTTCGACCTCGAGCACCGGCGCGCCGTACAACCGGCCGCCAAGGTCGAACACGGTGATGCGTTCAGTTTCCTCCTGTTGCTCGTCGACGTCGAGCGTCGGCTCCTCGTCGTCGTCGATGAGGTCTGACTCGACGTCGACGTCCATCAGTTCCTCCGGCAACTCACCGGACATCGTACTCGCTACTGGCTCCCCGGCACACATAACGTTACTCCCCGTTCTGGCCCCGGTCGTCCCGGCGCCGTCGCGTGCCACACTGTCACACCGTTTTAATTGAACGGCAACAGCATTTATGTCGTCGCCCCCGATACTGACCATCGGTGAAACCCGGATGGCGAAAGAGGTCCTCATTGTCGACGATTCGCAGTTCATGCGCAGTCTGTTGGAGCAGATCCTCGAGGACGACGACTACGTCATCGTCGAGGAGGCGGCCAACGGGGCTGAGGCGGTGAAACACTACCGCGAGCACGAACCGGACATCGTGATGATGGATATCGTGATGCCGAAGTGCAACGGTATAAAGGCCACAGCGGCGATAAAAAAGCTCGACCGTGACTCACGCGTCATCATGTGCACCTCGGTCGGCCAACGCGAGAAAATGAAACTCGCGGTCAAGGCTGGCGCCGACGGCTACGTTACGAAGCCGTTCGAGGAGCCAAGTGTTCGCAAGGCCATTCAAGACGTCGCCGCCGCGTAACGTCTTCCGATGACTGGTGTTC
Source organism: uncultured Halobacteriales archaeon (assembly GCA_964593395.1). GTDB lineage: Archaea > Halobacteriota > Halobacteria > Halobacteriales > SW-7-71-33 > SW-7-71-33. Next base: position 5,897 of record CAZQHW010000116.1, read on the forward strand.
TCGTCGTCGACGACTCCCGGTTCGTACGCGATGTCGTCGGTGACGCGCTGACGGATCACGGCTTCGAGGTTGCCGTCGTAAGCGACGGCCACCAGGCGGTCGAGTACACCGTCGCCCACGACCCCGACGTGGTGACGATGGACGTCGAGATGCCCGGCATGGACGGTATCAAGGCCACCGAACGGATCATGACCGAGAACCCGACGCCGGTCGTGATGCTAGCCGCCGACGACGCCGCCGACGCCACCCTCAGCGCGCTCGCCAGCGGCGCCGTCGACTTCGTCCACAAGGGCGGCGGCGACCGCGACGACGTCGACCTCGACACGATCGCCGACGACCTCGCCCGGACCGTCGGCGCCGTCGCCGACGCCCCACAGAGGACACTCACGAGCGGCCGGAGTACCGGCGCCGACGCCGACACCGACACGGCCGCCGACTCGCCAGCAGACGGGCCGAGAGCGACTCCCGGCCCGACACGAGAGACGTCCGCGACCCCCGACGGGACCGACGAGACGACCGAGGACCCGCCCGTCGACGGGTCGCTCGCGGGCGACGGGAACGACAACCCTGACCCCGGCGACGCGGCGCTCGCTCGCCCGTCTCGCGCCGACGTCGACCCGGGCGAGATGGCGACTCGCGTGGCCCGGGCGGCAAGCGCCGTCGCCGGCGAGGGGACGCCGACGACGGTCGTGGTAGGCGCCTCGACCGGCGGTCCGGGCGTCGTCGAGGCGCTTCTGGCCGCGTTGCCGACCGGGATCGGCGCGCGGGTGGTCGTCGTTCAGCACATGCCCGAGGAGTTCACCGGGCGTCTCGCGGTACGTCTCGACGAGGTCAGCGACTACGACGTGCGCGAGGCGACCGGTGAGACCCGCGTCTCGCCCGACGAGGTCGTGTTGGCCAGTGGCGACCGGCATCTCGAGGTCGTCGAGAGCGCCGGTACAGACCTCCTCGTGGCTTCGGTCGACGGCGAACCGGTGAACAACGTCCAGCCGTCGGTCGACGTGACGATGGTTTCCGCCGCCGCGGTCCACGACCCGCTGGACCCGCTGGTGGGGGTCGTTCTCACGGGAATGGGCAGCGACGGCGCGAGGGGGGTCGAGGGAGTCGCCGACGCAGGGGGAGCGACGGTCGTACAGGACCGCCAGAGTAGCCCCGTCTTCGGGATGCCCGGCGCGGCGATCGACACGGGCGCCGTCGACCGGGTGGTGTCCGTCGACGCCCTGCCGGTGGCGATCCGGGACGCGGTCCGCGACCAACAGCGGGAGCGGCAACGAGAGGAGGCACACGCATGAGTGAGTACATAGGCGAGTTCGTTCAGGAGAGCGAGGAGTCGATAACGGAGTTGAACAACGCACTCCTCGAACTGGAGCGCAACCCCGACCACGACGCCGCGATGGACGACGTGTTCCGCACCGCACACACCCTCAAGGGCAACTGCGGGGCGATGGGGTTCGACAGGGCGAGCGACCTCGCACACGCGATCGAGGACCTGCTCGACGCCGTCCGCGTGGGGTCACTGTCGATCACCCCGGAGTTGATGGACGAGGTGTTCGCCGCGGTCGACGACCTGGAGCGGATGATCGGCGAGATCGACCGCCATGGCGATATAAAGACCGACCCGTCGAGCCGGATCGAGACCCTGCGCTCGCAGGTCGAGGACTCAACGGGGCTTGTCAAGCCGACCGAGGAGGAGACAGAGACCCTGTTGCGTGGCGCCGAGCGACTGCCACGCAGCGACCACCAGGCGTTCCACGCGCGGTTCTCGCTGGCCGCCCCCGGCAGCGCCGACACCGCCATCACCGCGCTGTCGGACGCCTTCGACCTGCTGGCGACCCACCCCGCGGACCCGGCGACGCTCGCGGAGGCCGAGGCGGTCGACGCCGCCTTCGGTAGCGCGGTGGACGAGGCCGCCGTCGCGGCCGCACTCGACCCCGTCGAGGCCGTCGAGGACGCCATCATCACCGAGGTCGCCCCCGAGGTGGTCGAGCGCGCGACCGGTCCCGCCGAGGACGCGGCCGACGCAGAGCCAGCGGACGACCTCGACGCCGACCCCGAGGAGATGGAGGTCGACGACCTGCTCGACGAGTTCGACGAGTACGACGACCTCGACGAGGCGGTCGACCGCGTCGACGACGTGGCCGGACTGGAGAACATGGGCGACGCCGGCGCCTTCGACGACATCGTCGAGGAGGACGTCGACACCGCCCCCGCGGAGTCGGACGCCGGCGCCGAGGCGGAGGCCGACGCGGCCCCCGAACCCGCCGGCGCCGACGAGGAGGTCGAGGACGCGATGAGCGAGTTCAAGCAGATGCAGGAGGAGTACGACACCGTCGGCCTCGACCAGATGGAGGACGAACTCGAGGGTGTCGAGTTCGGCGAGTACGACGACGAAGAGGAGGTCGGCTTCGACGAACTGCTCGGGGACGACCTGGTAGACGAGGAGCCCGCAGCGGCCGGGGCTGGCGCCGAGTCGCCCCCGGCCGAGGCGGAGTCGGAGCCCGCGGACGCAGGGACCGAAGCGGAACCGGAGTCGCCCGAAGCCGAACCAGAGCCGGCCGAGGCCGAGGTCGAGACGGAACCGGCAGAGGCCGAAACTGAACCAGAGCCAGCAGAGGCCGAGGTCGAG
>CAZQHW010000117.1:0-8253 GCA_964593395.1 uncultured Halobacteriales archaeon
TCACTGGTATGTTCGACGGCCGGTACTCGGTGTCGGCCGTCCCCGAGTGTCCCTCGGGGTGTGAGTCGTCGTCCGAACCCGCCGACTGCGGGGAGACCACCGTCGAGGAGTCGATGCGTGGACGACTCTCGGCCGGCGGGAGCGACCGCTACGAGTACGACACTCGACTGGGCGAGCCCTGTCGGCTCGCCGTCTCGCTCGACGGCCCGGCGACCGCGGACCTCGACCTGTACCTGGGTCGTGACGGGACCCGCCCGGCGGTCGACGACGCCGACCGCCGCTCGGCCGGGCCGGACAGCAGCGAGCGGGTCTCCGTCGGCGACCCGGGCGCGGGCGAGACCGTCGAACTGCTGGTGACCGCCCACGCCGGCGCCGGCAGCTACGACCTCAGCGTCACCGAGGTCGGGACCGACGGCACCGCCGAGGGCGACGACGGCGGCTGGCTGGACGACGTTCTCGACGGGTGGGACGACCTCGACGACGGGGGCGACGCCGACACCGGAGAGACGACCGGCGACGACGGCGACGAGACCGGCGGCGGCTGGTTCGACGACGACGGCGACGGCAGACGCCCGGACGCCGGCGATGACTGGGACGACATCGGTGGCGACGACAGTGACGGCGACGGCAGTGACGGCAGGAACGACGGCGGCGATGGAGACGGTAGCGCCGCCGACGGGAGCGACGGCGGTGACGACGACGGCGGGTGGTTCGACTGGGGCGGCGACGGCGGCGGCGACACCGGTGGCGACGACGGCGGCAGTCGTGACGAGAACGGCGCCGGTGACGGCGGCGGCGACGGCGACGGGAGCGACGGCGACACCGACGACGGCGGCTGGTTCGATTGGGGTGGTGACGACGGCGGCAGTGACGACGGCGGGGACGACGACACTGGTGGGAGTGACGACGGCGGCTGGTTCGACTGGGGCGGTGGCCGTGGCGGCGACGGCGGCAGCGACACCGGTGGAAGCGACGGAAGCGACGGAGACGACGACGGACTGCTCGGCGGTATCAGAGACGCCGTCGACGAGGTGACGGACGCGGTCGGCGGTCTGTTCTGACGGCCGGGGTCGTCCTGCGCCCGGAGCTCGTGCCCCGCCGGGGTGGAGAGATTTGGGTGAGAGTGCGGTCGCAGTTGGGAAATAGTTCATTATCCGACACGTCGACGGTGTGGTCGTGAGCCGGAACGACCAGAGGGGACCGGACGACTCGAATCCCGGGAGTCGCGGCGGAATTGTCGCGGGCGACGGCGAAGCGAGTGCGACGACTGGCGGTGGCGGTGACGCGCCCGTGCGGCGTGACGGTACGGTCGGTCGTCGGGGGATGCTCGGACTGGTCGGCGGCGTGGTCGCCGTTCCGTCGGTCGGCGTGGCGGCGAGACGGATCGCCGGTGGGCCGTCGAGTCGGGGTGGTCCCGAGGCGGTCGTCAGGCGGTACTACCGTCGTGCCGAGAGGAACTCCGACTACACGGCGTTCGCCGACGAGGTGTCGGCCCTGGCACACGGGGTCTCGCCCCTGCCGGCGGTCGCGGCGGACAACCCGCCGCTGTACACCTCCGCGCGGCGGGCGACCGTCCTCGACACGCGGGTCGTCAGCAGAGATGTCGACCCGCGTCGTGTCGTCGACGGGTCGAGCTACCTCGACGCGACGCTGACCGAGGACGAGACCGAGGCTCTCGCCGGGGACAACGCCGTCGTGGCGGTTCGGCTCGGGACCGGGGACGGAGAGGTCGTCCAGCAGTGGTTCCTCGCGACAGACGACGACGGGTGGGGGCTCGTGTGGGTCGCCGACGTCACCCCGTCGACCGACGGCACGACCCCCTCTGGGGTCGTCCGGCGGGTCTACCGACTCGCCGGCGAGGCCGAGAGCAGGTTAGAGTTCGCGAACGGGGCCGACTCACTCACGCACTCGGCGTCGATCGTGCCGGGTGCGATGCGACGGCCACTGGTCGGGGACACGGTGTTCGAGGAACTGCGTCGTGGCACCCTCCGTGACACCGAGGTCGTCGCCCGGAACGTCGGTCCCGGCGCGGTGACGAACCGCCTGGGTGGCGACGAGAGCGCCCCGCAGGTCCGCAGCGTCGCCGAGGAGAACGCGGTCGTCGACGCGACGGTCGAGTACGACCAGGTCGGCGAGACAACCCGGGAGTGGCTCCTGGCGACCGAGGCGGGCGAGTGGCGGATGGTCTGGTTCTGAGCCGCACGGGTCACCCGCCGAGACTCTCCCGCCGCCGGCAGCGACGACCGGCCGAGGACATCGGAGCCAACCACGGACGACGCCGGTGGGCCGACGGACGACGGCACCGCGCCTGCCGGAACGTCCAGGGACGCTCCCGACGGCCCCGCGAGTGACCGCCCGGCGGCCGACCCGGACGGACGGGCGGCGTCGGACGCGGAGCGGTCCGCGACGGGTGTCCGTCTCGCCCGGCTGGGGCTCGAGTCGGTCGGCGGCACGGTGACGGTCCGCCGGGCGTCGACGCCGGACGGGGAGCGCGCGTCGTCGCCGGTGGTGTCCGCGACCGTTCGCGTGCCGGTCGCTCGGGACGACACGACGCGGACCACGACACCGGCGTCGACGACGGAGACGGGGAGTGCGGCGTCCGCCGCGGACCCCGACCACGGAGGGGAGCCGTGACCAGCGTCGCCGGCGTGGCGGCACTGGTCGTCACTGGGGGTGCTCTCTGGGCGTGCTGGCACGCCGTCCGTCGGCGTTCCCGTCCCGGAGCGGTGTCGTTCGCGGCCTTCTCCCTGTGTCTGGTCGCACTGACGGGGCAGTTGGCGGTCAGCGAGTTCACCGGTCGGGTGTCGCCCCTGCTGATCAACACGCTCGTCCTCTCGACGGTGCTGTGGACGGGGTTCGTCTTCGACTACACCGGTCGCGGCCCGGCGATGACCCGACGGCGGCTGGCGGGACTCACCGCGTTCGGGGTCCTCGTCTCGGTCTCGCAGTGGGTACTTCTCGCCCGGCTCGACGCCGGCTCCCCGTACACGACGCTCGTCTCGCTGTCGAACCTGGGCGTCATCGCGTTCGGGGCGTTCGGGGTGTTCCTGGTCGTCCGGGCCGGGGTGACCTACGACGACCTCGAGCGGGACCGGGCGCTGGTCCTGACCGGCGTCGGGACGGCACTCGTCACCACCTGGTTCGTCGGGACGGTGTTCAACGAGCAACTCGACCTCGCGGTCGGGAGAGTGCTGTTGCTCGGGCAGGCCGGGATCGTCGTCGGGCTGAGCGTCCTCGCCCAGTCCCGGTACGACCTCCTCGAGGCGAGCCCGAGCGCGGGGTATCTCGCCCGTGACAGGGTGTTCGACGAGATGACCGAGGCGGTGCTCGTCGCGAACGACCGGGGACGACTGCTCGACACGAACGCCGCCGCCGAGCGGGTGTTCGGTCTCGACGCCGACGTCACGCTCGGGGCGCCAGTGGCCGACGCCGTCGGACGAGGGCTGTCCTCGACTGACGGAACGGTCGTGTCTCTGGAGGCACGGACCGGCCAGCGCGAGTTCCGGGTCCGGGCGTCACCGCTCGGAGACGCCGACGATTCCGGAGCGGAGGGGACGGTGTACCTGCTCCGTGACGTCACCGACCGACGGACCCGCGAACAGCAGATACAGGTGCTGAACCGCGTCCTGCGGCACAACCTCCGGAACGACCTCGACTCGATCAGGGGCCTCTCGGAGCCGATCCGTGACGGGAACGTCACCGCGAGCGAGGCCAGCGACCTCGGTGAGCGGATCGGCACCGGCGCCCGCCGAGTGCTGTCGCTCGGCGAGAAGATCGCTCGAGCGGAGCACCTGCTCGACGAGCGGGCCGACGGCCGAGAGCGCGTGCCGGTGACAACGGTCGTCGAGCGTGCCGTCACGGCCGTCACCGAGCGCCACCCGACCGCGGACGTCGAGTGCACGCTCCCCGAGGACGACCCGGGGTGGACCGACGGCGCCGTCCTCCGGATGGTTCTCAGGGAACTCCTCGACAACGCAGTCACACACGGCGACACGGCACGGGTGACGGTCACGCGCCGGACCGGCACGCTGTCGATCGCCGTCGCCGACGACGGGCCGGGAATCCCCGAACAGGAGCGAGCGGCACTGCTGGACGGCGAGGAGACACAGCTGCGACACGGGAGCGGCGTCGGGCTGTGGATCGTCAACTGGGGCGTCCGCGAACTCGGCGGCACGGTCTCGCTCGACGAGCGCGAGACCGACGGGAGCGTGGTGACGGTGACGCTCCCGGTCGCCGCCGAGGCCGCCCCGACTGACGCCGGGCGAGACGGCCACGGGAGCACCCGGGACGACGAGTGACGGCGGCGACGAACTCGTCCCGTCACGCCGGGTGCGAGGGCCGGAGAGACACTCGCCGCAGACGGGCGAACCAGCCCGGCCGCCCGTGTCACGGTCGTGCCGGGTCCCGATTCTCAGCGTCGAAGACGCCCCTGCCGGAGTTATGCTACGCCCGGGCGACCGACGTGTATGAACGAGTCCCCTGACACCGACATCGACCGGTCCGACCGGGCCGCGCTGCGTGACCTCGGGTGGGCCGACCCACCGTCGGTCCCCGCCCACCCGGGTGCCGACCTCGCGTGGGAGGTCGCCGTCGCCGACGACGTCGAGTTCCTGGTCGCGAGCGAGCCCGACAACCCGGACGCGTGGATCGCCTCCGCCACCCCCGACGACGTGTACGAGCACTGACCGCCTCCCGGTGCGGCGAGTGGCCCACGACGACGGCGCGAGACGAGTCTCGAGGGACCGCCGTGTGCGGTCCTCTCACACGGTATTTCTAGCGGTGAGACGCGTAACGGGGGTTCACGCTTCCGGGACGTCTCCGTCGACACGCCAATGCGACGACGACGGTTCCTCGCACTCGGTGGTACAGCCCTCCTCGCCGGGTGTGTCGGCCGGTCCTCTGACGACTCGGAGGACCAACCCGACACGTCCACGCCCGGCGGTACCCAGACGACGGACGAGCCGGGCGCCGGTGACACCGGCGGGACCGGCGACTCGCGGCCGACGCTCGCCGAGGACCTGCGGACGGCGCTGGGTGCGCTCCCGGAGGCGGTCGACGGTCAGCGGTTGAACACCGTGACCGCGATCAGACCCGGCACAGAGGGCAGCGGTAGCCTGGCCGGTGGACAGTCCGGCGACCAGTTCGGCGTGCCCCCCGAGGCGGTCGACCGCAGCGTGGCGGCGTTATCCCGTGAGGCCACACAGCGGTCGCTGGTCGTCCTCGTCGGCTCGTTCGCGGCCGAGGACGTCGACCCCGACCAGACGGTCGCCCTCGACGCACGCGACGGCCTCGCGATCGCCGGGCGAACGGCCGACGGCGAGTGGGAGGCCGGCGTCGAGGCCGCCAGCGCCGCCGCGGACGACCCCGACGCCGGGCTCGCCGACGCCCTCGGTGGCGTCCTGGCTCCAGTACAGGACACCCCCTTCGCGATCGCCTCGATCGCGCCCGAGGGAGCCGGTCCCCCCGCCGTCGACGGGGAGATCGAGGCGACCGCGATCGGTCGCCAGCCCGTCGAGAACCGGCGCCAGCGGACGACCTACGCGGTCCGGTTCGCCGACGCCGACGACGCGAGCGAGACGGCGATCGAGGAGGTGTTGCGCGCCAACGAGGACCTCGCCACCGACACCGAGATCGAGGTCCAGCAGTACGACCGGACCGTCGTCGCGTCGTTCGTGACCGACCCGCCGCCGGCCGCGCAGCCGGACGACTCCCCCGACGTCCGCTTCTTCCTCGACGAGCGCGACGGCGAGCCGACGCTCGTCGTCCGCGGCTCGGACTCCGTCGACACCGCGAACCTCGAATTCCGCGTCGACGGCGAGGCCGAGACGCCGCCGTGGGGTGACCGCGAGACGCCGATCGAGCCCGGCGAGTCGTTCACGATCGAGGTCGGGGCGCTGCGGTCGGTCGTCGTCTGGTGGCTCGACCCCGAGCGCGAGAACGTCGAACAGCCGCTCGGGCAGAACGTCACCGGCGAAGACGCCTTCGAGACGGCGTCCCGCTCGGGCACGTTCGTCCTCACCTACACCGGCGACCGGAGCGTCGACGCCGACCGACTCACCGTGCGGGCCCGCCGGCTCGGCGGTGACGGCGACGAACTCGAGCGGCCGCTGACGGAGTTCGTCGGGGACCGCCTGGAGTCCGGCGACGAGGTGCGCCTCGAGGACGTCGAGCCCGGCGACGGGGTAACGCTCATGCTCTCGATCGACGACGGCACCAGTGTGACCTCACGGACCGTCTTCGGCACGCAGGTGAGTCCGCCCGGTGCGGTCGCGATCGACGCCGGCGACGGCGACGTGACGCTGACCTACACGGGGCCCGAACAGCCGGCCGGGAACTACCGTGTCACGGTCGACGACGAGCCCGCGGCCACGCAGTTCGCCGACGAGTACGACACCCTCACCGAGGGCGACCGGGTCACCGTCCAGGCCGACCTGGGCGACGCGGTCGTCGTCGAGTGGACCGCCGGCCCCGACCCGGTCCCCGTCGCGAGCGAGACGCTGACGCCCGAGGCGACGTTCGACGCCGCGTACGACCCCGACGATGGCGCGGTGACCGTCACCTACCGTGATGGCGAGCCGATCGACGCCGACCGCCTGCTCGTCGACGTCTTCCCCCGGAGTGTCCGCGCGAACAGGGACGCCTGGAGCGAGGCCTACGACACCGTCGAGCCCGGCGACAGCGTGACGATAGCGGTCGACGGCGACACGACGCCGGAACAGGCGGTCGTCGTGTTCGACGAGTCCACGCTGCTCGCCCGGATCGACCTGTCGGGCACCGGCGAGAGCGAGTAGGTCCTCTTCTGTCGCTCCAGTGCGGTCTCCACGGTGACCCCGACGCCGTCGTGACTGCCGACGGCCCCGGTCACGTTCGATTGCAGTGCTCGCCGTCCCGTCCCCGCGGGGACGACGGTGCCCGTCGTCTGACGGCGGTGGCAGACAGAGAGACCGTATCTCAGGCGACGAGACCGTGAAATACGGTTAGTACGCTCCCGCGTGTGGCGTCGGTATGGACCGCAGAGCGTTCCTCGCCGGCACAGGCGCACTCGTGACTGGAGCAACGGCAGGCTGTCTCGGTGTCGTCCCGGGACTCGGCGGTGACGACGGTATCGACACCAGCAGTCCCGAGGCCGTCGTCGACTCGTACCTGACCGTCGTATCGAACCCGGGCGACGTCTCCGAGGAGGACCTGCGGGGCCTGTTCCACAGCGAGATCGTCGACCAGGTCGAGGACAGTCTCGGGTCGTTCGGGGGTGGATAGACGGACACCGAGTTCGACGTCTCGATCACCGACATCGAGGGGCCGAACCTCGTCGCCGAGGACGTCTCGGCGGCACAGATACGCGAGGAACTCGACAACAGGCAGACCGCCGGCCCCAGCCAGGGTGGTCGAGGAGGGGTCTTCGACGACGAGTTCATCGACCGACTCGGTGCGGGTGAGACGGCCTTCGTCGACGTGCGGTACACGCTCGAGACGGAGTTCGAGAACCCACAGACGGACGAGACACAGAGCACCGAGGTGACGACCGCGGAGCGGGTCATCGTCGCCCGCGAGGACGGCGAGTGGCAGGTCGTCACGGCGATCACGCGCAGCATCGAGGCGGCGGGTGAGTGACCGTGCGGACACGACAGGCGGCCGCGCTCGTCGGTGTCGGGTGTCTGTTGGTCGCCGGCCTCGCGCTGGCGGGGGCCGCCGCGGGTGCGGACACCGCGGCGGACGACCCCGAGGTGAACGTCAGCGTCGAGAACGGCTCCCCGTGGACGAACGAGACGTTCGACGTCACCGTGTCGTTCCGGAACACACTCGAGAACCGTCACGCGCTCGAGGAGGTCACGCTCACCGACGGTGCGGGGACGACCCTCGAGCGCCAGCGGTTCACGAACGCTGAGCTCCGCCGCGGCGAGGCACGCACCCTCGTCTTCGAGGACGTCCGTCTCGACGAGCCCGGCCTGTACGACCTCACCGCCCGGGTCACGCTGCGGGACGAGTTCAACGCCGCCGTCGGCGAGGCACAGCGGACGGTCGAGGTCGCACGCCCCGGTCCGATCGTCGACGTCTCGACGGACGGCGCCGTCGCCGCCACCGAGCGGACGGTCTCGGTCGGGCTGTCGAACCCCCGTGACGAGCCGATCAGGGGGGTTCAGGCGTCGCTCTCGGCCGGACCCGACGCCAACTTCACCGTCACCGACGGTGACGGGGCGGTGCCCGTGGTCGGGGCCCTCGAGACCCGCGAGTTGGAGTTCACCGTCCGGGGCG
>CAZQHW010000118.1:0-8152 GCA_964593395.1 uncultured Halobacteriales archaeon
GACCTCGTCGCGGTCGAGGCGCGGTACTCGCCGTACTTGACGCCGATCGCGACACACACCAGTCCGAAGACGGCCATCGACGGCGCAACCATCATCAGGATCGTGTCCGTCGTCATCGGGATCGGCGCGACGATCAGCCCACCCACCCCGGCCGCAATCAGCGCGACGAAGACGACGGCGGTGATCGTGGTGTCGAACTCCATACACCTGATGGGGGTGGCGTGGGCCTAACGCCTTCGCTTCCCGAGTGGTCCGCCGAGGTTGGCGGCCCGGTGTCGGGGTCCTTGATGCCAGTGACTTACCCCTCGGCCGGCCGGACGACGTCGGCGAGTGTCACCAGCACTCCGACGATCCACCCGATCGGCACCGAAAAGCCGAACCACAGCAGGGCGTAGGCAAGCCCCGAGAGTTCGTACTCCGAGCGGAGGTAGGTGGCGACCTCGTCGCCGACCGCGGTCGCCTGCAGGGTGTCGAGGATCCACTCGGCGACGGTCTCGGTGTTCGGGAATATCAACCCGGCTAGCGTCGTCGAAAAGAAGGCGGCGACGACCGGCGGCAGCGTCACCGCCGTCACGGCAAAGGGCGCCGCGACCAGCACCGTCACCGGCCGGCCGTCGACGCGGACGAACACCACGGCGAGTGCCGCCGACACCGTCGCCACGACAGAGGCGGCGGCCACCGCCAGAAAGCCCTGCGTGGAGAACTGCAGTCGCGCCACGACGGTGAGTGCTCCCCAGACAAGGGCAGTCAGGAGGACGACCCCGACCAGTCCCAGACGGGTGGCGGCGGTGTCCAGTCGCCGACTCTGGTACCGCAACACGTACCCCGCCACCACGAGCGGGTAGGTCACTCCGACGACGACCGCGCCCAGGAGACTCCACAGGCGGTAGGCGGCTATCCCCACCGTCGAGTCCGGCGTGTACTTGCCGAGAACGGAACTGTTGACCGAGCGCTGGCGTGGAAAGAACAGTTCCATCCACGTCTCGTGAAACCGACGCACGTCGACGCGGATCCCCGCGGCGAGTTCCCCCGGCCCGACTACCATCGCGCGGATCGACTCGGGGACAGCGTTTGAACGTTGCGCTCCCTCTCACTCCCGTCTGACTGTGATCGGAACGCTTCCAGTCGCTCTCGTGATCGCCGTGTCTCTGCGGAGCGGACCCAGAATGCCCCCGGCCGCTCTCGAACCCGTTCTGCTTCTGCCGAGGGGCCCCGGAAAGCCCCGGTCGGTCGACTCGGTGCAGTCGCTGTGCGCTTCCCTGCTCTCACTCGCTTCGCTCGTGAGAACCTCGCGCGTTGCTCGCGCGCCGCCCGCCGAGAGGAAGCGCCCGGTCGCACACTGTGAGGGGCGCGAACGCAGTGAGCGCCCCGAGTGACCCCGCGACCGGGCGGGGAGGTGTGGGGATCACTCGCCGCGGCAGCCTGGTGGAATCGAAGGGCGAGGTCGCCAGGCGACTCTGCCGCCTGGCTGCCAGAGAGACGCTGAGCGTCTCTCGCTGCGCACTCGGCCGACCTCTCACGACGCAAGCACCGCAACGCGGTGAGGAGCGCAGCGAGTGAGAGTCGTCGAGCGTGCCGAGGGCTTCGGAGGTCCACTCACCGAGATCGAGAGTACCCGATCCTGAGGACGCGCCGAGAACTCCAGAAATCGCCCCACCGAATCCGAATCTCAGTTCCAGGGCGCGAACCCGGGGTCGACGCGACGGTCGGTGCGGTCGATGGCGTCGATCCGCTCGATCTCCGCTGGCGACAGCGAGCAGTCGAGCGAGGCCCAGTTGTCCTCGATGTGGGCCTCGCTGGTGGCCTTCGGGATGGCAGTCACGCCCTTCTCACGGAGCCAGGCCAGGCTCACCTGGGCGGCGCTCACAGCGTGGTCGTCGGCGATGTCGGTGAGAACGGGGTCGTCCATGACGGCGCCCCGCGCAAGCGGCGAGTAGGCGACGACCTCGACGTCGTGGTCGTCACAGGCGGCACGCAACTCCTCCTGGGGCAACAGCGGGTGACACTCGACCTGGTTCGCGAACACGGGGGCATCGAGGAGGTCGACGGCTTCTTCGACCTGCTCGGGTTCGAAGTTGCTCACCCCGACGCGGTCGACCAGCCCGCGGTCGAGGAGTTCGTCGAACGCCGACAGCGTCTGTTCGGCGTCGTACGCCCGCGCCGGCCAGTGGACGTACATCAGGTCGACGCGGTCGACGCCGAGGCGGTCGAGCGAGGCCTCGGTGGTGTCGATCACGTCGTCGTACGAGAGGTTGTCGATCCACACCTTCGTCGCGAGAAAGATCTCCTCGCGGTCGACGTCGGCGGTGGCGATCCCCCTGCCGACGCTGCTTTCGTTGTCGTAGACTTGTGCGGTGTCGATGTGCCGGTACCCCGTCTCGAGAGCGAACTCGACCGAGACGGCGCACTGTTCGGCGTCGGTGTTCTCCCAGGTGCCAAGCCCGAGCATCGGCATCGCGTCGGCGTGTGGTACCTCCGCCGGCGTCGCGAGAGACTCACTCATCGGTTCCAAGGATGGCCGATCCGCTGAAAGTCGTTGTGAACGCGGAACCTCGGCCGACCGGTCAGTACTTCGGGTCCGCGCCGCTTATCTCGTAGATCTCGTCCATGATGCGGTCGCGTTGCTGCTGCCAGCGGTCGAAGCCGTCGGGCGACTCGGGGTAGTCCGCGTAGTGTTCTTTCAGTCGGTCGGCCCGACTCTTGATCTTCCGGAGTTCGTTCAGCGTTCCCCAGTGGCCGAAGGTGTTGAACAGCGTCTTCAGTTTCAACAGGAGGCCCATGCTGGTCGAGCCCTTCTTGCCGAGGATGTCGACGAGTTGCTGGCCGGGCAGGGCGGTGACGATGTCGACGAGTTCGTCCACGTCGTGGGCGCCGGCCCAGACGTTGTACACGTCCATCGCGGCGAAGCGCTTGCCGAAGTCGGTCATCACCTGGCGGTTGTACTCCCAGAGGTCCGCCTCGCTCACGTAGGTCCCGTCTAGCGCCTCCACCGCCCGCCGGGCGGCCCAGGTGCCGGCCTTCGCCGCCCCGGGGATACCCCCGCCCGTCGTGGGGTTGACGTGGCCGGCGGAGTCACCGACGGCGACGAACCCCGGCGCCACCGCGGAGTCGTACGGCCGCCGCGTGGGCAGGGCCGCACCCAACTTGTCCTGCACCTCGGCGCCGTCGAACTCGGGGCGCTTCTCCAGATCGCGTTTGAGTACGTCCACCAGTTCCATCGGCTCCTTGTTCATCTGGAAGCCGAGTCCGGCGTTGATCTCCGTCGACGTCCGCGGGAAGTACCAGAGGTAGCCCAACTCGTCGGTGGGCTTGAACACGATGCGGTCGTCCCACTCGACCGGTTCTGGCACCTCGACCACCTCGCGGTACGCCGAACAGAACTGCTGGAAGGTGACGTTCGTGTCGAAGGTGGACGCACGCAGGTCCGCCTCGTCCTGAAGAATCGACAAGGCCCCCGCCGCGTCGACAGTCACCGGCGCGTGGTACTCGACCGAACGGCCGTTCTGTACCGCACGCACGCCCTGGACCGGCCCGGGGCCGCCGTCCGAGACCCGTGGCGCCACGTCACCGGAGTCCACCTGTGCCGTCCGCTCGCCCTGGATCACGCCCTGGACGACGGTGTCGTAGTGGATGTCCGCGCCGGCGCGTTCGGCCTCCTCCAGCAACACCTCGCCGTAGCGCTTGCGGTCGATCACGGCTCCCGGCTCCGGAAACGGGATGTCTATCTCCTCGCCGGACTTTGGGTTCTCGAAGCGTGCGCCGGTGATCGACTCGTTCGTGAACGCCTCCTCGCGGAGGTACTCCCGGTCGATCACGTCCGGGAACGCGGCGGTTCCCTTTATTGCGTCGCCACAGGCGATGTGCCCGGCGTCGTCCTCGCTCTTTCGTTCGACTATCACCGCGTCGGCGCCCTCGCCGGCCGCCGTCGCCGCCGCGAACGCACCCGCCGTCCCCCCGCCGACGACCACGATGTCGTACTCGTACGTGCCTCCGCTCATGTTACTGTAGGTACTCATCGAGAGGGTAAAAACTGGTCGGATGCGTCCGACGAGGCGGTCACAGACGCCCCGCCGGCCGTCAGTCGTCAGTCGTCGCCCGTGGCCGCCGCCGTCCCGTCGCCGAGGTTGCGGTCGTCGGCGGCCGGCGGGAGGTCGGTGCGCACGTCGGCGCGGGTGCGGTCCGCGATGACCTCGGCGTAGGCGTCGGGCATCACCCGCGTGAACTCCCCCAGAGCGGTCTCCCAGTTCGCGAGCAGTTCTCCTGCCCGGTCGCTGTCGGTGTACTCGTGGTGGTTGCGGACGAGTCGCTCGAGCAACCGGCGGTCGTCGTCGGTCAACGTTCCCGACAGCGTCACCATCCCGGTGTTCGCCGTCTCGCGAAGCCGGTCGTCGGGGTCGTACACGTAGGCGACGCCGCCGCTCATGCCGGCGGCGAAGTTGCGGCCCACCTCGCCGAGAACGGCCACCGCTCCGCCGGTCATGTACTCACAGCCGTGGTCACCGACGCTCTCGACCACCGCCCGCACCCCGGAGTTGCGGACCGCGAAGCGCTCGCCGGCCATCCCGTTGACGTACACCTCGCCCTGAGTTGCCCCGTACAGCGCGACGTTGCCCACGAGAACGTTCTCGTCGGCCTCGTAGCCCGCGTTCGCCGGGGTCCGCACGAGCAGTCGCCCGCCCGAGAGCCCCTTGCCGAGGTAGTCGTTCGCCGCTCCTGTCAGCGTCATCGTCACGCCGTCCTGGAGAAAGGCACCGAAACTCTGACCGGCCGTGCCGCGGAACGAGCAGGCGAGCGTGCCGTCGGACAGCCCCTCGGTGCCGTGCTCCCGGGAGATCTGACACGACAGCATCGCCCCGACGGCGCGGTCGCTGTTGTCGATCGGCCGCTCGACCGTCGCCGGGTCGCCGGTCTCGACTGCCGCCGCCACGTCGGGGTCCGACAGCAGGTCACGGTCGAGTTGCTCCGCGAGGTCGGCGTGACGCTGCTCGCGGACCTTCTGCCGGACGTCACCGGCCTGCTCGGCGACGACGGCCGAGAGGTCGAGATGCCGGGCCTTCTCGTGGCTCGTCTCGCGCTGGGTGAGCACGGTCGGCCGCCCGATCATCTCCTCGACGGTCCGAAAGCCCAACTCGGCCATTATCTCGCGGAGTTCCCGGGCGAGAAAGCTCATGTAGTTGATCACGTGTTCGGGGTCGCCGGCGAAGCGGTCTCGCAGTTCCTCTTTCTGCGTGGCGACGCCGGTCGGGCAGTTGTTCGTGTGACAGATCCGCGCCATCACACAGCCCGAGGTGACCAGCGAGGCGGTGCCGAACACGAACTCCTCGGCGCCGAGCAGCGCCGCGACGGCCACGTCCCGGCCGGTCTTCAGTCCGCCGTCGACCGAGACGCGGATCCGGTCGCGCAGGCCGGTCTCCCGCAGCGTCTGGGTGGCCTCGGCCAGCCCGAGTTCCCAGGGCAGTCCGGCGTTCTTGATGCTGGTCTTCGGGCTGGCGCCGGTGCCGCCCGAGTGGCCCGAGATGTGGACCACGTCGGCGTTGGCCTTCGCGACGCCGGCCGCGATGGTGCCGATGCCGGCCTCGGAGACCAGCTTCACGTTGATGTCGGCCTCGGGGTTGCCCGCCTTCAGGTCGTGGATGAGCTGCTTGAGGTCCTCGATGGAGTAGATGTCGTGCAGCGGCGGCGGCGAGATGAGGCCCACGCCCGGCGTCGAGTAGCGGACGTGCGCGATCATCTCGTTGACCTTCATGCCGGGGAGATGGCCGCCCTCGCCGGGCTTTGACCCCTGGGCCATCTTGATCTGGATCTCCTCGGCGTCGGCGAGGTAGTCCGAGGTGACCCCGAACCGGCCGGAGGCGACCTGCTTGATCTTCGAGCGACGCTCGGTGTCGAACCGCTCGGGCGGCTCGCCCCCCTCGCCGGTGTTCGACTTCGCGCCCAGCCGGTTCATCGCGACGGCGTTGTTCTCGTGGGCCTCCGGCGAGAGACTGCCGAGCGACATCGCCGCCGTCTGGAACCGCTTGACGATCGACTCCACGGGTTCGACCTCCTCGACCGGTACGGGTTCACGGTCGGAGTCAAAGGCGAACAGGCCACGCAGCGTCTGGAGTCGCTTTGTCTGGTCGTTGACCAGCGACGCGAACTCCTGGTAGGCGTCGTAGTCGTCGCTCCTGACCGCCCGCTGGAGGGCGTGGACCGTCTGGGGGTTCCACTGGTGGTGGATGCCGTCCGTGCGGTGCTCGAACTCGCCCTGGCGCTCGAGGTCGGGGGCGTCCTCGTCCCCGTCGTCGCCGTCGAACCCGACCTCGTGACGCCGCAACAGGTCGTGTTCTAACTGCTCGACCCCGATCCCCTCGGTGCGGACTTCGGTGCCCTCGAAGTACTCCGCCACGAGCCCGGAGTCGAGGCCGACGGCCTCGAAGATCTGGGCACCCTGGTACGACTCGACCGTCGAGATGCCCATCTTCGCCATCGTCTTCAACAGGCCGTCCTCCAGAGCGCCCCGGTAGCGCGACAGCGCCGCCTCGGGGTCGGCGCCGTCGGTCTCGGCGACCATCTCGCGGATCGTCTCGTAGGCGAGGTAGGGGGTGACGGCGTCGGCGCCGTACCCCACCAGCGTCGCCATGTGGTGGACCTCCCGGGGCTCGCCCGACTCGACCACCAGCCCTGCGCGGTTGCGGGCCCCCGCCCTGACGAGGTGGTGGTGGACCGCGCCCGTCGCCAGCAGCGACGGGACCGCCACCCGGTCGGGGCCGAGGCGCCGGTCCGACAACACGACCACCTCGGCACCGTCCTCGATCGCCGCCCGGGCCTCGCTCCGGACCCGCTCGACGGCCGCCCGCAGCGTCTGGTCCTCCCGCGGGTAGGTCAGGTCGACGACCGCGGACTCGAACCCGCTTGGCCCGTCGCCGTCTAGCCCGCGGATCGCGGCGGTCCGCTCCTCGGTCAGCACCGGCGAGTCGACCACCAACTGGCGGGCGTGTTCGGGCGTCTCGTCGAGCAGGTTGCGCTGTGGACCCAGTCTGGACTCTAATGACGTGACCAGTTCCTCGCGGATGTAGTCAAGCGGCGGGTTCGACACCTGCGCGAACAGTTGCTTGAAGTAGGTGAACAGCGGCCGGTCGAAGTCCGACAGCACCGACAGCGGCGTGTCGTCGCCCATCGACCCGACGGGGTCCTTTCCGTCCTCGACCATCGGCTCCAGCAACTGCTCTATCCCGTCGTGCGTGTAGCCAAAGGCCGCCTGCCGGGCGCGAAGGTCCGCCGAGCGTTCCGGGCCGTCCGTGCCGTCCCGGCTCTCGCCCGTGCGTTCGTCCGTTCCGGCGTGACCGTCCAGGTCGTCGACGTGGCGCTGGTGGCGCTCGACCCACTCGGCGTACTTCGGGTCGGTGAGGTTCTCGAACACCTCGTCGTCGGGGACGACCCGGCCCTCCGTCGGGTCGGCGACGAACAACTGGCCGGGCTTGAGTCGGCCTCGCTCGCGTACCTTCGCGGGGTCGACGTCGAGTGCGCCGACCTCGCTGGCCATTATCAGTCTGTCGTCGGTGGTCACGTCGTACCGACAGGGCCGCAGACCGTTGCGGTCGAGCACCGCTGCCACCCGCTCGCCGTCGGTGCCGACGACGAGTGCCGGCCCGTCCCACGGCTCGACCAGCGAGGCGTGGTAGTCGTACCAGGCCCGCCGGTGGTCGTCCATCCGGTCGTCGCCGCGGAACGCCTCCGGGATGAGCATCCGCAGCGCGTGTGGCAGTGACCGCCCGCCCGCCAAGAGTAGTTCTAGGGCGTTGTCGACGCTTGCCGTGTCGGACTGCTCGGGGTCGGGGATCACCGGTCGCACGGCGTCGACGTCCAGGGTCTCGTGTTCGAGGTCGGTCTCGCGGGACCGCAGCCAGTTGATGTTGCCCTGGATCGTGTTTATCTCGCCGTTGTGGATGATGTTGCGGTACGGGTGTGCGAGGTGCCAGGCGCCGAGGGTGTTCGTCGAGAACCGCGCGTGCACGAGCGCCAGCGTCGAGGTCAGCCGCTCGTCGGTCAGGTCCGGGTAGTACGTCGGCAGTTGCCGGGCCTTCAACAGCCCCTTGTAGACGAGTCGCTGCCTGTCGAGCGAACAGACGTAGAACCGGTCGGCCCCCTCGACGTCGAGGTCGTCGACGCG
>CAZQHW010000119.1:0-8040 GCA_964593395.1 uncultured Halobacteriales archaeon
CGGCGGGATGTCCTCCTCGTCCAGGTCGATCTCGGGGAGGTACCGCCGAAGGGCCTTCATCGCGGCCTCCTTGGTCAGGCTCTCGATGTCCGCGCCGACGAAGCCGTGGGTGTCCTCCGCGAGTTCGAGCAGCGAGACGTCATCGGAGAGAGGCATCCCGCGGGTGTGGATCTGGAGGATCTCCTCGCGGCCGGTCTCGTCGGGGACACCGATCTCGATCTCGCGGTCGAACCGTCCGCCACGGCGCAGTGCGGGGTCGAGCGTGTCGACGCGGTTCGTGGCGCCGATAATGATCACCTCGCCCCGCGGGTCGAGACCGTCCATCAGCGACAGCATCTGGGCGACCACGCGGTCCTCGACGTCGGACTCCCCGCTGCGCTTGCCGGCGATGGCGTCGATCTCGTCGAAAAAGATGATCGCCGGGGAGTTCTCCTGTGCCTCCTCGAACTTCTCGCGTATCTTGGCCTCGCTCTCGCCCTTGTACTTCGACATGATCTCCGGGCCGGGCACGGAGAGGAACTCGGCGTCGACCTCGTTTGCGACGGCCTTCGCGATCAGCGTCTTTCCGGTGCCCGGCGGGCCGTACAGGAGCACGCCCTTTGGCGGTTCGACGCCCAACCGCTGGAACACCTCCGGTTCGTTCAGCGGTACCTCGATCATCTCCCGGACTTGTTCGAGTTCCTCGTCCAGGCCGCCGATGTCCTCGTAGGTGATGCTGCCCGCACCCTCGTCGCTGGTCTCCTCGTTGGTCTCCTCGCTCCCCTCCTCGCCCGTGCTGCTGTACGAGGCGGGGTCGGTGAGTACGGTGGTGTTCTGGGTGATCATCACCGGTCCCGAGGGGTTGGTGTCGGTCACCTGGAAGGGGGCGTCGGTGATGCGCTCGAGGTGGACCTGTTCGCCGCTCTTGACCGGACGGTCCCGCAGGTCGTTTTTCACCGAGCGACGGACGAGTCCGATGTCGACGTCCTCGAGCGACGGTGGGTACGCCAGCGTGATCGTGTCGGCGTCCTCGATGGCGCGCTGGCTGACGCGGACGTCGTCGCCGATCGAGACGCCGGCGTTCGCGCGGGTGTCGGCGTCGATCCGGACGATCCCCTCGGGCATGTCCACGCCACCGGGCCAGTACTTCGCGACGGTCGTTCGCTCGCCCTGGATTATCACCGTATCACCGCTGATGACCCCGATCGAGCGACGAGCCGACTCCGGCAACCGCGCGATACCTCGCCCGGCGTCGCGCTTCTCGGCCCCCCTTACCTCGAGGGTGACGGCGTCGTCTCCGTTCATGTGGACTCCACGGGGTCGTCCCTTTTTAGGGTTCCCCCCGGTCCGTGTTCGCGCGACCCGACTCGCCAAACTATAACTTGGCCGCGGCAGTACGGTGTGTCGATGAGTCTCGCGGAGTTCGTCGACGACGTGCGCGAGCGCGAAAAGACGCTGACGGTGTTCACCGATGAGGAGTCGATCGTCGAGGAACTGCGGGAGTTCTTCGAGGTCCAAAACATCGCCGTCCGCCGGGGCGATGTCGAGGGCGACGCTCCCGAGGACTTCGTCGTGCTCCACCAGGAGGGCGACGCCGTCGCCGTCTCTACGCTGTCGGACGTCCGCGGGAGTCTGTTTCTGGGCGGCAGCGTCGGCGACGCCCGTGGTCTCCAGGTCGCCGACGGCGAGACGCCAGACGTGATCGGCTCGCTGGGCAACACCACCTTCACCGCCGACGGCGAGGACGACAATCTGCTCGCACAGATTGCCCACTACATCGCGGACCTCGCGTTCCGGACCGGTGCCGGGGCGGTCCACACCGACGACAGTCGGATCACGGCGGGGGTCGGCCCGCGCACCCGCGACGTCGACCGGAAACTGCTCGAGGCCGGTGTCGAGGTCCACGTGTACGGCGCCCCCGAGACGACGATCGAGGACTCCGTCGTCCACGAGGCCGACGCCTCGGAGTTCGAACACGCCCGTTTCGTCGTCTTCGACGGCGACGGCGACGACGCCGACAAGGCCGCTCTCGTCGTCACGACGCGAAACGGTGACTACCGCGGCTTCTGGACCTTCGAGGCGAAGATCGTCGACGAGATCCTCGGCTACCTGCGGGCGACCTACGGCGGACGCTGACCGGCGTCAGCGTTTTGCCGACCGCCGCCGAAGGCGACCCGTGGCAGACCGACTCTCGACGGGCGCCACGGAACTCGACCGCCAGTTCCAGACCGGCCCCGGAAGCGGCCGCGGCCTCCCCCCGGGGTCGATGGTCGTTATCGAGTCCGCCGCCGGCGCGCAGGTCGAGCCGCTCGTGTGGTCGTTCATGACCGAGCGACCCACGGTGTACGTGCCGACGCTGCGGGACAAGGACGCCGTCCACGACGAACTCGACGACGTGGTCGGCAACAGCGAGTTCAGCGTCCGCGACATCGGTTTCGACACGCCCGTGCGGGACTGCTCGCAGGTGGTCGAACTCGTCGACCGCCAGGCGAACGTGGTGCTCGACACCATCACTCCCCTGGAGGACGAGGGTGGCGACCGCTACGTGAAGTTTCTCAACGGGTTCAAGCGCCACCTCACTAACGTGAACGGACTCGGACTGGTGCTTGCGCCCTCCGCCGAGGACCACAGTCGCGCCCGGCAACACACTCTCTCGCTCGCGGACGTGGTGTGGGAACTACAGACGGACGCTACCGCCAGCAAGATCGAGACGTACCTCGTCGTCCGGAAGTTCCGCGGCGGTGAGGTGCCCGACGAACCGGTGTCGCTCGACCTGGGCCGGCGCGTCCGCGTCGACACCAGCCGCGACATCGCCTGACAGTGCTCGCCTGACCCCGACCCCGACGCCGTCGTCTCCCGGCGCGAGAGCCGGAGACCGGTGCGGGTGTGCGATAGCCCTTTGTCTGAGCAGGACACACCGCCGGCAAGAATGAGTGATGACAGCGGGAGTCGGGGAGCGTCGGCCGGTCGGGTCGCCGTTCTCGCCGTCGCGGCGGTCGTCGTGGTCGTCGGGGCCGGCGCGCTGGTCGCCGCACACGGCAACCACGTCGAGGCCCACCCACAGGTCGTGACCGACGAGGGCCTGCTCGTCGAGTCGACGTTCGTCTCGCAGGACGGCTACCTCGTCGTCCACCGCAACGACGGCGGCGACCTCGGCGAGGTCATCGGCCACGCCCAGGTCGAGCAAGGCGGGACCGAGAACGTCCGCGTCGGACTCGACGAGATGCCCGACGGCGAGGAGCGCGTGTGGGTCGTGCTCCACGAGGACGACGGCGACGGCGAGTTCGACGCCGACGCCGACCCGCCGCTTGAGTCGTTCGGCTCGGTCGCCGGTTCGCAGGTCATGATCCGCCCGGGCGACCAACCGGTGTACGTCTCCGCGCCCAGTGAGGCCTCACAGAACGCCGCCGACGGCACGGTGACTATCGAGCGGGTTGCCGCCGCGGAGGACGGTCGCCTCCTGGTCCAGACGGTGAGGGGCCGCGAACCCGGCGATGTCGTCGGCTCCGCGAGCGTCTCCGCCGGACTCAACGAGGGTGTCACGGTCGAACTGGACGAGGACTTCGTCGAGGAACAGGGCGACTACTTCGGCGTCTACGTCACGCTCGCGGACGCCGACGGCAACGCGGTCGCGGTCGGCGGCGAGCCAGTGAGGACCCAGCTCAGTCTCCAGAAGGCCGGCGACGACTCCTCCGATGTCGGCGTCGTGACCGACGGACCCGACGACGGCGACGAGAGTGATGACGGGAGCGACGGCATCCTCGCACAGCCTGGGTTCGGGCCGGTGCTCGCCCTGGGGGCTATCGCCGTGGTGGTCGTCGTCGCCGTCCGCGCCCGCCGGGAGTCCTGACAGTTCGACCGACCGTCATCGTCATTATTCTCCCCGACCTAGCGGCATTCGAGATGTTTGAGCCGGACGAGCGGTCGCGTCGTGACTTGCTGAAGGCCGCGGTCGCGATCGGGGGCAGCGCCGGTCTGTCGGCCTGTCTCGGGTGGCTCGGAGAGGACTCGGAACCGGTCCCGACGGGCGACGGCACCAGCCACGACCGACAGTTCACCTGGAACGACCGGGTGCCCGAGGACGACCACGGCAACACGGAACTGCCGCGTCACCAGGTGCTGCTGTACCTGGACTACCAGCAAGACGGAACGCCGACGGAGGCGGACCGCCAGGCCGTCGAGACGGCGCTGTCGACGCTCGACGAGGCGTACGAGCGCTCGAACGAGGGGCTGGTCTACTCGCTGGCGTACTCGCCGGCGTACTTCGAGCGGTTCGAGGAACCGCTGCCCGACAGCGTGGACCTCCCGCCGCCGCGCCGTCTCTCCGACTTCGAGGACCCGACGCTGGACGAGCAGGACGCGTTACTGCACCTGGCGAGCGACCGACCCGACGCCGTTCTGGAGGCCGAGCAGGCGCTGTTCGGCGAGCGTGACACGGCCAACATGGCGGCGATGGACGCAACCCTTGGGCAGGCGTTCACCGTGGACTCCCGGCGGACGGGGTTCATTGGGAGCGGGATGCCCGCCGACAACCAGAACGTCGAGGGTGTCCCCGAGTCGGGGCCCGTGCCGGACGCCTCGCCGCTTTTTATGGGGTTCAAGGCCGGGTTCGCCGGCAACCAGGCAAGCGAGGACTACATCACCATCGCGGAGGGGCCGTGGCAGGGGGCGACCACGAAGCACGTCGCCAACCTCCGCCAGCGCCTGGACGACTGGTACGTCGAACAGGACCAACAAGAGCGCGTCGAGGAGATGTTCAGCCCCGCCCACGCCGAACAGGGACTCGTCGAGGGCGTCGGTGAGAACCTCGGCGACCACAACGGTCTCACCCAGGCGATGATGGACAACGCCAGCGAGCAGGCCCGGCAGACGGGGCGAGTCGGCCACGCACAGAAGGCCGCTCGCGCCAACCGCGACGACGAGGGCAACGTCCGCCTGCTGCGCCGGCACTTCGAGTCCATCGACGCGAACTTCAGTCCCGACAGCGGGGGCTTTCCCGATCAAGACGACGGCGTCGCCAGCTTGCACTTTCCCTCGCTCCAGCGGGGCATCTCGGCGTTCGAGGAGGTCCGCCAGGCGATGAACGGCGCCGACCTCACCGACGTTCCTGCCATCCGCACCCGCGTCAACAACGGCATCCTCGAGTACATTTTCGTTCGCCACCGCGGCAACTTTCTCGTCCCGCCCACCGAGCACCGGGCGCTGCCCACTCCGCGTCCGGAGTGAGGGCGGTCGGCGGCGCCAGGCCGGTCGCCCCGCCCGGAGTGAGAACGAGGCGCGAGTCGCGTGGTCAGTCCAGTCGCTCGCGGTGTTCGGCCGCCAGTTCCTCTGCCCGCTCCATCGACGGCGTCGTCTCCCAGCGCACCTGCTCGCCGTCGCCGTACGCGAGGGCGCTCTTGAGTTCGTCACGCACCATCCCGGCGCCAACCGAGACGACGGTGCCGTCCCGCCCGAGTTCGTACACGCCGTACCGTCGCGGGGCGTCGCCGACCGTCGACCTGTCCAGCGACCGCCAGTGCTTCGACAGCGGCATCACGACTCACCGCCTGCGTCCTCGTCTCCACCGTGGCCCGCGTCGGTGGTCCCCTCACCGTCGGTCGCTCCCGAGTCGTCGAGGTCGGAGTCGGGCACCACCTCGCTGGAGCGCTCGCCGAGTTCGCTCTCCTCGAAGACGAACACCCGGCCGTCGACGGCGTCGAAGTCCACCTCGACGACGGCCCGCAGCCCCTCGGCACGGACGAGCACCCCCGGAAACAGCTGCTCTCGTTCGCCGTCGGCAAGTAACACGCGCCCGACGCCGGTGGACGCCAGCACGTCGTCGTGCGTGCGGCGGTCGTTGACGTAGGTGAGCACCCCCTCCCGGTCGTCGGGGCCGGTGACGAGGACGTGCACCTCGACCTCGGGGGCGGTGCGCAGCGGCGACCCCGTCCGGTCGGGGACGCCGTTGTAGAAGACCTCGCGGCCGTCGCGGTACTCGACCGCCACGCCGCCCTCGCGGAGGTCGACCGACAGCGTCGTCGGCGGCACGTCGCTGCGAGCGTGCATACTCCGTCTCGGGGCGCCGTCTCCAAAAGCAGCGCGAAGCCGTGTGACCGGACGAGGCCGTTCCCGACCACCACCGCTAAGTGTGGCGCTGTGCGAGCGAGTCGCGTGCATAATGAGGGACGGGCCGCGGCACCTGCCGCCGGGACCGTGGTGAACGCACTGGCGACCGGTGTCGGCAGCGCCTTCGCGATCGACCGGGTGGTCCGGGCGCGGGTCAGCCTCGACCGCACCGGGTCCGTGGACGGGAGCGTCGGGACGGTCCCGAACGCCGACAGGGAGGAAAGTGACACCGGAGACACCGATGGGAGCGTCGACGCCTCGCTGGTCGAGCGCTGCGTCGAGCGGGCGCTGGACCGGTTCGGCGACGGGCCGACCGGCGGCACGGTCCGCACGGAAAGCGAGGTGCCCGTCGCCGTCGGACTCACGTCCTCCAGCGCGGCCGCCAACGCCGCGGTACTGGCGACCTGTGACGCGCTCGGCGTCGACCCCGACCCCCTCGCCGCGTGCCGGGTCGGCGTCGAGGCGGCCCGCGACGTCGGCGTCACCGTCACCGGAGCGTTCGACGACGCCTCCGCGTCGATGCTCGGCGGAGTGACGGTGACCGACAACGCCGAGGACGAACTGCTCGCCTCCGACACCGTCGACTGGGGCGTGGTGGTCCACGTGCCGCCGGAGCGTACCTACTCCGCGGACGTGGACGTCGAGCGATGTCGCCGCGTGGCGCCGCTGGCCGACCTCGCCGCCGACCTCGCCCTCGACGGGCGGTACGCGCTGGCGATGACCGTGAACGGCTTCGCGTTCGCGCCCGCGCTCGGTGCGCCGACCGACTCGCTGCTGGCCGCCCTGCCAGCGGCAGCGGGCGTCTCGCTCTCGGGCACCGGCCCCGCCGTCACCGCCGTCGGCGACGCGGAGACCGTCGCCAGCGTGCGACCTGCCTTCGAGGACCTCGCCGGCACCGCCTGGACGACGACCACCCGCGAGACCGGCGCAGAGGTGGAGTCGTGAGCGACGACTCCGACCCCGACCCCGACGGTCGACCGGACGACGCCGACGACACGACCGACCAGTCACAGACCACGCCGACCGACCCAGGGTGGGACCGTCCGCCGGAGGGGATGGACCTACCCGACCTCCGCGAGGAGATCCGCGAGATCGACCGCGAGATGGTCGAACTGATCGCCCGTCGAACGTACGTCGCCGACACCATCGCTCGGGTAAAGGAGCGCCGCGGTCTGGCGACCGTCGACGAGCGCCAGGAACAGCGCGTGATGGACCGCGCCGGCGAGAACGCCGCCCGCTTCGACGTCGACCGCAACCTCGTAAAGGCCGTCTTCCGGATGCTCATCGAACTCAACAAGGTCGAACAGCGCGAGCGCCGTCGCACGGACCCCGACTCGGACGCCACGGACTTCGAGTCCGACGACCCGGGGTAACTCTCGGGCCCCGGCGTCTACGGCAGCAGTCGCCCGATGAACGAGCGGACGCGCCCGATCACCCCGTTCCCGGTCGCACTCTCCTCGGGTCCTCCCGCCACCTCGTCGAGAACGTCCGGACCCGCCGTCGTCTCGGGGTCCGCGGCCCGGGTCCGTGCGTCCACGCCGTCCGGCGCGTCGGTCTCGCCCGGACCGACGGCATCCCGATCCCCTTTGTCGACCTCCCGCCGGTCGTCGCCCCCGTGGTCCGCCCTGGCTCTGGCGCCCACTGCCTGGTCGTCCTCACTCCCGGAGTACGCCCCGGTGCGTGAGTCCGGCATCGGGGCCGGTTCGTCTCTGTCGTCGCCGTTCTCGTCTCTGTGCCCCATGTCGGCCGCGTCGAGTACCGTCTCGTCCTGTCGCCCGTCGTCGGGGACCGCACCCTCGCCGGGGCCGTCCCCGCGGGCGTTCGGGTTCTCGTCGTCGGACGACCCCTCGTCGTCGAACGTCGTCGTGTCCCGTCGCCGCTCGCCCGTGTCGCTCCCCGACGCGCCCCCCGTGAGGTCGTCGGGCGCGTACTCCGGCCCGACGAGTCCGTCGTCGG
>CAZQHW010000120.1:0-7976 GCA_964593395.1 uncultured Halobacteriales archaeon
CAACGGCGAGGTGAACGTCACCGCGAGCGGCGGCAACATCGACACCGACGCCGCCGGCGAGGCCGACGAGGGCGAGTACTTCTACGACCTGGTGTTCAACACCGGGTTCGTCACCGACGACAGCGAACCAGAGGACGCCCGTCTCGACGACTACACCCCGAGTTACGCCTGGAAGGCCGGGACGAGTTTCTCGGCGCCACAGGTCGCCGGGCTCGCCGCCCTGCTGGCCGGGGCCGACCCCGACGCCTCGCCAGGAGAGATCCGCGACACCATCGAGTCGACCGCCGAGCAGCAGCCGGTCGGCAAGTCGGGACAGACCACCTCGCCCGAGTCGTTCCCGAACGTCTTCGGCGACAGCGACGGCGTCAACGTCGGCATCGACGACGCCCTCAACGGTGACACCGCGAGCAACCCCGGGTCGAACGACGACACGCTCGACTCCGCGACGGTCCGGGGCTCAGGTCACATCGATATAAAGGCCGCCGTCGACGAGGTCCTCGACGACTGACTACCGCACCGGGCGCTCCGGCCCGCGCCCGAGGTACTCCGCGAGAAAGGCCCGCACCGCTCGCGGGTCGTACTCCTGCAGTCGGAGCCGGTGGCGCCACGCCGTCAGCGTGTACGGCGCCGGATCCGCCGCTGGCGAGGGCGCGACGACGACGTGTGCCCAGGGGTCGGTGTACTCGTCGGCGAAGGCGGCGAGACTCTCGCGGGCAGACTCGGTGACAACGTCGGGGTCGTAGTAGACGACGACGGCGCCGTGTTCGAGATTGTGCACCAGCGCCCCCAGCGGTGGTTCGCGCTTGTAGAAACCAGGCGTCACCACCCCCGAGAAGTGCGGACCCGACATCGGCGGGACGCGCCCGTAGTCGATCGACTCCTCGGCCGAGACGTGGTCGTTGCCCGTCGAATCGAACCGCTCGACGCGGTCGACGTAGTGCTCCGCCCCGGCCTCTGGAAGCGGTGCTGTCTCCGGGTGCTCGACCGTCGTGGTGGTCGTCGTGGCAGTCTCTGGCTCCGTCTCGTCGCTGGTCGTCGGCTCCGCGGTGGTCGGCGTGGCGTCGTCGCCAGCGTCACCGGATTCACCGTCGCCACCACCGTCGAGGACGCCGAGACACCCCGCTGTCGACAGCGCGAGGACCACGCCCGACAGGAGCCGTCGGCGGGAAACGTCCGCTGTCACACCGTTCGATCCGATTGCGCTGAACATACACTTACCGCTTCTGATGCGTGAAATCAAACACGGACGCGCGACGACTAAGATGCCAGAGGTCTGGCCCGGGACCGCCGCTGTGCCGACCAGACGGGTGTCGCCACGTCCCGACCACGACGCCGACGCAGATATATACGCCCCGAACAGTTACGCGCACCACCGGTGAACAGTAAAAGTATCTCTGAACGGGTCTTGTTTCCAGGGCTCGTCGACTACCTTCACGAGCGGGGCGTGCGGCCGAACCAGTTGACCGCGGCTGGCGTTGGGTGTTCGGTGGTGGCCGCGTCGCTCGTCGTCGCGGCCGACCCGAGACCGTACGCGCTCTCGCTGTCCGGCGTGTTCATCGCGCTCGCACTCCTGGCGGACGCACTCGACGGAGACCTCGCGAGACGGCACGACCTGGAGTCCGAGTCGGGGGCCTTTTTCGACTTCGCCAGCGACAAACTGTCGGACATCCTCGTGTACGGTGCGCTCACGTACCTGTGTTCCGTGCCGTTGTTCGGGTTCGCGGCGATAGCGGGTGACCTGTGGCTCTCGGGAATCTCGGCGAAGTACGAGGCTCTCTCCGGCAGGTACGTCAAGATCGGCATCGGTGGACGCGGCGGCGGGCACATCGTGCTCGGGCTGGCAGCGTTCGCGACACCGCTTCTGGCGACGGTCATCGACGCGGGTGTTCCCGACATACTGTCGGGGGTGTTGCTCGTCGTCGCCCTGATGAAGTACGTCACCGTCGTGCAGCGGCTCCGGCGGATGGCTCCAGAGTTGCGCGGGGACTGACCTGGGTGGCCGTTTTCGTTCGACCGTCCCGTTCCCGTCCGGGGCAGGCGACGAGACGCGGTCAGCGACGCGACGACTGGGGCTGGTACAGTCCGGCTGACCACACCTCCTGTGCCGTCGTCGCCCTGACGGCGCACGCCAGGGGGCGTCCGCAGTCAGAGTTGCAGGTGTGAGGTGGACTGCGGGCCGTCGTCGTCATCGTCGTCGTCCGTCGGCCCGGGTCCGAGGTACGTCACGTCGTCGTCGGTGAGGTACACCTGGCCGTCGTCCACCTGGATCTCGACCGAGAGCAGCGTCGAGTCGGCGGCCTCGCCGTTGTCACAGAACCCCGAGCAGGCGTCGAACACCGACCCGTGCTTGGGGCAGACGATCCCGCCGTCTCTGGTGACGGCCCCGATCTCCTCGCGGTAGAGTCGCTGGCGCTCGTGCGTACAGCGGTTCACCCACGCCTCGACCGGCCGGTCGCCGTCACAGGGGACGAGCACGATTTCGGTGTCCTCGCCGCGGGCGTCGCGCGCCGTGAACAGCCACGACCCCTCCTCGCGAACCGTCTCGACGCTCGTCAGTCGGTACCGCGTCGTCATACGCCCGCTACGGGCGCCAGCAGATTATCCTGTCGGCCCACACGGCGACGGAGGGGTCTCCCCGGTTTGAGCAGAGAGACGCTCGGCCTCGCCCGTGCAGTCGAGTCACGCCCGAAGGTCGTCACAGACGGTCCGGACCGAGTCACACAGAGACTCGTCGGCGTGGTCGCCGGCGATGTCTCTGTACGCCGACAGGAGTCGCGTGCCGGCGTCGGCCGCCTCTCGTCTCGTCACCGGGTCCGGGTCCGCGCTCCGGACCGTCTCGAGGGTCTGCCTGCCGAGGGTGACGAGCCGCTCGAACGGCACCCGGCCGCCGATGGAGGCACTATCGGGGTCCGAGAGCGTCCTGCCGGCGTCGGCGAGACCGGTCACGGCCCACTCGACCGCGGCGTCGACGTTCCCGAGGTCGGCCTCGATCGTCGCCAGACGCAGCCGGACCAGCCCGACCGTGTAGAGATCCGGGTCCAGCTCCGACCACAGTTCGAGTGCCCGAGTGAACTGCTCTCTGGCCGCCGCGGGCTCCGCCAGACACTCGGAGTACAGCCGTCCGGCGACGGTACGAGCCTTTGTCTCGTGCGGGCGAGTCCCCGAGTGGTCGGCCCGTCGGAGACCGTCGGCGGCCGTCTCCAGCAGGTCCACGGCGTCGGACGCGGCAGACGGAGTGAGGTCGTCCACGTCGATCGTCCCCGCGCCGCGGAACAGACCGACCGCCGTCGTGTAGTCGTCCAGCACCGGCGTGACGAGCACCGACCCGGGTTGCTGCTCGTGGCCCGTCTTTACCGCGCTCAGATAGTGCCGCGTCCCGCGTTCGAGGTCGCCGTGTTCGAGGAGCGCTTTCCCCAGCGAGTTGTGGACGCCGACCACGTCGCTCGTCGTGTCACCTCGGGCGGTCTCGTACAACTCGATCGCCCGTCGGGAGAACGCCACGGCGGTCTCGACGTCCTCGGCGTCCTCGGCTATCTCCCGGGCCGTCTCGGCGGCGCTCCGCGTGTCGCCGGCGCTCTCGTGCCGGTCGATCGCCCTCTCGCGGTAGTCTCGTGCCGTCTCTGGGTCGCTCCGCTCGTGAACGCGAGCCAGCCCGCGGTACACCTCGACGGTGTCCCGTCGGTGGGCGACCTCCTCGTACCGCTCGAGTGCACGCTCGTAGTACCGCTCGGCGCGCTCGGGGTCGGTCTCCTCGTACATCCGCGCCGTGTCGTGGTAGGTGTCCGCGACCATCTCGTCGGCGGCAGCGCTCGTCACGTCGGAGGTCTCGTCGGCACCGGCGGCCTCGAACCGGCGGGCGGCCCGCTCGTAGAACTCCGCGGCGCGCTCCCTGTCCGACAGCGTCTCGTGGCACAGTTCCGCGGCCCGGCGGCAGGCGAAGGCGACGCCGATGTCCTCCGCGCGCTCGTACGCCTCGATCGCCTGCCGGTGCTGCGCCAGGGTCTCCTCCGGGTCCTTCGTGTCCGTCTCCTCGTACAGCGAGGCCATCCGCTGGTACGTCTCGGCGGCTTCCGTGTGGTGGCCGAGGCGCTCGAACCGGTCAACCGCCTCCTCGAGGTGCTCGTCGGCCCGTTTGGTGGCCCTGATCGCGGCGGTGCGCTCCGCGAAGGAGTCACTCTCGTCACCTCCCGCACTGCCGGCGTACGCACTGCCGAGTGTGCGGTGCATCTCGGCGACGGCCGCCTCGTCCTCGTCGCCGTATCGATCGAGTGCCTCCGTGCAGTACTCCTCGGCCAGTTCGTTGTCGCCCGCCCGGACACACGAACTCACCAGCTTGGAGTACACCGACGTGGGGTTGTCACCGGCCCGCTCGGCCCTGTCGACGGCCCGCTCGAGGAGGTCCGTCTCCCGGTCGAGGTCGTCGACGACCACGGCCGCGTTCTCGTACTGCCAGATGGCGTCCCCGTGACGGCCGGCGCAGGCGAGGTGCTCGGCCGCCGAGACCCTGCAGGCGACGCGGTCGTCGTCGGTGATCTCGTTGTCCGGGGTGACGACGAGGTCGGACATCTCGCTAGCTCGCTGGACGTCGATCTCCCCAAGCAGTTCGTGTCGGGCCGTCTCCGAGATGTCGTCGTCGCCCTCGACCTCGGCCCGGAGTTCGTCGAGGCCGTCGAGCCGGCGCTCGGCGTCCCCACCGTACCCGAGGCGCCGACGCAGGTCGTACGCGAGCGCCGGGCCATAGCAGTCCGGGACGAGGTCGTGCAGCCGGAGCGTGTCGTCGGGCCCGCCGTCGACGTCGCCCGCGACCCCGAGCGCCGTCGCGACCTCGTCTTCGTCCGACGCGTCGTCGGTCGGACGGAGGAGTTCGCGACGCCAGGACTCCCCGTCAAGACCGAAGAGCCCGCGCTGTGCCCACTCGTACACCCGCGTGAGCAGGGTCCGCGCCGTCTCGTCGGGTGTCTGTCCGAGTCGTTTCAGGTAGCCGTCGCCGTCGGGGGCAGTGACACGGTCGCCGGCGAGCTCCACGAGCGCCCGTGCGAGTTGCCGCCGTCGCGCGTCGGCGTCGGCGCCGGTCAGGCCCGGGACCTCGACCTCGGTCCGCGGGTCGGCGGCCAGCCCGAGCATCGCCGCACCCGCAGCCACGACCAGTGGCCGTATCGCCGGCGTCCCGGTCGACCGCCCCTCGGTCGCCGCCTCCAGAAAGGCGGTCGACCAGCTCGGCGGCCGGGTCTCCAGCGGCGCCAGGCGAACGACCTCGCCCGTGCGGACCATCTGTCGGTTCAGGCCGCCCTCGTCCGGGGGGCTCGTGAGACAGTCCAGGAGGTCGGCGACGCCCTCCGCGAGCGCGTCGGCGTCGGCGCCCCCGACGGCGGGGTCGACGAACGCCAAACTCGACAGCAGCTCCGGCTCGACGGGATACTCCGCGGCGTTCAGCAGGTTTACAGCCGTCGCCAGCAGGGCCCGCCTGACCGCCCGGTCGTCGGCGTCCTGGAGGTCCTCGAGGTCGTCGACGTCGTCCTCGAGCGGTCCGACGGCGGCCGCGTACGCGTCGGCAGCGGACTGTGCCAGCGGCGTTCCCTCGGCGTCGAGGCCCTCTCGTCGCAGTTCGGTCGCGAGCGTCGAGAGTTCGTACGCGCGCCGATCCGACGGCGTGTTCTCGGTGACGCTCCGGTGCAGGGCCTCGGCGTGTGGACGGTAGAACGCGCCTGGCAACTGGTTGAACGCCGTCCTGGCGCTCCGGCAGGTCGCCACGGAGAGTTCGGGCAGCTCGCGCCGGTCGATCGGCGACTCGTCGAACTCCCGGTCGACGACGTGGTCGCCGGCCACCTCGCTTCTGAACCGCTCCCACTCGCTGGTCCGGGCGTCGAGTAGAAAGGCCACGTCGCGCTCGTGGTCGAGACTCCGCTCGATCACCTCGAACACCGCCCGGGCGCTCTCCCGGGTGGCGTCCTCGACGACGACCAGCGGCACCCCGTCGCCGACGTCCTGTGCCTCGTCGATCCCAGTCAGCAGCGCCCGTTCCCCGGTGAACGGCTGTCGAGCCTCGCTGCCGCGGTAGAACACCGTTCCGTGGTCCCGGTCGACCCACTCGTGTGCGACCCGTCGGCAGACCGTACTCTTCCCGCACTCCGGACCGGCAGTGAGGACGATCGGACCGTCGCCGGCCCGGAGGTCCTCGAGCACCTGCCGCCGGAACGGCGGGTCGCCATCGTCGGCCCTGAGGTCACCGACCTCGAACTCGTGGTCGGGGTCGGCGGCGGCGACCAGGTCCGCGAGGTCGAGCCGTCCGAACCCCCAGGCGTCACGTGGGTCCGTTCCCTCAAACGGCCGTCGCGCCTGGAGCGTGCCGATCGTCCACTGTTCGAACCCGTGTCCGTCCTCGAGTTCGACCGCCAGCAGTTCGTCGAGCACGCGGTCGACACTGTTCTCCATGCTGTCAAGACAGGCGTCGAGTCCAGCGAGCGTCTCCCTGACCTCGGGGTCGTCCGTCTCCTCGCCCGCCCTCGACCCGAGGTCGCCCAGAAACTTCCTGTACAGGTACAACAGTCGGACGGCCTCCTGCCGGGAGTCGACGCCGAAGGTGTCTCGAACCCGGTCGACGACCGCCTCCGGGTCGACGTCGTCCTCGTCCGGGTCGGCGGCGAGAAGCCGCCGGAGGTCGTCCTCGATCCGCTCCAGTGCATCCGGGTCTGACTCGAACACACGCCGGACGAGCGTCGTGAACGCCTCGGGGTCGGTCGCCGCCATCTCGGCTGCCGTGTCGGCGTCGGCGTCGTCGGGGACGATCGGGTCGAGAACGCGACAGCCGGCCCGTGAACACTTCGCCAGTGCCGCCCCGCGACGCGTGTCGGGGTCGTCGAACCGCTGACCCAGCTCCCGGAGCCGTGTCTCCGCGGCCTCCGCCACCGTCTCAGCACTCTCCTCCATGTACAGCGACGCGACGGTCGGCAGAACCGCACTGGCGAGCGGGGCCGCGGGAGCGACACAGACACCCGCCGCGGCGACGCCGGCGCCGACACCGAGCAACCCCGCCGCCGAGCCCAGGTCCGAACGCCGCTGGCCGATCGAGGTGACATCCGGCAGGTCGACGTCGGTCAGTCTCGATAACACACGTCTCGGTGACCCTCAAGCAGTATTGCTGTTGTGGCAGGAACGGGGACCACGCAGTGACTCGACAACGGTCGAAGACGGACACCGTCTCGTGTGTGACCACTCCGGCTGGAGGTGTCGACGGCCGAACAGTTTACGCCGGCGACGCCACGATCAGCGTCGAGGAAGATGAGTGACGACCGGACACGGCGTCCCGAACTCCCCCCGAGTCTCGGCGTACGCGGGCCGGAGAACTGCGGCCATTCGGTCGCGGTGAGCGACTCGACCGCCGTCGTCGGTGCCGACGGCGACGGCCCAGGCGGTCCGTGCCCGGAATCGAACGCCGGGACGGGATCGGGACGGCCGACCGTCCGCCGTTCGAGACAACGATGATCGAAGAACTCGAGCGAGCGAGCGAGCGACAGGCTGGCCGGTATCTCGTCGTCGAGACGGGCGCCGTCGTCCGAGTCCAGTACGACCTCGACGAGAACGGAAACGCGATTGAAGACCGGTACACCGTCGCCGGGACCGAGGTGAGAGCCGACCCCAGCGGGTGGGAGTGCGAGTACGACGGGATGGTCGGTGCCGACCGGGACGGCTCGACGCCACCGGACGAGGAGTGTTTCCACGTCCGGGAGGCGAAGAAGGTCGAGCGGGTGCTGTTCCGGTGAGTGTCGCTGGTCACGACGGGCCGCCGGGGTCGTCGACCGTCTACCCCGTTCGTAGATGAAATCCGCCCTCCCCGATTTGAACGGAGGAAGACGATCGGTCTCGCTCCGATCGGCCGCTGCGGCTTCCAGGCTCGAATCGGGTCAGTTATGTTTTCGAGGAAAGTCCGCCCTCCCCGATTTGAACGGGGGGCAAGCCGATCTACAGTCGGCTGCTCT
>CAZQHW010000121.1:0-490 GCA_964593395.1 uncultured Halobacteriales archaeon
ACCCCTCGATCTCCTGGACGCTCGTGACCCGGCGGAGCACGTCGTCACCCTGCTTCACCCGGTTCTGGAACAGCGCCACGTCGGCGACGTCCATGAACGTCTCCGGGATGTTGATCGGCTCGCCGGTGAACCGCTGGATCATCGAGACGATGTCCGAGGCGTGGAAGGTGAGCATCACGGGGTGACCGGTCTGGGCCGCCTGGAACGCCATCCGGCCCTCCTCGCCACGCACCTCGCCGACGATGATGTAGTCCGGCCGCGAGCGCAGCGCCGCCGCCACCAGGTCGAACATGTCGACGTCGGTGCTGTCCTCGCCGCCGCCCTCCCGCGTGAGCAGTTGCTGCCAGGTGTCGTGCGGGGGTAACACCTCCGAGGTGTCCTCGGCGGTCCCAACTGCGAGATTGGTTATCGCCGGAAGCGGCCCCAAGGAGGAGAAACTCCGCCGCATCGCAAATCGTCGAAACCTCGACCGGGTTACGTTTGCCGGGTT
>CAZQHW010000121.1:500-7846 GCA_964593395.1 uncultured Halobacteriales archaeon
AGTTGCTGCCAGGTGTCGTGCGGGGGCAGCACCTCCGCGGTGTCCTCGGCGGTGTAGATCTTCGAGTCCCGCGGAATGTACGACATGATGGCGTTCAGCGTGGTGGTCTTTCCGGAGGCGGTCTCCCCGACGACAAAGACAGTCTGTTCGTTCTCGAGACAGAGCCAGAGGTAGGCGGAGAGTTTCGGCGACAGCGTCCCCCACTTCGTGATCTGGTTGATCGACAGCGGCGTCTCGTCACCCTGCCGGATCGTCAGGCTCGGCCCCTTCACCGAGACGTCGTCGGAGTAAATGATGTTGATACGGGAGCCGTCCGGCAGCGTCGAGTCGATCACCGGGTCGGAGTCGCTGACGGGGTCACCCATTCGCTCGCCCATGTTGCGCAGCCAGGTTTCGTACTCGGCGGGGGAGTTGAACTCCACGGTGGTCTCTAGCATCCCGAAGACGCCGTGGTCGACGTGGCACTCGTTGGGGCCGATAACGTGGATGTCCTCGTTCGCCGGGTCCCGCATCACCGGCTCCAGCGGCCCCATCCCGACGATGTCGCGGTTCAGCCGGTAGCGGATGCTCTCGTAGGTCTGCTCGGACACCTCGTAC
The DNA here is from genome assembly GCA_964593395.1 of uncultured Halobacteriales archaeon. GTDB lineage: Archaea > Halobacteriota > Halobacteria > Halobacteriales > SW-7-71-33 > SW-7-71-33. The sequence goes on from CAZQHW010000121.1 coordinate 1,098, forward strand.
TTCTCGGAGCCGAACACGGACCCCCGGACGGCGTCGAGCACGCCGCCGTCCTCGCTGCCGACGTGGATCGTCTCCTCTAACAGTTCCTCGATCCGGTCGTCGTACTCCCGCTCCGTATCCGGGGCGGCCTTGTTGACACTTCGTTTCAGGAGTTCGTCCTTTATGTCGTTGAACAGCGTGAACTCCTCGCCGGAGAGGTCCGGCTCGATGGCGTAGTACTTCATGTCCTGCCCGAGGTCGCCGTAGATGTGACACAGCACCGGCCCGCCGACGGGGTACAGAATGTTGGGCCGGTCGGTCTCGTACTCCCCGCTTGGCTCCTCGACGGCCATCGGGAACTCGCCGGTGATCTGGCGGAACTTCTCTAAGTGTTCCTGCAGGTGGGGGTGCCTGGCGGCGAGTTCTCGCAGTTCGTCCGACGGCTTGGCCTCTCCCTGCGCAGTCATGATCTATGCCACGCTGCGACTCTCGATCACGATACCAGTCCCCGACCGGACCGAAAAGCCGATCGTGTCTCCGACCTGTTCGCCCATCCCGGTGAACCGCTTGACCGATATCTGCCGGCGGACGTCGTTGCCCACCTCGACCATCTCGAGCATAAAGTACACGTCGGCGATCGACCGGAACGGCCCGATCGCCTCGTCGGTCACCGTCGAGGGGTCCACCGTGAGCACCACCACCTTTCCCTGTGAGATGACCTCCCTGAAGAAGGAGATGATCTCCAGGGCGGCCTGGCGCTCCTCGTTCTCGCGGACGAGCGCCTCGAACTGTGGGTCGTTCCGGAGAATGGCGTCGAACGTGTCGACGATGATGACGTCCGGCTCCCACATCACCTCGGCGTCCATCAGCCGGTTGAGCAACTCACGGCGCTCACCGTCGCCGTCGTTACTGATGGCGCCCCCGGAGTCGAGATCGGCGTGTAAAAAGAGGAGCCGCTCGTGCAACAGGTGCTCCTCGACGTCGTACGACAGCGACTCCATCTGGTCGAGAAAGCCGCTCACGGTCAACTCCGTGGAGAGGTACGTGACACTCGCGCCCGTCTCGCAGAAGCCGTAGGCCAGTCGCTGGGACATCGCGCTCTTTCCGGCGCCGTAGTCCCCCTCGACGAGGAGGATGCTGCCCGGCGGGACCCCTCCGCCGAGTTCGGCGTTCAGTCGGTCGCGCTCTCCCAGTCCGAGCGAGAAGAGATCCGTGTTCGACATCATGTGTTGAACCTGAACACCTCCTCGTCGCCGCTGACGACCACCTTCACCCGGTGATCGCCCGTGTCGAGCGTGGGGCCGTCGATTTCGACCCTGGCGACGCCCGCCTCGTCCCAGGTCGTGCCGTCGAGCACCGTCACGGAGACGTTCCCGACGTAGGTGCCGTCGACGACGACGTCGACGGCGGTGTCGTCACTGGCCAGCGTGCGGGATCCGGTGTTTTTCACGAGCAGCGTGACGTTTTGGCTTCCGGACTGGTTGTACACCTGGCTCCCGGCGTCGCTTATCACCTCCACGTCAGTTCGCACCTCGTCGCTGAGGTCGTCACCTCGCTGGTCCAGGGAGGCGGTGAGGTCGTCGACCTGGCCCGTGAACGCCACCGCGACGGAACTGGCGACGACCATACTCGCGATAAACAACACGAGATGGGTCACCGAGACGCCGCTCATGGCACGCCCTCCGTCTCGGCGACGCCGAGGTCGGTCACGACCGTCACCCGGTCAGGCTTCGTGCCGATCTCGACCTCGATGTGGAGTTGCTCGCCGGGCACCCACAGTGTCGACCCGGGCTCACCGCCGGCGACCGTCGTCACCGTCCCTGGTTCGAACTGGTTGTCGACGACCACGTCGGTGTCCTCGACCGACAGCGTCGTCGCCCCGGTGTTCGTCGCGTTCACCACGAGCACGCTCCCGTTGTAGCTGACACTCGTCACGTTCAGGTCCGCGTTGCGCTGTTCGAGGGCTCGTTCCTGTGCGTCCGACCGGGCGTCGGTCATCAATTCGGCGTTGTTCGCCGCCGTCGTGTACAGCAGACTCACGCTTATCAACACGCCGATGAACACGATCACGCTCGCGGCACTGACGCTGAACCCCATCGTTACCGTCGCCTCCCAGTGTCGCGGGTGTTCGACTGCTGTGCGCTGTGTGCCCGGAGGAACTCCTGTTCGCGGTCACCGACGATCCGGGCGATCTGCTCTAAGCTCCAGGTGTGGTCCTCCACGGTCAGCCCCGACGGCGCCGGCGGCGGCTGGATCGAGAACGTCGACTCGAAGTCGTCGTCCGGGTCGCCGCCGTCGGCGGCGGCAACGTCGCCACTCGTGGCGTCGCCCGCGCTTGGTCCCGCGCCGTCCGCAACCCCGCCCGCGCTCGGCCCCGCGTCACCCTGGTGGGCCGGGGTTCCCGCCTGCTCGGGCGGCGCCCACTGGCTGTCCCGGTAGTCCGTCTCCGAGATACCCCGCAGGTAGGCGTGTAACTCCTCGGCGACTGACTCGCTCACCCAGCCGATCGTCTCGTAGTAGGCGACCGCACGGTGGGCGTGGGCCGCGTTGCTCTTTTCGATCAGTCGGGACATCCACTCCATCACGACCAGGTCGACGACGTACTCGCCGGGCAACCGCGAGAGGTACGGCTTGCTGCGACCCTGCACCGCGGGCACCTCTTCGGCCGCTCCCGGACCGCGCGCGGCGCGACCGCCACGACCGGGCGTCGCTCCCCCGTGCCCCTGTTCCGCCCCGGCGGGGTCGTCCCGGCGCGACTCGCTGTGCTCGGCGGCCGGGGCAGGGTCCGGTTCCGGTTCCGGCGCTGGGTCCACGGCCGGGTCCGGTTCCGGTTCCGGCTCCCGCTCGCGCTGGACCTTCGTGTCCGGGTCCGGCTCCTCGTGTGCGGTGGTGTCCGTCACCTCGTTCTCCTCGGTCTCCGCTGTCTCGTCTCCGTTTCCGTTGTCTTCCCAGTCCGCGCCGCTGTCGTACTCTGACTTTAGCTCCTCGAAGCTCTTGCCGCCGCCTTCGTCACCGCCGCCTGCCCCGCCCGAGTCGCCGTCGCCGAGGTCGTCGAACCCGTCGTCGCCTGTCGACCCGGCTCCGCCGCCACCACTCTTGCCGGCCCCGCCGTCGCTACTCGATCCGGCCTCGTTTCCGCCGAAGCCGTCGGCGTCGTCGCCGCCGTCGAAGTCGCTGAACTCGTCGTCGCCGCCCGTGTTCTTGCCGCTGTCGCCGTCGTCGAACCCGCCGTTGTCGCCCGTCGCGAACGCGTCCTCGCCGCTGTCGTCGCCGTCGAAGTCGTCGTCGAAGAACGCCTCGGCGTCCTCGTTTGCGATGTCGTCGTCTAAGTCCTCCGTCTCCGTTTCGCCGTCGTCGTCACTGAACACGCTGATGTCGTCGCCGCCGTCGAACGGTGACTCGGCGGCCTCGTCGACGAACGGGTTGACTCCACGGGTCACCATCTCGTAGATGTCGAGCAGCTTCCTGATGTTCTCCTCTATCTCCTCGACGGAGCCGGCGATCTCCTCGTTCTCGCTGCGGACCGTGCTCACCGTCGAGGAGAGTTCGCTCATCTCCGCCTCCATCTCCTCGATCCGCTGTTCGAACTCGCCGTCGTCGCCACCACCCATGTCGTCACCCCAGTCGTCGTCTAACTCTCCCAGGTCACCCATCTCCTCGTCGCCGCCACCACCGTCCTCGTCGAACAACCCGCCGTCCTCGTCGGCCATCAGGTCGTCCTCGTCGCTCTCGTCCTCGTCGTCGTCGTCGTCGAAGACGTCGAGAACCCCCAGGACCCCGGCCGCCGGAACCAGACTGATCAGCAGAACCGACAAGCTCCCCGGAAGAGAGAAGACGACACCTGCGGTCGTGGACAGGTACATCCTTGGCTCAACCCTCGTGCGCGCGCGTTATTAACCTGATGGGCATTCTGTTCACGACTGTGAACTGGCGTGTCTACACTGGTTTCCGGTCAGATCGTGCTGACCGTCCCGCCCGGGCGGACCACCCTGACCTCGCCGGTCGCGGTGTCGATCTCGACCGAGCGACTGTGGTCGGCGGTGGTGTCCTCCCCGACGACCGGGACGCCGAACTCCCCGAGCACGTCGTGTGTGGCCTCGACGTTGCGCTGGCCGACACCCCGGTCGCCGATGTCGAGCAGGTGTGCGCCGCCGGCGACCCTGGCGACAGTCGCCGTCACCGACGCGCCCTCCCGCTGCATCGAGTCGACCATCAGTTCGAGACCGGTGTCGACGAACTTCGTCGGCGTGGTGGCGTTCGACTCGGACCGTCGCGGCAACATAAAGTGTGACAGGCCACCGACGCCGGCAGACTCGTCGTACAGCGTGACTGCCACGCAGGAGCCGAGTCCGCGTGTCGCCAGCGTCTCGCCGCTCGCGGAGACGCGGAACTCCGCGACGCCGACGTCGATCCGCTCCGCGGTACGTGTCAGGCTCGTCCCGACGGAGCCGCCCGACCCCTCACTGAAGCTCGTCATAGCTCTTGGTCATCCGCAGTTGTGCGTCGGAGATCGCCGCCGCCTCCTCGACGGAGATCGACTCTAGCGCCGCCCGCAGTTCCGCCTCGTTGGGGAGCGCGTACAGTTCGCAGTGGAACGACTCGTTCGGTGTCGAGATCGTCGAGTCGTGGACGAACACGTACTCCTGTGCGTGGCCCAGTCGGGCGGCGACGGAGGTGAGAATCGCCGGTCCGTGGTCGGTCACCAGTTCCGGCGGCGATATCTCGGTCTTGCGCTCGAGGTAGTTGGCCCACCCGTCGACGAACCCACTCGTCATCAGGTTACCAATTTCCTCGATCGCGCTCCGGTGGACGGAGCCGAACTCCCCGTCGACGGGCACCATCGCGTTCGCGAGTTCGTGGGCGGACGCCCGGTCGAAGGCGATGACGACGTAGCCACTCGGTGGTCCCTCGAACTCGATCACGACGGCCATCATCTCCTTGTCGGGGACCCGACTCGCGACGTCCTCGATCGGGACGAAGCTCAGTTGGCTGATGCTGACCTCGGTCTCGATCCCGGTCATCGTGGTGATCTTGTCCGAGGCCTGTTCTGCCCCGTGCTGGGTCATGCTGTCGAGAACCGCCAGTCGCTCGATCGGGACCGGCGAGTCGGTTTTCGTCCCGCCCTCGTCGACTAGGCGCTTGAACGAGTCCCGGCGCGGGAACAGGTACACGTCGAAGTCGATCACCTCGCCGACGGTCCTCAACTGACTGGTGATCGAGAACACGGTCCCGCCGTCGTTCCAGGTCGAGGGGTCCTCAGGCAACAGGTCGTTGCCCCGCCCCTCGACGAACGTCGGTGGCGTGAGGTGTGTTGCCTCGCCGCTGCGGTCGGCCCACCCGTTGACGAACCCGCCCAGGAGGATGTTCCCGACCTCTTTCAACCCGCTTTCGGACAGCCCCTCGGTGGCGAGCGGTGCCGGCATCACGTGGTCGGTGATCCGCTCGGCGTTCTCCCGGCCGAACACGAGCACTGAACCTCCGTCGATGCCGCCGTTGTAGCCGACCTGTACGCCGACGTACTCGTCGTCGGTAAGTCCACGCCCGAGGTCGTCTATCGTCGTCACGTCGATACTCGTCACGTCCACTACCGTCTCCACGCCCGAGAGGTCCGTGAACGACTGGGCGGCCCGCTCCGCGCCGGACTGCGCCAGTCGGTTGAACGTCTCGAGCGCCTCGATGTCGACCTTCATACTGGTCAGGCGATGGCGACGGCGTCGTCGATGGCCTCGAGGATATTCGGCTTCTGGAAGGGCTTCGTGACGTACCCGTCCGCCCCCGCTTTTATAGCCTCCTTCATCATCTCTTCCTGTTCGGCGCTCGTACACATGATGACCGTCGCCTTTGGGTCCATCTCCTTTATTTCGGAGGTGGCCTCGATGCCGTTCCGGATCGGCATCGCGATGTCCATCATCACGAGGTCTGGACGGTGGTCCTCGAACAGGTCCACTGCCTCGACGCCGTTTTCGGCCTCTCCGACGATCTCGTGATCCCCCTCGAGGATCTCATGCAACAGGTTGCGCATGAACTCTGAGTCGTCGGCTATCAACACCGATATCATGAATGCTATGCTAACCGGTATGAACGGATATTACATAAATGGCTCCCGGGTTATCAACTCTGCAACCGGGGTCACTCCGACTCCGGCGGGAACCGAAAGCCGTTCTCGGCGGTCTCTAGCAGGTCGGCCACCGTATCGTCCGGGGACAGTCCCTCGGACTCGACGTAAGCCCGCAACGCGCTCTGTGGCATCCGGGGGCGAGTGTCCGCCTCGGCGAGCAGGATCCCGAGCACCTGTTCCGGGTCGCCCTCGTCGAGGTTCCGACAGAACCAGTCCAGCAACACGTCGAAGGTCTCGACGACGTCGTCCGAGTAGAACTGCCGGTGTGCGGTCTTGTCGTCGAGGGTGGCGGACACCTCGAACCCGTACCGCTGGTCCGCCGCGGCGACGTGGCGGGTGAGCCAGCCACGAACCGTGGGACCATCCAGCGAGTCGCCGCCCATCGCGGGTTCCGGGCCGCCGTCGTCCTGGCTCTGGTCCACACTCGCGGTCGAGCTCACGTCCGGTTGCCCTCCGCTCGCGGAAACCACGTAGCGGTCCTCCTCGATCTCGACGACCTCCTCCCGGTCAGTGATGTCGAGTTCGTCGGGAGAGAACACTCGTTCGTCGTCGCTGTTCTCTTCGTCCATCACGTCGAGTAACGAGCCGCGAGAATAAAAGAACTCGGCGAACCGCGTTACAGGCCAGCGGACTGCTCGCCAGCGAGTGACTG
>CAZQHW010000122.1:0-7830 GCA_964593395.1 uncultured Halobacteriales archaeon
GGGTCGCCGTAGGGGCGCAGCCGCCAGAAGGCGTAGCCCATCCCGCCGCCGCTGTTATGCGAGACTATCCCGTCAGTGATGTATTCGTGGTTGTCGGCGACGGTGATGTCGTAGACGGTCGCGTCGGCCGATTCGGTCACCGACTCGACCTCGACGGTGTATTCCGTCCCACCGTCGTAGGAGTCGCGGGCGCTCACCGACTCGATGCTCTCGAGTGCGGTCTCCCGGCGTTCGTCGATAAATCCGACGTCGCGGAGGAACGACTCTCGACCCCGTCCAGTCGTCGGGATGAGGCCGTAGTACGGGTGTGCCTCCTCGTCGCGGATGACGGACTTCTTGACTGGGTAGCCGAGCCCCATCATGAGCGTTGCGACGTCGTTGATGGCCGTCTCCGAGGAGCTGTAGAGCTTGGGATAGGTGTCGTTCAGGAGCGTCCCGTCGGCGGTGAAGTAGCCGCGCAGGAACGATTCCACCGCGTCGGCGGGGGCTCGCTTGACTACGTCCGGGACGCGTGCCGACTGCGCGTCGTCTTTGCAGTCGAAGTTCGCCTCCCACCAGCGTCTAATCTCGTGGCTGTTGATTGTCACCTCGAAGCAGCCCTCGGCGAACGTCGTCGAGACGTCCGTGTCGAACAGCTTCCGGGACAGTTGGTCGATGTACTCGGCGACGCTCTCGCGACCGACGTGGAACCGGACGCCGTCGGTGTGCCAGGAGCCGTCACCGACCCAGAGGCCGACCAGTTCGGCGAGTTCGTCGCTCAGACGCGCCGGCTGGGAGACCGTCTTCACGGGCGTCCCGTTCGGCTCGAGGTCCTGGCGGGCCCGGAACCGCTGAATCGACGCCGACTCGACACCGAGCGATTCGGCGATCTTCGAATCCGTGTGACCGGCCTCGTGTAGCCGTTCGGCATTTGTCTCGTCGAACGAACTCGCGCCGGGATTGCGCCCGCCGCTACCGTTGGGCGGCAACTGGAGTTCCTCGCTCCGTCGGCGTTGCACCGTCGACTTCCCGCAGTCGAGCCGCTCTGCGATCTCGTAATCGGAGAACCCCTCGCGATGCAGTTCGGCGATGGCCTCGTTGTCGACGCCGCGGCTCTCGCTCCACCGTGCGCCCGACTCCACGGACTCCAGCGCCGGCCGCTCCCGTTCCGTCTCGCGGAGCCACCCCAGCGCGTAGTGGACGTCCTGCCCCGCGTCAATCCGGTCGAACCGGGTCCACTCGCCGTCAACCTCGATCCGATGGTTCGGCGTCCCCTGGATCGAGAGGCCGTTCGACAGCTCGACGGTCAGCGTCTCGGCGTCCTCGTACTCGTGGGTCTCCTCCACCCGCCGATACTGGAATCCCCGGGACGACTGCTGGAGGATGCGATCGCCGGCCTCAACCTCGGAGACGCCGACGATGCCCTTGTCTTCGACCGTCACCGTCGAATCGTCGGTCAGACATTGGAACACCTCGGCGGCCTCTCGTGCAGTCTCGTGGATGTCGGTGATGTCGTCCTCGGGCGAGCAGACGAAACACGCCGACAGCTGCTGCAGTTCGTCGCCGGCGTTCATCAGCGTCGGCGAGTTCGGCATGAACTGCAGGCCCTCCATCGCCTCGCGGAACTCGCGGTAGACGCCCTCGACGTGCTCACGAAGTTCGTCGTCGAGGCCGGGGACCACCGAGTCGTAGGCGAACTTCGAGACGTTGCCCTCGGTCAGTTGGGTTTCGGTCGTCGCGAGGTGGTCGCGGGCCTCGTCGAGGTCGTCTGGCAGGGTCTCGGGCGCCGAGAAGCGGTCGCTGTGGACGCCAAAGGCCTCGCCGGCGAGTTCGCCCCGCCGGGGGTGGTCGGGCTTGACCTGTTCCGGGGTGACGGTCACCGACTCGTCGGTGCCGTACACCGCCTCGGCGAGGGCGATGTTCTTTGCCACTCGCTCGAACAGGTCCTCGGGCTCCTCGACGGGTTGGCCGTCACCGTCTTTCTTCAGGTAGCGGGCCGGCAGGATGTTGTGGTAGGCGTTGTCCGTTAGCCGCTCTGCCAGCGTCTCGCCCTCCGTGCGCTTTGTCGGTAGCGTCACTTCCTCGGCATCGACCTCGGGTGTGCTCATCTGCTCACCTCCCGCCGGTGCGTCGCGTGTGCGACGACCGACACTCGTGTTTGAACCATTATGTCTTTCATGTGTGCGGATCGTTTCGTTCGTAATTACCCCGGATACGTACTGCGATTCAGCGACGAGAGACGCTCGCCGCGGATGTATCTGTTCGGTGGTACGTACGCCGGGTCCCTTTCCCTTTCCGTTCGCTGCGTCGCCGGAGTCGCCCCGACGTCGCGTACCCCGTTCCGATGGGCCGATGTGTTATCAACCTCGCCAAAGCGGAGTGAAAGTGAAACTCGACAGGGCCGGCGCCGCCCCGCGGTTCGGGGTCGCTTCACTTCGGCCCGCTCGTGCGACAATCCGTCCGTCGCGCTAGCATATTCAATATTATACGTCCGGGAAGAGCGCCCCTCAGAATCCACTCGGTCGGCGGGGTGTCACGGCGGTCCCTGGCCGCCACAGCATCGCCCGTCTGCGCCGCTCACGGCCAGTATAGAGCCATATAACACTTTCGCGTGTTACACCGCCGGAACACGACCGGAAGCCGCTTATCCGTGTGTATCACGTACCGAATACATGAGCATCACTGACGGTGAGAGTAGGACGAACGCGCACGAGACCGTGTCGGTGCCGGCGCTGGTGATCGGGGCGGGTGCCGCGGGCGTTCGAGCGGCGATCGAGTTGGTCGAGCAGGGCACCGACCCGGAGGACGTACTGGTGATCGGCAAGCGCGCCCACGGCGACGCCCACACCACTTGGGCACGCGGCGGGATCAACGGCGCCCTCGGCACGCGAGACCCCGAGGACGACTGGACGGTCCACGCGGCAGACACCCTGAACGAGGGCCACTTCCTCAACGACCCCGACAAGGTCGAGACCGTCGCCCAGGAGGCACCCGACCGGTTGCGCGAGTTGGACGAGTGGGGAATGGACTACTCCCGCACCGACGAGGGCGAGATCGACCAGCGGTACTTCGGCGCACAGTCGTTCCGCCGCACCGCCTTCGCCGGCGACCACACCGGGGAGTCGCTGCTGGACACGCTGATCGACCGCGCTCGCTCGCTCGACGTGCCCTACCGCGAGAACGTGATGATCACGCGACTGCTGACCGAGGGCGAGGGCCGCGGCGGGCGCGTGCTCGGGGCGGCCGGCTACGACCAGGACACCGGCGAGTTCGTGCTGTTCGAGACCGACGCCGTCGTCCTGGCGGCGGGCGGCTACTCGGGGCTGTACGAGCGCCACTCCTCCCGCGACGACGAGAACACCGGCGACGGTCCCGCACTCGCACTCGAGGCGGGCGCCCGGCTCGCGGACATGGAGTTCGTCCAGTTCCACCCGACGGGCATGGCCGTCGACGAGGACGACGAGGAGTGGGCCCCCTGGGCCGGTCGCCTCGTCACCGAGGCGGTCCGCGGCGAGGGCGGCCGCCTGTTCAACGCCGACGGCGAGCGGTTCATGGAGCGGTACTCGCCAAAGCAGATGGAACTCGACGCCCGCGACGTCGTCGCCCGCGCGATTGCCCAGGAGGTCGACGAGGGCCGGGGCACCGACAACGGCGGCGTCTACCTCGACATCAGCCACCGCGAGGAGTCGTTCGTCCGCGAGCGCCTGCCCCGGATGTTCGAGCGCTTCGAGTCGCTGGGCGTGAACCTCGCCGAGGAAGCGGTCGAGGTCGCGCCCACCTCACACTACGGGATGGGCGGTGTCGTCGTCGACGAGAACGGTGAGACGGCCGTCGACGGCCTGTACGCGATCGGCGAGACGATGGTCGGCGTCCACGGCGCCAACCGCCTCGGCGGGAACTCCCTCGCGGAGACGGTCGTCTACGGTCGCGTCGCCGGCGAGGCGGTCGCCGAGCGACTGGCCGACGGCCGGCGCTCGCCGGCCACCACCGAGGTCCGCGAGCGTGCCCAGGCGCACTTCGCCGACATGGCGGCGCTGACCGACCGCGACGGCACCTACGACGCCGAGACAGTGTTCGACGAACTGCGGGCGCTCCTGTGGGAACACGCCCGCCTGTTGCGCGAGGAGGACTCGCTACGGGCCGGACTGGACCGCCTGGACCGCCTGCGCGAGAAGGCGACCGACCTGGAAACCGGGCCACGGACCGACCGCACCTTCGAGTTCGCTCTGGACCTCGGCTTCGGGCTGACCGTCGCCGAGACGGTGCTACGGGGGGCGCTCCGCCGCGAGGAGTCCCGTGGCGCTCACTACCGCACCGACGCGACCGACCGTGACCCCGAGTGGCGCCACAACGTCGTGTTCGAGCGTGACTCCGTCGGCGGACTCGCCGTCGACGACATCACGTTCGGCGACCCGAGTCCACCCGTCCAGGCGGCACTCGACGCCGACCACGAACTCGACTACCACCAGTTGGAGTGAGAGGGCTGCGAGCCACGGAGAGCGTGCCGTCCCCGTCGTGACCCCCGTGACCGTCCCACAGGCTTTCCCCCGATCGCTGCCGCGTTCCGAACCCTCACCCCACCCCATCGCGTAACGAAACCGTGACGGATACGATACTCGTTATCGGTGCGACTGGCACGCAGGGTGGCGCGGTCGCGGACCACCTGCTCACGAACGACTACACGGTACACGCGCTGACGCGCTCGCCCGACTCCGACGCGGCCGAGGCACTCGCCGACCGCGGCGCCCACGTCGTGGAGGGCGACCTCTCGGACACCGAGGCACTCACCACGGCGATGGAGTCGGTCGACGGCGCCTTCGTGATGACGAACTTCTGGGAGCACGGCTACGACGACGAGGTCGCCCAGGGCGAGAACGCGGTCGACGCCGCCGTCGCCGCCGACCTCGACCACGTCGTCTTCTCCTCTGTCGGGGGCGCCGAGCGCGACACCGGGGTCCCGCACTTCGACTCGAAGTGGGCGATCGAGCAGTACCTCGCCGACGCCGACGTGACACAGACCGTTCTCCGCCCGGTCTTCTTTATGCAGAACCTGGAGGCCAACCGGGAGGACGTCTTCGAGGACGCCACGCTCGCACTCGCCCTGGCCGAGGGTGTCCCACTGCAGATGGTCGACGTCGACGACCTCGGGGCGCTCGTCACGAAGGCGTTCGACGACCCCGGGCGGTACGCCGGCGAGGCCATCGAGGTCGCCAGCGACGAACTCACGCTGCGGGCCGCCGCCAAGCGCGTCGGCGACGTCACGGGCCTGAACGTCCGCGCCCACCACCTCGACCCCGCGGTGCTGGAGGAGGCGATGGGCGAGGTCGGCGAGGAGTACCGCGTGATGTTCGAGTGGTTCAACGACGCCGGCTACGAGTCGCCGATCGACGAGTTGCAGGCCGACCACGACCTCGACCTGACCCGCCTGGAGGAGTACCTCGACCGCGCCGGATGGGACGAGGTTCCGGTGACCGTCGAGGGCTGAGCGGGCGTGACAACGGGCGTCGGACTCGGACACAAGGGTTATGCCGGGCAGCGACGGACGCTCGGACGCCGCGATCCGACCGACGCGGTCGACGAGGTCACGGCCGCCCACAGGGCGGTTCGACCGCGTCACCCGGTCGCGGACTGATTAGGCCGGTCGAACTCGACCGGTCTCTCTCGACCGACAGCGACGCCGCCGCAGACCGACTGAGGAGGACTTTTTGCCGGCGGGGGCGACGACCGGACATGACCGACAGCGACCGCCCGGACCCACACGACCCGCCGCGGGTGATGAGCACACAACACCCGGACAACGCCACGGTCCCCTTTTTCGCCGAGGGCGAACTGATCGCCGGCGAGGAGGAGGTCCGCGAGGCGTACTACGCCTACTCCCACCTCGGGTGTGACGAACAGATGTGGGACTTCGAGGGCAAGGAGGGCGACGAGTACGCCGTCAAGAAACTGCTCTCGCGGTTCGACGACTACTTTGCCGACCACCGACTCGGCGCCGACCGACGCCTCACCCTGCGCGGCCCCAACCCCGACCTGGAGGAGTCCGAGGCGAAGATCCTCCTCGAGATTCTCGAGAGCATCCCCCGCTCGTACGACGCCGCCGAGGCGTTCGACCGCAGTCTCGCCCGCCGTGAGGGGATCGAGCGCGACGCCGTCGCCCCCATCCACGAGGTGATCGTCCCGATGGTCACCTCCGCCGACCAGGTGAACGCCGTCCACGACTACTACGAGGAGTTCGTCGTCGGAAAGGCCGACCGGGCGATCGACGGTCGCACCGTCGCCGACTGGGTCGGCCCGTTCCGTCCCGCCTCGGTCGGTGTCATCCCACTCATCGAGGACCGCGAGTACCTGCTGAACGCCGACGAGATCCTCCGGGGGTATCTGGAGGGGCGGGACCGCGACGCACAGCGGGTGTTTCTCGCCCGGTCGGACCCCGCGCTGAACTACGGCTCGCTCGCCGCCGACCTCGTGAACAAGGTGTCGCTGGCACGCCTGTACCGCGCCGCCGACGACCTCGACGTCGAACTGTACCCGATCCTCGGCGCCGGCCCCGCACCCTTCCGCGGCGGCCTGGCGCCGGACACCGTCGAGCGCACCTTGGCGACGTACCCGGAGGTGGAGACGTTCACCGTCCAGTCGGGGTTCAAGTACGACCACCCCGCCGACGAGGTGCGGGCCGCCGTGGAGTACCTGCGGACCGCCGAGCGCGACCGCACCGCCCCGGACGTGGACGAGGACCGCCTACTCGCGGTCGCCGACCGCGTCGCGGCGTCGTACTCCGCTCAAGTTCGTGAGGTGGCGCCGACGGTGAACCGTCTCGCGGAGTACGTCCCCCGGCGTCGCGACCGCAAGTTGCACGTCGGTCTCTTCGGGTACTCCCGCGAGGTCGGCGAGATCGAACTGCCCCGTGCGATCACCTACACCGCCGCCCTCTACAGCGTCGGGTTCCCACCGACGCTGATGGGACTGGCCGGCCTGGAGCCGGACGACTGGGACGTCGTCGCAGACGCCCACCCGCAGTTCGAGGCCATGCTCGCCGACGCCGTCCAGTACTACAACCCCCGCTCGCTGGAGGTGCTCCCGATAGAGGAGAGCGACGTTCGCCCGGGCCTGGAACGGGTCGACCCGGAGGTCGACGACGAACATCGCCGCGCGACGAACGACGTGATCGACGCGCTGGACACCGGCGGCGACGTGCGTTCCGGGGTCGTCCGGGCCGCTCGCGTCCGGCAGTTCCTCGGCTGACCCGACGCTCGTCACCGGTTCTCACACCACCGCAAGCTTCGAGTCGTCGGTCGAGCAATCCGGGCGCATGACCGTCGACCGCGCGGGGACCGAGAACCTCGAACCACTGTACGCGCGGCCGGCCCTGTACGACGCCATCTACGCCGGCGAGCAACACGACCGCGAGGCGTCGTTCGTGTACGAGGCGCTCGACCGCCACGCCGTCGACGCCGACCGCCTGCTAGAGGTCGGAGCAGGCACCGGCGAACACACCCGGCGGTTCGCCCGCAATCACCGGGTGACCGCCGTCGAACCGGCGGGGCCGATGCGCGACCGCGCCCGGGAGAAGACCGCCGACATGGATGGGGTGACGGTGCGCGAGGGGGCGCTGCCCGATGTCGACCTGGCTGTGGAGTACGACGCCGTCGTCGCGCTGCACTCCGTGCTGAACTACCTCGGACCGGACGACCTAGAGCGGGGCGTACGGGCACTCACCGACCACCTCGCGCCCGGCGGGCTCCTCGTCGCGGACAACTCCCTGTTGCCGCCCGCCAACGAGGGCAATACGGCGGACTACGTCGTCGGCGAGGCGCCCGGCGGTCGGTACGTCCGCGTCGCCCGGATGCGCCC
>CAZQHW010000123.1:0-4719 GCA_964593395.1 uncultured Halobacteriales archaeon
CCATCAGACCGGACGAAATACTAATATTCTGGTGTGTGTTTGACCCAACGAAGTCGCCGACGGTGACAGTGTGACACAACGACATCGGCGCGTACTGACCGACGGCGACCGGTCAAAACATGTCTGGAGACGACACCAGAGACGATACGACAGCGAGTGAGACTGGCCGACGGGGATTGCTGAAGCGGGTGGTCGGCGTCGGTGTCCTGTTGGTTGCCGGCGTCTGCGGGGTTCTCGGGTGGCAGTTCATCACCCGCCCGGAGGTGGCCGACTTTGACGTCGTCCGCGGCGAGGAGACGAACGTGTACACCGTGACGGTGCGGAACAACGGTGGTCCAGGGGGTGTGCTGGTGATGTTCAGACTGCGTGACGAGAACAACGAGGTTCTCCTGCGCCGCGAACGCGAGATAACGATGGACGGTCGGACCGAGCGGAAACTGGAGTTCGAGGTCGAACCCCCCGAAGGGACCGACGAGTACCGGTTCGAGGTCGACCCGACGGACTTTCCCGAGAGCATCGCCGCCTGAGTCCGGGTGCGGCGCTCGCGTGCCCCAGGTCCGTGGTGACTACCGCGACCCGGTGTCCACTCGCGGTGATGTCTCTCGCTTCGACGTCAAGCGCGGCCCCGCCGTCGAGGTCAGCGAGGCGCCACAGCACCCCTACACGCAGGTGTTGCTGTCCTCGCTGCCGAGTCTCGACGCCGTCGTGGAGTCTGTGAACAACACGACCCGGAACTGAGCGACGCGCACACCCCCCACGAGGTGGCCTGTCACCAGTACGACCCGACGGTGCCGGGTGCCCCCGAGACGGGGATCGAGGTCCGGAACTCGGAGGACTGGCCGGGGCCGCCCCGGGTCACTCCTCACCCCTCGGGCACGAGCCTCGTGACGGCGTCTGCGACGCGGTCGGCGCCGTTCTCCCGGGGGCGCGGCGTCCCCGGGTTCTCGTGGACGGCGAGCACGTCCTCCACGGAGTGGGCGACGTGAAACCCCTCCAGGCGAGCGACGGCCCCGGCGACGCCGCGTTGTTCGGAGGTCGTCGGGACGACCACACAGGGCGTGCCGGCGACGGCGGCCTCCATCACCGTCGAGTAGCCGCTGCAGACGACCAGCGTGGCGTCGGCGACGTACGGTTGCAATGACGGCTGCACCGTCCAGTCATCGCCGCCGACGACGGTCACGGAGCGTCCCTGCTGTTCGAGTGCCGCCGTCAGTCGCCCGGGAGCGACGCCGTAGGCGCTGGGGACGACGAGCACGTCCACCTCTCCCTCCACGTCCGCCGCGGCGTCACCGCCTCGCGTCGGCGCGAGTGGCGGAACCGCCTCGGTGCCGGGGATCGTCGGCTCACCGGGCCACACCTTCGGGAGAAAGAACCGCTCGGCGGTCGCCCGGGTCAGTCGGTTGCGTGTCCAGGCGCCGACCCGCTCGGCGCGGGCGGCGTACAGGCCGGCAGGGTCGTGGCTGAGGTAGACGTACGGTCGAGTGTCAAGCGTCGCGGCGACGGCGGCGGCGATCCCGTCGGTCACGACGAGCGCGGGGTCCTCGCGGTCGAGCCACCGGCGGTAGCCGGCGACACGCTCGACCGCCGCCGGGCCGCTGTGGCGGGCAGCGGTGAGCAGGCCACCGTCGCGCTGGTAGTCCGAGATAAAATCGACCGTCGGCGGCTCGAACGGGTCGTAGCCGTTTGCCTGCAAAAAGGGTGTCCCCGGGCCGCCGCCGGCCAGCGTGACCCCGTAGCCAGCCCGCTCGATGGCCTCGGCGACGGCGAGCATCCGGCTGGCGTGGCCTGCCCCCTCGCAGTGGTGGGCGACGGCGATCTCCGTCACGCCCGACGCTGGGTGGTCGCCGGATAAACGCCCGCCGATCTCTCCCCGGCGCCCCGCGGCGCCGCGCCAGTGCGGAGCGGCCGGCGGATGTGGATGGGTTTTTGTCCGTCGCCCGGGGAGCGGGGAGCGATGGACGACGACGCCGGGACCGAGACCGGAGACGGGGGCGAGAGCGGGGACGGGACCGGCGACGCGGCGGCTGACGAGCGACCGAACCTCCTGCTGGTCTGTGTCGACTGCCTGCGAGAGGACCTGCTGCGCTCGGACCGCACGGAGACGCCGTACCTCGACTCGCTGCGCGAGGCGGGGCTGGCCTGCCGGGACCTGTACGCCAGCGCCACGACGACGACGCCGGCTGTCGCCAGCCTGCTGACGGGGTCGTACGCCGAGCGCAACGGCGTGTACTCCCTGCAGCGGGGCAGTCTCGCCGACGAGGTGGACCCGCTCGCGGCGCTGTTGCCCGACGGGTACCACACGGAGGGGCTCGCGACGGGGCCGCTCGTGCCCGAGACCGGCCTCGACCGCGGGTTCGACGCCTACGACTGCCGGCCCGAGGACGCCTCGATGTTCACCGACTGGCGAGAGACCGCCATCGAGCGTCTCGGGGGGGTGTCCGAGCCGTTTTTTGCCTTTGTCCACCTCTGGGAACTCCACGAGGACATCCACGTCCCGTCGGCGTACGACGCCCCGGAGTACGGCGAGACGCCGTACGAGCGGGCGCTGTCGGCGCTAGACGACGAGGTACGGGCGCTCGTCGAGGCCACACCCGAGAACACGCTGGTCGCCGTCGTCGGTGACCACGGCGAGAGCATCACCCACCGAAACAGCGTCCCGCGCCTGCTGGTGAAGTCCACTCGCGACGCACTGCGGTACTTCGGCGGCATCGACACCCGCGGGGTCGTCGGCCGCCTGAACCGCGCGCTCGACGACCGCGGCCCGGACATCGACGACCACTACGTCGAGAACGGCCACGGCGAGAACGTCTACGACTTCACGACGAACGTCCCCTTTCTGTTGCACGGGCCGGGCGTCGAGTCGGCGACTGTCGACGCACAGGTCCGCCAGATCGACGTGTTGCCGACGCTTCTGTCCGCGCTGGATGTCGACGCCGAGACGGACGGCGACCCGGTCGGTCCCGGCGTGGAGGACCGTGTCGCCTACATGCGGGCGTGTGGTGCCTCCCTGCACCGGGAACGAAACTGGGCGCGGGCAGTCCGGTCGGACGAGACGAAACTCGTCACCTACCCCGAGCGGGACTGGTCGGCCGAACTGTACGACCTCGACGCAGACCCCCGCGAGCACCGTCGCCTGGAGAATCCCGACCGCGAGGCGGAACTCCGGCGACTGCTGCCCGAGCGCGGCACCGACCCGACCGACGTCGAGACGATCGCCGTCGAGGACCGCCTGAAGGACCTGGGCTACCTGTAATCGCGCCGGGTGCTGGGTGGTCACCGTCCCGATCGCGAAAACAACAGGAATACAAGCGCCGGACGTGCCGGTACTGGTGAGGATGCGAGACCAGCGGTTCCTCGAGTCAGAGTGGGACTACTGCGTCGTGCTGGACGCCTGCCGGTACGACGTTTTCGAGTCGGTGTACGACGAGTACCTCGCGGGGACCCTAGAGAAGCGTCGCAGTCCCGGCTCCTCGACGCCGGAGTGGGCCTACCGCACCTTCACTGAGCGCCACGACCTGGCGTACTTCTCGGGCAACCCATTCATAAACGACCTCGGGGTGCCGCTGAACGAACTCAAGTGGGGCGCCAGTTGTGACTACGAGTGGACCGCCAACGAGCACCTTCGCGACGTTGTCGACGTCTGGGACAGCGGCTGGGACGACGACCTCGGGACGGTGCCGCCGGACAGTCTCACTCGTGCGATGCGCGACCACCGTCACCTCGTGCACGACGCCGATCGGACGGTACTGCACTACATGCAGCCACACGCCCCGTTTCTGTCCCGAGGGTCGGGCCAGAAACTAAAGCGTATCCAGAAGGGCATCCGTGAGCAGGGTGACGGCGACGACGGCGGCGAGACGACGGCCGACGCCGGCGGTGGCGCCCTCGCGACCGTCACCGAGGCGGTCCGCCCCCGCGTCGAGAGCGCGCTGGACGACAGTCGCCTCGCCCAGAAGGTCGGTCTCTGGCTCGAACTCGACCCGGTCGACCTCGTCCGGGACGGCACCCGCGACACCGCCATGCGACTCCACGAGGAGAACCTTCGCATCGCTCTGGAGTCCGTTGCCGACCTCGTGTCCGAACTGGACGGCCGGGTGGTCGTCACCGCCGACCACGGCGAGGCCTTCGGCGAACAGGGCGTCTGGGAACACCACATCGAGACCCACATCCCGCCGCTCGTCGAGGTGCCCTGGCTCGTTCTGGACTGATCGTTCCGCCGGTCGCCGGGGCTTGCGTCCGACACGCCCGTCCCTGTCACAGCGTTGAACAGTCTGGGCCTACAGGCGCCGGTGTGTCCGGGCCGACGCTGCGTGCCCTGCTCGACGGCACCCGGCGCCACGTCGAGTCGCTTCCGGAGGGGTACTTCGTGGCGGTCGAGACCGACCAGCGCCCCGCCGCGGTGTCCGTCTGCTGTGCGGACTCCCGGGTGTCACAGGAGGGGGTGGACAGCGTCGCAGAGCCCGGCTTGCCGTTCACAG
This sequence comes from uncultured Halobacteriales archaeon, assembly GCA_964593395.1. GTDB lineage: Archaea > Halobacteriota > Halobacteria > Halobacteriales > SW-7-71-33 > SW-7-71-33. The sequence goes on from CAZQHW010000123.1 coordinate 4,479, forward strand.
TGAGCACGATCGGCAACCAGACGTGGACGGTCGACGACGACGACCGGGTCGTCGACGGGAGCGTGCTCTACCCGCTCCGGTACACCGACACCAGGGTGGTCGTCGTCGTCGGCCACACCGGGTGTAGGGCGGTGACCGCCGCCCTGGACACGGGTCGCCGAGGTGGTCCCGACCCGGACGCCCGCGGGGGTGGTGCGGCTCGTCGACTCGCTCGTGCCCGTTGTCGAGGCGGGTCTCGCCG
>CAZQHW010000123.1:4819-7781 GCA_964593395.1 uncultured Halobacteriales archaeon
CTGAGGACCGTGTCGTCGCCGTCGTCGTCGTTGAACATCGGCAGGCCGAGCGAGGAGACGTACAGCGCCTCGACGCCGCCGTCCAGTTCGCGCAGGTCGCGGTCGGGTAGTGCCTGCATCTCGTCGTCGATCGTCTCCAGGGCGCTCGCGAGCGCGCCCGGGTCGCCGGTGATAACGGCGGCGCCGCGGTCGGCGGCGAACTCCCGGTACTGTGACAGCAGCCGGAACAGTGCCATACTCGCCGCCCAGAACACCGCCGAGACGGTGATCGTCACGGCCGCCGTCACGACGAACAACACGATGATCGCGACGACCGCCCGGCCGTCGTTGTCGCCGGAAGTTCGCATGTTCGACAGCCCCCGCAGGAACAGTTTCAACGCCGAGTACGTCACCGAGGAGACGACGTAGGTGAACGTCGGCAACAGGTAGGCCATCGACATCACGGCCACGTCGCGGTTGCGGACGTGGGCCACCTCGTGGGCGAGAACGGCGTCGAGTTCGTCGTCGTCCAGGCGCTCGCGCAGTCCCTCCGTGACCGCGACGGTGGCGTCGTCGGCGGACCGCCCGGTCGCAAAGGCGTTTGGCACCGGGGAGTCGACGACGGCGACGTCCGGCGGCTCGACCTCGGCGGTGCGTGCCAGTCGGTCGACCCGCCCGTACAGCTCCGGCGCCGCCTCGCGGTCGACGCTCCGGGCGCCGACCGACCGCAGCGCGGCCCTTCCGCCCGCGAAGTACGCCACCACCAGCCCGACGAGGGTGAGCGCGCCGACGATCCGGACGTCGACGCTCACAGACCCCAGTGACGCCTCCAGCAGCGACTCTGCGAGCGGGATGACGATGACGTTGAGCGCCGTCGTCATCGTCAGCGTGAACGCCACGGGCAGAACGGCCAACACGGCGATCGCGAGCAACATCCGCGCCTGCAGCGACCGGTCCGTCTCCCAGTCCATCACTCGATCCGTCCCCCCCAAATCACTTGAACCGGTCGGCCCGTCTCGCGACGCTGACCAGGGTCGTGGCGGCCCGTTACCGCTCGCGCTCGTCGCCGACGTAACTCGCCACGCTGATCAGAAAGCCAGTGCTCGCCGTGATCACGGCGATCGACCCGACGACGACGACGGCGATCTGGAACAGACGGCCCGACAGCGTCTGGGCGCTGATAAAGAGAAACACCGCCGTCACAAAGGCGACCAGGGCGATCAGTCGGCCGAACCGGCCGATGGGCAGCGGGTTCTCGCGCTCGCCGGACTCGCCCGTGGCGTCGGCCGCCGCCCCGGCGGTCTCCGAGGACTCCGTCGGTTCAGCCGACATAGTCGAGAATCTCCATCAGGACGCCCGTGTAGTCGTCGTCGGTGAACGAGTTACCGAGCGAGTGCACCGCCTGGCAGATCCAGACGCCGGCGGCGAAGTTGATGAAGGCGACGACCGAGACGGTCTGAAGGGTGCCCTCGACAAAGAGCCACGCCCCGATCGCTCCCAGTCCCGCGAGGGCCATGAACACGTGTACCACGAGCGAACGGGTGCCGAAGTCCGCGAGCGGACGTAAGACGTTGACGGGCATTCGACGGCACAGACGAGTGGCAGACACATAAACGTACAGAGACGGCCTAGCCAGCCGGCCCTCTCCCTGGTCAGTCCGCGAACTTCGCCGGCGCTGGCGTCCAGTCCCACGAGCGGTGTTTCAAACGCGGACTGGCGTTCTCGGGGATCGCGCCGTACGACCGCAACAGGTCGCGGATCCCGTCGCCGCCGCCGAAGTCCCCGCGGTACCACAGAAAGACCCGCGGCACCCGGGCGACCCCGTTCTCGGGGTCGTGGTCCACCTCCCGGAGGTACGCCCGCGTCGCACGGTCGAGTTGCTCGTCGATCCGGTCGGCGTCGTACGAGCGGATCGCCGGACAGCTCACGGCGCCACAGTTCAGCGCGAAGTGCACCCGCGGGTCTGGTTCGTCGAGCCGGAACCGCCGCTCGAAGGCGCCGGGGAACAGGCGGGGCACGTACCCCAGGCCGAGCGAGGCCTTTCCCCGCAACAGGCCGTGCTCGATGTCGTCGAGACTGAGCGGGGTACCGGCGACGGCGAGAGCGTCGGCCCTGAAAAAGCGCAGCGTCCGCAGGCGGCTCTCGTACAGTTCGGGCCGCTCGTCGAGTAGCAGTTGCGTGGCGGCGTTGTAACAGTTCGTCCAGAACGCGAGTGCGGTCCGGCGGTCCTCCCGCACCCGGTCGAGGGCGTCCTCGTCGTAGGTCGCCAGTCGGCGGCGGTACGGCGCCGGGTCGCCGTCGGCGCGGACGGTTTCGAGTAGCTCCCGGGCGCAGTCGCCGGGCGCGAGGTCCGTCACCGACCCGTCGGTGTTCTCCCCGTCGTCGGCCACCGGGTCCATACCGAAAGTGGGGGACTGTCGGACAAAAAGGCTGGGCGGCGTGGTGCGGGTGGCGCCCGACTACTGGTCGTCCATCTGGCGGGTGATGCGTTCGACCACGTCGTCGGGGTCGCCGACCTTCGTGAACACGACCTCGGAGGTGTCGGTGCCGGCGGTGGCGACGTGGACGTCGCCGTACGACAGCAGTCGCCCGAACGGCGACTGCGTGAAGGTCGTGTTCTCGATGCGGTCCAGCGGCAGGTTGGTGACGTTGCGCGAGACGATCCCGCGCTTGTGGTACACCTCCTTCGTGGTGACCAGAAAGTGATGACTGTACCACCGCAACAACTCGCCGACAACGGCGACCACGCCGATGAGAGCCAGCAGGCCCGCGATCCCGAGTTTCGCGAGGCCGGTCGCCCCGGCGGGGAGCGTCCCCACGAGCGGGAGTCCGCCGACCGGGAACAGAAGCACCGCCAGCCCCGCGAGGACGAGCACCAGCGGCACGAGCATCTCGACGGCGTACGGACGCAGCGACGGCGGGCCGTCCCAGACGACCTTCTCGCCGTCAGTCAGGGTCACCCAGTTCGGGGGATCCTCCATGT
>CAZQHW010000124.1:0-7700 GCA_964593395.1 uncultured Halobacteriales archaeon
ACCTACACACACGACTGGGGAGATAAAATTCGGGAGGTCTACGAGGCAAATATATACAAGCTATCCTGATGCCGTGCCGGAGGCGCAGCCCATAAACTGCATATCACGATATCAATTCGCGGACGGTCCAGGCACCCCGGCCGCCACGGCCCCGGTCACAGACGCTGTAGCCACGCGGGAGACCGACGCTGGGCGTCGGGTGGTCGACGGCCACTGACACGGCGCGGCTGACGGTCCACTCGGCGGAGTCGTGTTGCCGTACGACACGGACCCCAACCGGCGGCCAACCGCGCCGCCGGCTGAGTGACCCTGTTCGGGCGGGCCCCGGACTGGCGTTGGCTTTGCGACGACAGCAAACACATTTGACGCTCACGCCCGAGTACAACGGTATGCGGGCGGCCGTGTTGGTGGTCGTCGTGCTCGTCCTCGCAGGGTGTGGGGAGAGCGGAGCCAATAGCTCGGTGACTCCCGTACCGGTGTCGGACGGGGACCGACCCACAGATGTCGCCGACAACGGGTTCGCGCCCGGTGTCAGCGACCGGGGAGTCTTCGACCCGGCAGTGCTCGGGGCAGCGCACATGGACTACCTCGAAACGCGGTCGTTCACGTTGGTCTCGAACCGGACGGAACGGTACGCCAACGGGTCGGTCCGGTCCCGGCTGGCGCTCCGCGTCGAACTCGCGCGGAACCGTACGTACCGCGCGTGGACCGCCACGGCGGGGCCGGAAGCACCGTTGATACTCGGTGAGCCGCCCGCGCGTGCCGAGTACTGGTCGGATAGGTTCACGTATCTCCGTGCGTTCGGCGGCGACTCGCAAAATCGCACGTACAACGAGTTCGACCCGCCACAGGGACTGGCGACGTGGCGGTACTGGACGCGGACCGCCGCCTTCGGCGGGGCGACCGGAAACGCCGAGCGGACCATCGAGCGCGCGCTCGACTCGGTCATGGTCGACATCGTCGACAGGCGGACGGCGAACGGGACGACCCGGGTCCGCCTTCGCGCGACCGAGCAGCGCGGGTCGTCGATAGCGCCGGAAACGTTCGAACAGGTGGACAACGTCAGCCTCGTTGCCGTCGTCGAGGAGTCCGGACTGGTCCGGTCACTCAGGTACAGCTACGACGGCGTCGTCGACGGGCGCGCGGTGACAGTCACACGGGTCGTCAGGTACACGACCGTCGGGTCGACGGCCGTTGGCCGGCCCTCCTGGTACGAGCGAGCGCGCTCCGGTTGACGGGCGGCAGTCGCCAGGTAGCGACCCTGCCGGTCCGCCGGTCAGACGACCTCCGTGGCGGCGTCGCCGACATCCTTCGGCGAAGTGTACCCTTCGAGCTTCCGGTGGAGGGAGCCGCCATTGAACACCAGCGTCGTCGGTGCGACATCGACCTCGTACGTCCGGCGGAGGTCCGGTGCGTCCGCTCCGTCGGCACCGGCGACCGCTACGCCGTCCGGAATCCGCGACAGCGTTCCGTCGAGTTCCCGTTTCATCTTCCGGCAGGGGTCACACTCACGCGCGAAGACAAAAACCACCGCGTCGCCCTCCTGTTCGAGAAACCGCTCGAACTCCGCCGGGAGTTCGGTCAACTCGGGGGGGACAGCCGACGCCTCGCCGGCGGCAGCCATCACAGCCGCCAGTTCAAGCGTGACGTCCGGCGGGACGTCGGCGTCGAGGTCCGACCGGACGGCGAGGTACGTCGCGAGTTCCCATCGGGTGAGGTCGAGTTCGGTGACCCGTTCGGCCGCCTCCTCGACCGGGATGCCGAACAGGTCTGCGACGGTCTCGTGGAACGTCTCGTCGTCTACGTCCTCGTAGGAGTCGGCGTAGACCGCCCGAACGTCCGCAAAGGACTCGGTTGGGGTTATCTCCCCGTCGGCAGTCTCCGTGAGTAGGTCGGCGGCGAACAGGTAGTCGAGCCTGGCGTCGCCGTCCTCGCGGAGCCGCTGTACGTCTGGGTCGGGGCCGCGACCTGGGTCTGACTCGGCCGCGTCGCCGGTCGCGTCGGTATCGCCCACAGTCACACCCCCAGGTACTGCTGACGCGTCTCCTCGTCCTCGCGGAGTTCAGTCGCCGTGCCGTCGAAGACGATCTCACCCTGGTCGATTACGTACGCCTGGTCGGCGATTGAGATCGCCGCCGCGGCGTTCTGCTCCACGAGGAGAACCGTCGTCCCCTCTCTGTTGATCCGATTGATCGACTCCTCGACATCCTCGACGATCTGCGGCGCCAGCCCCTCGTAGGGCTCGTCGAGCATCAGCAGGTCGGGGTTCGACCGTAACGAGCGCGCGATGGCCAACATCTGCTGCTCGCCACCCGACAGCGTCCCCGCGGTCTGCTCACGGCGCTCGTCCAGCCGGGGGAAGGCGTCGTAGATCTCGGACGGGGGGCGGGTCTGACTCGGCTTGTCGACGCTCCGGGCGGTGACGTTCGAGGTGTTTCGGGAGACCTGCGTCATGTGGATGTTCTCGCTGACCGTCAGCTCCGAGAACACCCGCCGCTCCTCCGGAACCAGCGAGACCCCCTGCAGCGCGATATCCTCGAGCGACTGGCCGGTGAGCTCCTCACCCTGGAACGTGACCGACCCCTCGACCTGTGGCGGCTCTGCCCCCGCGACCGACCGCAACGTCGTCGTCTTGCCGGCGCCGTTCCGGCCCAGCAGCGTACAGACCTCGCCCTCGCGAACCGTCAGCGATATACCACGGAGGATGTGGCTGTCCCCGTAGTAGGCGTGGAGGTCATCCACCGCGAGCAGTTCAGTGCCCGCGGCGTCCGACGACCCGGCGTCCGCGCCGACGTTGTCGGAGCTCACAGGTCGACACCTCCCAGGTACGCCTCCTGAACGGCCGGCTCGCCCTGTACCGCATCCGGTGTGTCGTCGGCGATCACACGTCCGCGACTGAGGACGGCGATCCGGTCTGACACGCGGAAAATGACTTCCATGTCGTGTTCAACAAGGACGACTGTGAGGTTTAGTTCTTCGCGAAGCCCCTCGATCAGGTCGACGGTCCGTTCGGTCTCGTCCGGGGACATGCCGGCGGTCGGCTCGTCCATGAACAGCAGGTCCGGCTCGGAGGCCAGCGCGATGGCGATCTCCAGACGCCGCTTGTCGCCGTACGGGAGACTCGACGCCAGTTGGTCGCGCTCGTGCCAGAGGTCCACCGCTCGGAGCATCTCCTCGGTGACCTCGTCGGTTGCGTCGATGTCGTCCCGGTGCCGGAGGAAATCAAATCGGAAAGAGCCGCGTTCGGCGCCGAAGGCAGCGATCCTGACGTTCTCGCCGACGGTCATGTTCGGGAAAATCGACGCCGTCTGGAATGACTTCGACACGCCGCGTTGGACGATTTCGTAGGGGTCGTCGTCTGTGATGTCAGTTCCGTCAAACATGACGGTCCCCTCAGTGGGGTCCAGTAGACCGGTGATCAGGTTAATGAACGTCGACTTTCCGGCCCCGTTGGGTCCGATAATGGCGCGAACCTCCCCCTGTTCTACGGTTAAGTCGATGCTGTCAACAGCTGTGAGCCCACCGAACCGCTTCGTTAGGCCGTCCGTTTCGAGGATACCCATCAATCATCACCTCCTCCATCGCGGGCTGTTGCCGGCTCGGTGTCCGTGTCTGTCTCCGGTGTCGTTGCACTGAGCCGGCGCCCGAGCCGCCCCACGGCGGCTCGGATGCTACCGTAGATGCCTTGCGAGAGGAACGTGACGACGAGGACAAACACGACGCCAAGGACCAGCGGCCACAGTTCCGCAAATGAGAGTGGGCCGATGGCGATACCGGATACGACGAGCCGGATGTACTCGAACACGACGGCGCCCACAAGCGGGCCAAAGAGCGTCCCCACCCCCCCGAGGGTCGTCATGATGACGAAATCCCCCGAGACAGTCCAGAACAGCGTCTGATTGGGGTGGACAGTCAGGCCGGCCTTGTAAAGTGTGAACAGGCCGCCACCGAGCCCGGCGAACACACCGGAGAGAACAAACGCCATCAGCTTGTAACGGAAGGCGTTCAACCCGACAAAACGGACACGCTGTTCGTTCTCCCCGATTGCCTGCAGGATTAGCCCGTACGGGGAGTTCATGATCCGGTGTGCGAACACGATAGCTAAGACGGCGAAAGCCCCGACAAAGAGGTATTTGAGCGAGGGGGCGCCGCCCGGAAGCAGCGGCGTCAGCCATGGCACGGACTGGTCAAGCGGAATTGAGCCAAACAGTTCCGGGGTCAGGTCGAACCCGCTGTATGGCGTGTATCCGTCGTCGCCGTTGGTGAAAACCGTCCCGGCGGCGTTGATGATGTTTGACCCCGGCCCAAATGCAAAGAAATAGAGCATCTGCCCGAAGGTCAGGGTCAGCACGGCGAAGTATACTCCGGACCGGCGGATGGAGAGAAACCCGATCGGCCAAGACGCCAGCGTCCCAACGAACACTGCCACGATTACGACGATGATTGGGCTCGCTGAGATGGCGTTCGAGAACAGCGCCGCCGCGTAGGCTCCGGTGCCGAACATCGCAGCGTGGCCGAACGACAGCAATCCGGTGTACCAGAGCAGAATATTGAGTCCAACGGCGACGACACCAAACACTAAAATTTGAATTGCCAGGCCGCTGAACCCGCCGAGTTCGAGACCCACGACCTGGCCGACGAGACCCAGAATATCGACCAAGAACATCGGCATCAGGAGTACCACCGCGATTGCTGTCAGTGCTACGACCGACTCACGGTTTTTGTGTTCCATGAGCCAGTCGATAATGTTCCCGTCGCCGTCAGGCTCTGGGGTGGTGTCGACCGTTGTTCCACCGTCGCTTCGGGTGTCATCGCGCTCGCTCATGAGCCCACCTCCGTGCTACCAAACAGCCCTTCGGGCCGGACGAGGATGAAGACAGCCACGAACGCATAGAGCGCAATCGCCGACCAGGCAGGGGCTGTGATCTCGAAGAAGCCAACGATCAAACCGAGCAACAACCCGCCGGCGATGGCGCCGACAACACTTCCTGCGCCGCCCACCACCACAGTCAGGAACGCTGGCACAAGCGCCTCCTGTGTCCCGATCCCCGGTTCAGGATTGATGATACTGCCACCGACGAGTCCCGCGAGACCGGCCAATGCCGCCCCGAGGCCGAAGATGATTGCGTATGACCGGGTGATCTTTATTCCCAGTAGCCGGACCATCTCGGAGTCCTCAGTTCCGGCCTGGACGACAAGTCCAAAGTCAGTCTGTTCAACGATGTAGTATGTCAGGCCAATTACGAGGAACGTGATGAGGACGATAGCGAGTCGCCACCGGACGACTGAGCCCAGCAGCGGGAGCGCAACAGACCCCTCGACGTTAATTCCTAGTAGTGTCGACGGAGCGTACTTTGCGTACGGTTGTGGCCCGAAGGAGACCTTGATGAGCTCCTGAACGATGAGTGCGAGCCCGAAGGTGATCAGCAACTGCTGGACCTCGGAAGCGTCGTACAGTGGGCGCGCGATGAACCGTTCCATCGCCACGCCGATTACGAACAGGACGAGCGGCGTCAGAATGAGTGCGACAGTAAAGTCCGCACCGAGGCCGAACACCTCGGGATTCGAGACGAGCCCAGCGAGGATACCGTCGCCGAGTTCGCTGGTCGACGCGACAAAGAGGCCGATATAAACGCCGACCGCATACAGCGCCCCGTGAGCGAGGTTCAGAAACTCCATTGTCCCAAGGATGATTGTCAGGCCGAGCCCGAGCAGTGCGAAGATGGCGCCGCGCTGGAGCCCTGCGAACACGACCGCGCCCCAGTCGATTTGCGCGAGAACGGCGCCTTGCTCTAACACCATGCTACGTCTCCCTTCGTGCTGAACTGTAGTATCATGTGTACACTATTTATCCGGTCGGGCTGTTCTTACTGAAAAAGGGGTCCCGTGAGCGTTACTCGTCCCCGTACGGCCCAAGCTCACACTCCGCCGCAGGTCCGGCGTCACAGGCATACCCGGCAGTGTCCCTGTCGGTTCTCCCGACAACCTCGACGAGCCGGCCGTTCGTCTGTTCGGACGCCGGACGGCCTTGGACGACAAACACATCCCGCATCGACTGGTGGTCACAGGCCCGCATCTCGGCTTCGCCGACTCCTGTGTTGTTGTACGTGACTCCTTCGAGTTCCCGAATGACTTCCGGCGGGTAGAACGTCTCGGCACGTTCGCAGGCTGCCGCGTACCGCATCGTCGCCGAGTACGCGAGCCGGGCGGCGTAGCTCGGCTTGGCGTCATACCGGCTCTCGTATGCCTCGGTGAAGGCGTTGCTGAATTCCCCGTCGAGCTGCCAGTTCCAGTCGACAGTGCCGAACACGCCACCGATACTATCCGATGCAGCGTTCGCGGCGATCTTGTCGTACAGCGGGACGACAACCTCCATGTCCTCGTTCAGACCGGCGTTAAACGCCGCCGGGACAGAGTTCGCCGCGTCCGCTCCAAAGTGGATGAGAAACAGCACGTCGGTCTCCTCAGGCACATCCTGCATGAATGTCGAGAAGTCCGAAGCGCCGAGCGGTGTCGCCACACTCTCCATGTGGCTCCAGCCACGGCTTGTCATCTCATCGCGCAGGGACCCCTCGTTGGACTGCCCCCAGGTGTAGTCTGCGAACTGCATGTAGAAGTTGTTGTCCGACCCGAACTCGTCCTCGAGAACCGGACCCAGCGCCTTAGCCGTCATGAAAGCGTTCATCATCTCCCGCTGCCCGTAGCGTACACAGTCGGCGCCCTGGGTTGCATTCGAGTGAGTCAGGCAGGACATAAACTGTACTTTTTCCTGCTGGCAGAGCTTCTGGACGGAGATTGCCACGGAGGAGGAGACGCCTCCGGTGACCATGATGACGTCCTCCTGGCTGATCATCCGGTTGGCCGACTCCTCAGCCGTCGTCGGGTCGGTCGCCGTGTCACCGTTCACCGACTCAACGGTCTTATCGAGGATTCCGCCGGTGGAGAGGTCGTCCCACATCTCAACCCAACCACCGCCATCGTTCAGGTGGTCTCTGGCCATGCGGTATGCGTTGAGTTCGTCCCCCCCCTCGGACGCGTAGGCGCCCGACTGCGGGACGTTGAATCCGAGCGTTACCGAATCACCTTCGACAGGGTAGTTTCCGATAGCAGGGAACTCGCTCCCACCGCCGCCGCCACCGTCGCCCAGACAGCCGGCCAGTCCGGTCAGTCCAGCCAGCCCGGTGGCACCAGCCCCCCTCAGAACGTCACGTCGCTGAATGCGCCTGTCACTACCTACCATGACAATCACCCAAATATACGCCCTAATACATATTTGTTACTATTGTTAGTTTACTACCACCCCCCCAACGCCGGCAGGTTTCCCACGTGGGTAAGATTTCGGTCGGCGCGAACGACGGGCGGTTGCAGTCAGCGTGCACGACAGGGGAGCAAGCATAGGCGGCTCGCAGGTCGAAGCCGTCGCCGGGGTCTGAGGGTCAGTCGACGACGGTCGTGGGCGCCTGCCGCTCGAACAGGCGCATGGCAGACTCGGTCTGTGCGTCCATCTCGGCCTGGTTCTCCAGCAGGACTGTCTCGCTGGGGAACAGCTGCTCGCCGAGGACGAGCCCGTGCTCGCGGGCCGTTGAGCCCGTGACCGTCAGGTAGACCCCCAATCCCGCGTCGGCAATGGCGGCCTCCTCCTCGACGCCGGGCTGAGGGTAGACGAACTCGACGCTATCGAGCGCGGCCGACCCCAGCAC
>CAZQHW010000125.1:0-7648 GCA_964593395.1 uncultured Halobacteriales archaeon
CCGCCGACAGCACCGTGTTGATGTCGTACACGTCCAGCCCACGGCGGTAGAGGTAGTTCATCGCCCCCTGGGCGTTCCACTCGTCGTCCTCCAGGGTCTTTTTGACCGCTTTCGGAACGTGAGGGTTCTCCGCCAGGTCGGCCCGCTCGGCCTCGGCGCGCGGGCCGGTGGGCGTGGCGATGTCCCGCGGCCCCACGTCCAGGTCGACGTCCAACGGGCCGTCCAGGCCGATCTCCACGTCGACGGGGTGGTCGGCGATCGCCACCTCCCGCTGCACGCCGACGAAGTCGTCCCAGCGCTCGGCGGCGTGGACGTCCGTCCGCTGAGTCGAGTTCAACAGGCTCGCCCGGTGACGGAACACGTCGTCGATCGAGACGCCCTCCTCGTACCAGTGCGGTCCCGTCTCGTGGGCCGCGGCGTCTTCCTCCTCGCCGACCGGCGACAACACGCCCGCCGACACGTCGGGGTAGCCCGAGCGCCCGACGAAGATGGAGGGTGCGGTCGAGCCAAAGAGGGCGTCACCCTGCGTGACCTCCTCGAAGCGCTGCTCGACTTGGGTGAGGTGGTCGGTGATTGCGTAGGACTTCTGCTTGACGAGACGGCGCTTCTCGGCCTCCTCGTCGCGCTCCAAGCCCTCGACGTACTCGTCGAGCCGCATTCATCGTACGTCGGGGCGAGGGGACTATGAATCTTGCAGTGACGAGTCGGGCGTCAGTCCGTCGCCGAGTAGGTGTTCAGCCGGTAGACGGCGCGACCGGTCTCCACGAGGACACCGAGGACGTACAGCACCCAGAGAAGCGACGAGGCGGTCCCGGAGGCGACGCCAGCCCCGACGATGCCCGTTCCGACACCGACCCGCAGCACCGCGTTGCCGACGACCCTGCCGGCGAACTCAGGGGGCACGTCGGACTCCGGGTCGTACCCCGCGACCAGAGACACCCACCCCCGAAATCGGATGAGGTACCCCACCAGGAGCAACAGCCCCGCGACACCGAGGGTCACGAGTCCTGCCACCGTCACCATACCCACTCCACGGGGCACGTGAGTGATAAACCCACTTATGGGGTGCCACCACTGCGAACAGCCCTGACGGTGTCACAGGGAGTCCGGCGGGCTGGCACAGAGTTGAAGTAAATCGAGTTTATTCGATACGTATGGGACAGACTATTCAGAGCAAAGCGAATTCCCTCCGCCCTTTCCGCGTCAGAAACGACAAAGCGGACACCGGCCGGAGAAATCGTATCGGTATTTATCGATTTACTCGTGTGGGTCGGGGACGGAGGTGGTGCCGATGAGTGGGGAGTCGGAGTCGGTATCCGAGGAGGTTTGTTCGGCGCTGGACCGTCTCGGCGGGGACGTGGACGAGCGGATGGCCGCGCTGGTGGCGAGTCGGCCCTCGGAGGACACCGTCGCGGACCAGACAGCGGTGTTCAAGGCGCTCGCCAACGAGGACCGACTGCGGGTCCTGAACGCCCTGCGGGAGTCCGAACGCTGTGTGTGTGAGCTACAGGTGGTGCTCGACGCGCCGCAGTCGACGGTCGCGACCCACCTCCAGACGTTGCGAGAGGCGGGGCTGGTGCGGGCCCGGAAGAAGGGCCGGTGGAGCTACTACCGGGTCGCCGACACGGCGGCGTTCGACCTGCTCGACCTCGCGGCGGCCGTCGGGGGTGAGCGGTAGGTGCTGCCGCCGGGCGTCCGCGAGGCAGCCGTCGAGTCGGCCACCTTCTTTGTTCACCTCGGGGTCGTCCTCGGGCCGCTGTTTCTGGCCGGCTCCTTTCTGGTGGGCGTCGCCCAAGAGTACCTCCCCGCCGAGCGCGTCGAACGGAGTCTCCGGCGTCACGACGGGGGGACCGGCAACGTCGTTGCCGCGGGGGTCGGTGCGGTGACGCCCTTCTGTTCGTGTTCGACGGTGCCACTGGTGGCCGGGCTCCTCCAAGCCGGCGCACCGCTTGGACTCACCTTCTCCTTTCTGCTAGCCTCCCCGCTGGTCAACGAGATTGCCGTCGTGCTGTTGGTCGGACTGTTTGGCCTGCGTCTGACTCTCTTGTACGTCGTGGGGACGTTCCTCGCCGCCGTCGTCGGAGGGGTCGTCGTCGGGCGGTTCGACCTAGCCGGGCACGTGAAGCCGCTTGACGCGTTCGACGGCCAGGCGGTCGCGACCGACGGCGGCGCCGGCGGTGAGTGTGGGTGTGACGGGAGTGATGTCGCCCCGACCCGGGAAGCGAGTGTGAAGCCGGGCCGAACGGGGCGTGACAGCGGTGACGCGACCGACGACGGTCACCGCAAGCGGCTCACGGCGGCGGCCCGTGGTGCGTGGTCGTTCGTCGCGGACACGTGGGCGTACCTCCTGTTGGGGATGACCGTCGGTGCGCTGATCCACGGTGCGGTGCCGGTCGCAGTCGTGCGAACCGTGCTCGGGCCAGAGAACCCCCTGGCGGTACCACTGGCGGCGATGTCCGGCGCTCCCGTCTACGTCAGCATGAGTGGCATGCTGCCGATCGCCGCCTCACTCGCCGACCAGGGCGTGCCTGTGGGGACCGTCCTGGCGTTCGTGGTCGGCGGCGCCGGCGTGAGCCTCCCGAACCTCGTCCTACTGAACAGACTGTTCGACCGCCACCTGCTCGCGGTCTACGCCGCCACCGTCGTCGCGATTGGCGTCGCGCTGGGCACCGTGTTCAACGCTGTTGTCGCCTGATCCGGGAACGGATCGGCACCCGTGACTGGCGAGTGAAGAGGGAACGCGAGCGAGTTCGCGGGGGAAAAAGTCGCGAGACCGTACAAGCCATTAACCGTGGAGACGGAGCTACGGCTGGAAACCGGGGGCCCGTAGGGAAAGGGTGGGCCTACGAGTGGATGCCCATCGCCTTTATTTGCTCCTGGTACCGGTTGCGGATCGTCACTTCGGTCACCTGGGCGACGTCGGCGACCTCACGCTGGGTCTTCTTCTCGTTGCACAGCAGGGATGCGGCGTAGATGGCGGCGGCAGCGTAGCCCGTCGGGGACTTGCCCGACAGTAGACCCTCCTCGGCGGTCGTCTCGATTATCTCGTTGGCCTTTGTCTGGACCTCCTCGCTCAGTTCGAGTTCCGAACAGAAGCGGGGGACGTACTTCTTCGGGTCGACGGGCTTCATCTCCAGGCCGAGCTCCTGGGAGATGTAGCGGTACGTGCGGCCGATCTCCTTGCGGTCCACGCGGGAGACCTCCGAGATTTCCTCTAGCGAGCGGGGAATGCCCTCCTTTCGACAGGCGGCGTACAGTGCGGCGGTGGCGACACCCTCGATGGAGCGACCGCGGATGAGGTCCTCTTTCAGGGCGCGCCGGTAAATGACGCTTGCGACCTCACGGACCGAGCGCGGCACCCCCAACGCGCTGGCCATACGGTCGATCTCCGAGAGGGCGAACTGCAGGTTGCGTTCGCCGGCGTCCTTTGTCCGGATTCGTTCCTGCCACTTTCGAAGTCGATGCATCTGTGAGCGCTTCTTCGAGGAGATAGAGCGACCGTATGCGTCCTTGTCCTTCCAGTCGATCGTCGTCGTCAGCCCCTTGTCGTGCATCGTCTTTGTCGTCGGGGCACCGACGCGGGACTTTTCCTGTCGTTCCTGGTGATTGAATGCCCGCCACTCCGGACCTGGGTCGATCGTCTCTTCCTCGACCACCAGCCCGCAGTCCTCGCAGACGAGTTCTCCCCGGTCTGAACTCTTTACGAGGTTCTCGGAGTTACACTCCGGACACTCCCGCACACCCTCGGATTCACTCTCGCGCTCAGAAGAGTCCGTCTCGCGCTCTCTCTGCCGCGTGGGCCGTGTCATCGCATTTATGTGGTAGTAGAATGGGAGTATAAGAAGCTTTCGCCCCTCTCAGGGGCGTAAATCAAACGGTGCGGAAGGCTGTGGCTGAGAGTCGGGGCCGGTGACTCGTCTGACACTCGTCACACGGCAGTGTGCCGGGGTGTGACAACCGTATACACAGGAGATTTATAACGGTGTCGGCACGGAGACCTCGTGGCGACAGACGTATTCTCGGCGGACGGGTACGTCAGTGCGTGCCGGTTATCGAGTGCGACGTCGAGGCGGCGCGCGCGGCGCTCGCGGAGGCGGGCGTCGAAGTGGAGCCGGGCAACACCGACCACGAGCGGTGGCGCGCCCACCGCGGGGACGCGACTGCCGTCGCCTACGACGGGAAGGTCGTCGTCCAGGGTGGCGACCCGGGGGCGATAGAGCGGTTACTGCGGGGGACGGGCGTGATCGGAGCGACCGCCGAGCGCGCCCACGTTTACTTCGACGGCGCCGCGCGCGGCAACCCCGGACCCGCGGCGGTCGGGTGGGCGGTCGTTAGCGCGGACGGCGTGGTCGAGGAGGGCGGCAAACGGATCGGTCGCGCAACGAACAACCGCGCGGAATACGAGGCGCTGGTCCACGCACTACAGGCGGCCCGCGAGTTGGGGTTCGAGCGGATCGACGCCCGGGGGGACTCGGAGCTCGTCGTGCGACAGGTCCGCGGCGAGTACGACACGAACGACCCCACCCTGCGCGAGTTGCGTGTCACGGTGCGTGAACTGCTCGCGGACTTCGAGGAGTGGTCGCTAGAACACGTCCCCCGGTCGGTCAACGAGCGCGCCGACCAGTTGGCGAACGAGGCGCTCGACGGATCGTAAGTCCCGAACACGTTCGACGCGTTCGACGCGACATGAACGACTCCGACGACGCCGGCAGACCCACTGACGACGACAGCGACGGGGACGCGGGCGCCGATAGCGGAGACCTGCCGGCGGCAGTCGCGGACGAGGCCGAGCGGCTGACACGGCTTGCGCGGGCGGCGACCGACCCCGGTGAGCGCGCGGCGTACGAGACGGAGCGCGACGACCTCGTCGCCGAGTACGGTTTCCACGTGCGGGTCCGCGAGGACGACACCGGCGAGACGCTCGTGATGCACCCCGACGACTGGGTCGAGGACGGCACGATCCGGCCCGAGCGCGTCGCGGACACCGGCCGCGGGGTCGAGCGGTCGCTGTCCGGGCCGGGCGACCCCGAACAGTGGTCCGAGGTCGACGAACACAACCGCGCACTCGCCGCCGAGGTGCGCGAGACACACGGGGAGGTCCACGGCGACACCGCCGCCGCGCTGGGAACGTTCATGAGTAACCACTACGCAAAACGGGTCGAGCGGGCCAGTGCCGACGAGTTACGCGAGTTCCGGGAGGAGTACTTTCCACGCAACGCCTGGCCGACCGACGAACAGCGGGCCGCCCTGGAGCGGTCTGTCGCGCTCGTGTTCGAGACGGCAGGGCAACCGCTTCCGAGCGAGCAATAAAGAAAGAGTCGGATCGCGTCCGGCGCGGCCAGTCGCGAGGTGGTTAGACGTGGTCGACGACGTCGCCGAGGTCTGCAGCGCGGTCCTCGTCCGTACTGACCTTCGAGACGATCCACTCGACCTGGTCGAGAACAGCCTCGAAGCCAGTGTCGGTCAGGGCGTACTGGTTGGTACGCTTGTCGAGTTCGCTCTTTTCGACGAGTTCCAACTCGACGAGTTCGTCCAGGTTCGGGTAGAGCCGGCCGTGGTTCACCTCGGTGCCGTAGTACTCCTCGAGTTCGCGCTTCACGGCAAGACCGTACATCGGTTCCTCAGTGAGGATCACGAGGATGTTACGCTGGAAGGCGGTCAGGTCACGGACGGTCTGTTCGTCGACCCCAGTCGACGTCTGTGCTTCAGACATGTATGCTACTTATGTCATCCACGCTTATAAATATTGGCAACCAGATTAAACTTTCCGGCAAGTGTTACCTATACGGCTTGGGTGTCCAAGTTATTGCGGCAAGTATCACAGGAAACCCGGGTACGTCGTCCGGTTGCGTGGTCGAGTCGGCATCATGCCACGATATGTAACTATCTATTTACTTACCCGGACAGGTCGTCTGTCGAGGCCCGTCCCTACATCACCGTCCGTTGTCGTAAGGCATTTACTCCTCTCAGTCGACTCAGCGGTCGGTATGGTGAACCTCTGGAAAGACCTCGAGACGGGGCCGGACCCGCCCGAGGAGATCTACGCGGTCGTCGAGTGTCTGAAGGGCGAGCGCAACAAGTACGAGTACGACAAGGACGTTCCCGGCGTGGTGCTCGACCGGGTGTTGCACTCGAACGTCCACTACCCGAGCGATTACGGGTTCATCCCACAGTCGTACTACGACGACGGCGACCCGTTCGACGTGATGGTCCTCGTCGAGGATCAGACGTTCCCCGGTTGCGTGATCGAGGCCCGTCCAGTCGCGCTGATGCACATGGACGACGACGGCGAGAAGGACGACAAGGTGATCGCCGTCCCGAGCGAGGACCCGCGCTACGACGACATCCGCGACATAGAGGACCTGACCGACCAGCAACGCGCCGAGATAGCCGAGTTCTTCGAGACGTACAAGAACCTCGAACCGGAGAAAGAGACCGACACGCTGGGCTTCGAGGACCGCGCCGCCGCCCACGACGCCATCGAACACGCCCAGGATCTCTACGACGAACAGTTCGGCTGATACACGGGACGCATACACGTCGCTGTCCGGATGCGTTATGAGCATGGGTAATTTCTTGTGTGGTCGTCCGCAAGGATGGATGATGGCAGCAACGAGCGAGGCGGACGAGACGCGCCCGGTCGGCCTCGACCACCCGACGGTCGTCCCGCTCGAGTCGAGCGCGGACGAGCGAGACGAGGACGGAGACTGACGGGACACAAGCGAAGCTTCTTCGGTCCCCCCGTCGGTACGGTCCGGTATGGGTCTGTTCGACCGGCTCCGTGGCGACGACGCCCCGCGAGTCGCCTTTCTGGGGATCGACGGCGTGCCGTACAGTCTCATCGACGACAATCCGGAGGTGTTCCCGAACCTGACAGAGATGGCCGAGACGGGCGCTGGCGGGGCGATCGACAGCATCGTGCCGCCGGAGTCGAGCGCCTGCTGGCCGGCACTCACGACCGGTCGCAATCCCGGCGCGACGGGCGTGTACGGCTTCCAAGACCGTACCGTCGGCTCGTACGACACCTACGTCCCGACCGGGCGTGACGTCCAAGTCGACCAGGTGTGGGACCGCGTCCACGCCGCCGACCGGAACGCGACGGTCCTGAACGTCCCGATGACGTTCCCCCCGAAAAAGAGCGTTCAGCGGATGGTCTCCGGCTTCCTCTCGCCTGGCCTCGACAAGGCCGTCGAGCCAGAAAGCCTGAACGACTACCTCGAGAGCATCGACTACAGGCTAGACGCCAACGCGAAACTCGGTCACGAGGACGACCGGACCGCGTTCTTCGAGAACGCCCACGAGACCGTCGACGCTCGTCACGAGGCGTTCGACCACTTTGTCGACGCCGACGACTGGGACCTCTTTTTTGGCGTGTTCATGACCACCGACCGCGTCAACCACTTCGCGTTCAGAGACTACGAGCACGACGGCCCCTTCCGCGATGAGTTTCTCGACTTCTACCGGCGCGTCGACGAACACGTCGGCGCCCTCCAGAGCGCACTGCCGAACGACGTCACCACCATCGTCGCCAGCGACCACGGGTTCACTACCCTGGAGTACGAGGTGTACTGCAACAAGTGGCTCCAGGAGAACGGCTGGCTCTCCTACGAGGACGACGACCACGAGGAACTCGGCGACATCGCCGACG
>CAZQHW010000126.1:0-7641 GCA_964593395.1 uncultured Halobacteriales archaeon
CGGTCGGTCGGCCCCTCGGCGTCGCGGCGCACTGCCTCGACGGCGGTCGCCCGGAGCCGACCACGCACCCGCTCGCCGTCCGCGCTCGGGTCGGACACCCCGGCCGCCGTCCGCTCGACCGTCGCCCGGAACACCGTCCCGACCGTCCGGCGGCCGGTCCCGGCGTCGACACCCGCCCCCGACCTGGCGGTCGTCTCCGCCGGCGACGCGGACTCGAACGAGAACGGCGGCGGCGACGAGGGCCGAGAGCGTGCGCGGTACAGTCGCGCCACGGCGTAGCAACCGGCCCCGAGGGTGACGGCCCAACCGAGCAGGGCGGGCGGGACCGTCGCCACGGCGTCAACCACCGCGGCCCGCACCACACCGGGCGGGCCACCGGCCGGAACCAGAACGAGACCGGCGAGCACCACACAGCCAACGCCGACGCCGACGAGCAGTCGCCGCGGCCACGACCCGCTCACTCGCCGTCACCTCCCGGACCGTCCTGGCGGCGTCCAGTCTCGCCGCCGGCGGCGTCGTCGCCGTCGTACGGCTCCGCGTCTGGTCTCTCGACGGCGTCGGTAGCGCGACGGAGGCGTCCGAGCACCGCCGTGACCCGATCGCGGGCCGGCGGGTCGTAGCCGCCGTACTCAGTGTCGCGGTACGTGTCCCGCAGCCACTCGACTGGGCCACGGGGCAGGCCCCGCTCGATCCCCCGACGCGCGAGTTCGTCGGGTGTCATCCGCCGGGCGCGACCCCACGGGACCGACAGCAACCCGACGAACGCCCGCCAGGCCGCCCGCACCGACGGCGCCCCCGTCGCTTCGCTACCGGCGCTCCGGGCGTCGTCACCGCTCCCCCCGGTCTCGGTCTCGGTCGAGGCCTGCCCCCCGGAGAGAACGCGCCCGAACCACGCCGCCAGTCCGGCGACGGCGACGAGCGGCGAGCGGAGCACGGCGAGTCCGCGACGGGCGACGCCCGCGGCACGGTCGAGAGCGCCCAACAGTCCTCCGCCGGCGAGAAGGGCGAGCGAGCGTCCCACCTCCCGGAGCGCCGAGAGCGGCGACCGGCCGCGGAGGCGCCCGAGACCGGTCCCGAACCGGGCCAGCGCCGCACCGATCGCCTCGCGGGGAGAGCCGTCGGCTCCGCTCAACCGTCGCCGGACGACGAACCCACAGACGGCGAGCGACGCGAGGGCGACTCCTCCGACGCCGGCCAGGCGGAGCAACAGGCCGTCGAGACGAGTGGTCGTGCTCAGGTACGGGCCCGAGGCACGCAGTCGGGTGGCGTCGGCGACGGGCAACTGGAGGTCGACGGTGCCGTCGCGGTCGGTGACACCGACGGGTTGGCCGTCCCGGTACACCCGGGCACCCTCGACCGGTCGGTCGCCGACGGTCACCGTCGCGGTCGCCTCGACACCGGGCAACAGCACCAGAACGCTCGACCGCACCGACACGTCGAGGTCGGCGAGCGCGAGGTCGACCGACTCCTCGACCGCGCCCCGTTCGAGGCGGACGGTCGTCTCCCCGTGGAGGTTCTCGGGGACCGTCAGCCGTACCCGGCCGTCGTCGTCGGTCCGCCCGACCGTCGCGTCGGCCACCGTGACGTCGACGCCCCGGAGTGGAACGCCCTTTACGCTCGCCACGAGCACCACCTCCCGGCCCGGCGCGAACACCCCCTCGGCGACCGAGAGGTCGACGTCCGTCGCCACCTCGTACTCGCGGGGTGCCGTCCCGTTCTCCTGGTCGACGACACCCGGGAGTCCACCGCCCGTCGGCGCCCCGCCGGCCGACACGGGACCGTCCAGGGTGGTCGGACCACCCCAGGTCGTCCCGCCAGCGGCGCCGACCGCGGTGAGTCCGGCGGGGCCGGTGGCCCGTCCCGTCACCGGTTGTCCCGGGGCACCGGCGCCGGCGACGCTCGCCTGCGTTCTGGCGTCCCCGGTCTCGGCACCCGCTGGAGGACGGGCGTCGACGGCGAACGACTCGGCGTACGGCACGCTCACGACGACCTCACCGTTGCGGTCGGTGTGTCCCGCGGGGTCGCCGTCGACGGTGACGACCACGTTCTCGACGGGACGGTCCCGCTTCGTGACCGACACCGTCACCGGGCGCCCGGGCACCGGTGTCGCGTTCAGCGAGAGGTCGTACGGCGGCGGCGGGACGCGCTCGGGGGCGACGTCACCTGAAGGGAGGTCGTCGGGGTCGAGACCGGCGTCCGGGCGGTCGTCGCCGGGGCTGCCGGGGACGGTCGGGCGGCGGTCCTCGCCGGTGGCGCGACGCTCGGCGGCGCGACGGTCCGCCGCGGGCGTGGGGTCGAACCGCACCCAGCCGTGCTCGGGGAAGTACACCTCCACCCAGGCGTGGGCGTCGACCGACCGCACCTCGTACCGGCCGTCACCGGCGCTGCGGCCGGGGGCGTAGCCGACGACGTACCGCGCGGGGACCTCCTGGCTGCGCAGCATCGCCACCATCGCCGTCGCGTAGTACTCGCAGTAGCCCCGGTCCATCTCGAAGACGAACTCGGAGGCGACCGGCTCCGAGGGGTCGTGGCTGGCGTTCAGGGCGTACGTCTTGTTGCGCTCGAGCCACAGTTCGACGACGCGGGCGGTCTCGTACGGGGAGTCCGCCTCACGGGTCAACTCGGCGGTGAACTCGCCCAGTCTGTCCGGCGTCGCGTCGGGCAGGCGGGTGTACCGCCGCACGCTCGACGGGTACGAGCGACCGGCGGCAGCCAGGTCGCCGGGGGTGGCACCCTGGAGCCGACTGACGACCTGGACCGTCGTCCCGGGGTCGGCGCCGCCGGACACCCGCACCGCCCCGTTCGGCGTCACCCGCAGGACACCGCCGTCGACGCCGACCCGCTCAGGGCGCCACGCCGCCGGCACCGCCCGTGCCGAAACGTTCAGCGTCACCACCTGTCGGAGCCGTTGCCCCTCCGCATCGACGACCGGAGGGTCGTACCCCTCGAGGTCGCGGTCGCGGGTCCAGTCCTGCCCGGTGTACGTTCCGTAGGCGGCGGTCCGCCAGTAACTCGCGCGGTCGGTTTCGACTGTAAAGTGCACCTCGGCCGAGCGGTTCGTCACCGCGTCGCCGAGCGACCCGCCGACGCCGGTCCGCGAGTCCGGCGTCAGTGCCCCCGGAGTGGCCGCCACGGAGTCACCCGCGCCGGCACCGTCACCGTCGCCATCGCCGTCGGGACCCGGCACTCCCAGGTCCAGTGGCGCGCTCACGGCGGGCACCAGCGCTGCCGCCCCCAGCAGGGCGACGACCACCAGCGCGGCGGCGAGAGCCTGTGTCGGGTCGCGACCACCCCGCGGTGACGCCCCGGAGACGCCTGGCTCACCGGCGGACCCGTCGAAGGCGTCCGGCTCCTCGTCGTTGGCGACCGTCTCCTCGTCTGGCGCTCCCGTCGACCCCACGGACTTCTGTAAGCGACCGTGGGCAGCGGTATTCAAGAGCCTTCCGCGGAGACGGTCGGGCAGCGGCGCCGTCGGCCCGGGTCAGACGCCGAGGCGACCGCGGACCCACGCGACGCCGGTCCGCAGCGGTGACTCGCGTGCGATCCGGTCCATCTCCGCCTCGGTCAGCGAGAAGTCGAAGATGGCAGCGTTGGCGCGGATGTGTGCCGGCGTCGTCGACTTCGGGATCGCCGCGACGTTGCGGTGTTGTAGCGCCCACCGCAGCGCCACCTGTGGGGCGGACTTCTCGTACCGGTCGCCGATGTCGGCGAGCAGGTCGTCGTCAACCACGCCGCCGTGGCCGAGTGGACTGTACGCCGTCAGCATCACGTCGTTGTCCTGGCAGTACCGCAGCAGCGGGCGCTGGGGCTTGAACGGGTGGAACTGCACCTGGTCGGTCAGTATCGGCCGGTCGGACAGTTCACGGGCACGAGCGAGACGGCGGCGAGAGAAGTTGCTCACGCCGACGTGACCGATGGCCCCGTCGTCGGCGAGGTCGTTCAGCGCCGCCAGTCGCTCCGCCAGCGACCCGACTGGAGCGGGCCAGTGCAGCAACAGTAGGTCGACGTAGTCGGTGCCGAGGCGGTCGAGACAGGCGGTCACCGCCTCCCGCGTGGTGCGGTAGTCCCGCGCCGTCGTGGGCAACACCTTCGTCGTCACCCACACGTCCTCCCGGTCGACCGCCGAGTCGGCGATCGCCTCGCCCACCTGTTGTTCGTTCTCGTATGCCTGCGCGGTGTCGACGTGGCGGTAGCCCGCCGACAGCGCGGTCGACACCGCACGGTACGTCTCGCGGCCGGTCGTCCGCCACGTTCCGAGCCCCAGGGCGGGGATCTCGGCGCCCTGCACCGTCACCCGCTCTACGTCAACGCTCATACTCCATCGCCGGGGAGCGGCCCAAAGAACTCTGGGTCGCTCGGGGCACGCCTGGATGCCCCGGGGGTCACGCCCGGCGTCGCCCCAGCACGTCGAGTTGGTGCGTGATGTACGTGAGTTCGCCGGCGGCGACCTGCTCGTGGCGGGTGCGGACCCACGCCGCCAGGCGGGCGGAGTCGAGAGCGGCGTCGCTCTCGGCGCCTTCGCTGTCGCCGGCCCCCGCCTCCGCGGCGCCGCCCTCGGGCGACAGCGCCCCGTACACGAGGTCAAGCACGTGGTGCAAGAAGTACGCCTCGTCCGCCGGGTAGTGAGCGCCCCCGATGCCGTGACCGTCGGCGTCCGCGTCGCCCGCGCCGTTCTCGGAGGCTCCCGACCCCGCCTGAGAGTCGGCGGGACGGACCGTCCAGTCGGAGCCGGCGGCGGCCAGCACCTCGACGTCCGTCTCGGGCAAGCGATCGACCGCTCGCCGGCCGGCGCGACTCGTTCCCGTGTCGGCGTCGAGGTGGGCGTGGAAGGCCCGCTCCAGGCGTCGCTCGAAGGTGCGGTCCGGCGCCGGCGCAAAGGTGGTCCGCCCGTCGAAGGTGATCGGGAAGTAGCAGTGCCCGCCCGGACGGACCGCGCCGACCAGTGTCTCGGCGGTGGGCCAGTCCACGAGGTCGAGAAAGGCGGCGCCGACGAGCAGGTCGTAGCCCGCGGCGGGCGCCGTGAACGAGTCGTCGGTCGCGGGGTCGACGGTTACGCGGTCAGCGGGCGGCGACTCGCCCGACCCGGCGCGGTCCTCGCCGTGCCCGCCGGTCGCCGGGGCACCGTCTCCCGACCCGGGACCGACCGCACCGGCGACCGCGGCGGCGTCCGCGACCCGGAGCCACAGCGAGAGTCGGTCCGGGTCGCCCGGCCCAGACTCGAAGACCAGGTCGGGCGTCGCCGGACCGCCCGCGGGACGGGACACCTCGTAGCCCGCCGCCCGTCCCCACTCCGGCAGGCGCTCACGGGCCGTCGCGACGCTGTCGGCGTCAAGGTCGACGGCGGTGTACGACACCGCACCGGCGAGGAGGTTCCGGCGGAGGACGCGGGCGACCATCGTGCCGATCCCGGCGCCGACCTCCAGAACGGCGGGCGACGGGTCGACCGCGTCCCGGAGTCGGTCGAGCACCGCCCCGTTCAGCGCCCTGTCGTCGACGGTGCGCTTTGCCGCGAGATACCGCTGGGTGGAGTACGTCTCCGGCGCCGGGTCGCGTCGGCGGTCGCCGTCCGCCCCGGCCGCGTCTCCGTCGTCAGTCACTGCTGTCGGGTCCGACGGGCACGCGCTTAACCGGTGTGGTCGCGGTCCGCGGCACGTGGACGAGAGCCTCACCGAGAGTCAGTCACCGTTTGCGACCGACAGCAGCAGTTCGCGGGCACGGGTCGCCGACACCGCCCACGAGGGGTGGGCCTCGTAGCGGCGTCGGGCGGCGACGGCCATCTCGGCGAGACGATTGCGGTCCGCGAGCAGGGCAGCGACGTGGCCCGCCACCGCCGTCTCGTCGCCCGGGTCCACGAGAAAGCCGGTCGCCTCGTGGTCGACGAACTCCCCGGCGCCGCCCGCCCGCGAGGCCAGCGCCGGCAGGCCGAAACTCATCCCCTCCAGGTAGACGATACCGAAGCCCTCGTACCGCGAGGGCACCGCAAGAAGGTGGTGCTCCCGCAGTCGGGCGGCGAGGGCGTCGTCGGACACCTGGCCCGCGAACGCGACCCGGTTCTCGACGCCCTCGACCCGCACCTGGCGGCGCACCCGCCGGACGTAGTCGGGGTCGACGCTCTGGTCGCCGACGACGGTCAGTTCCCAGTCGCCCTCGACGGTCGCCAAGCCGGCGACGAGGGTGTCCAGGCCCTTTCGTGGGACGACGCTGCCGACGAACAACAGTCGGAGCGGTCCCTCGTGGGCACGCTCCCGGATTGTCGCCTCGTCCAGGTGAGGGTCGAACCGGTCGCCCGCTGGCGGCGCGACGACGCCCCGGAGCGAGCGGCCCAGACAGTCGGTCACCGCCGCGCGGGTGGTCTCGCTGTTGTACACCGCGGCGTCGAGCGTCTCCAGGTAACTGCGCTCGACGGCACGGTATGCCGGGCGGAGACGGCGGCGCTCGCTGGCGCGGAGGTGGTGGACGACGCCGACGACCGGCGCCGACACACCGGGCAGGCGGTTGGCCGCGACCAGCGAGGGGTGACACAGTTCGTCCTGGAGGAGCACGTCGTAGTCGCGGGCGAGTGCCCGCCACAGCGCCGGGGAGACGTTGTCGGTGAGGTGCCGGGGGTAGTCCCGCCAGGGGATCGACACGAGGTCGACGCGGTCGCCCGCCGCCTGCAGGTGCTCGACGAGTCGACGGTCGTACAGGTAGCCGCCCGAGGTGACCGAGAGGTCGTCGTAGACGACGAGACCGACGTGCACGCTCTACGCGGGGCGCTCGTAACTCGCCCAGGCCACGTCGTCCTCCCACATCCGGAGTTCACAGTGCTCGACCCGCGGGGCGTCGAGGCGGTCGAGCAGGCGGTCGGCGAAGTGCTCGGCGAAGCGCTCGACACTCGGGTTGCCGGTGAACTCCGGGCGGTCGTTCAGCAACTGGTCGCGGTACTGGGCGACGGTGGCGTCCATCGCCGCCGCGAGGTCGTCGATGTTCAACAGGTAGTCGTACTCGCCCAACTCGGGCCCCGACAGTCGGGCCTCGGCGGTGAAGGTGTGTGAGTGTGGCTCGCCCTCGGGCGGCTCCGGGTCCGGCACCGTCAGGTAGTGCTGGGCGACGAACTCGCGGGACACGGTGACCGTGTACATACTTCGCGATCGGGACCGCCACACAAATGAGACACGACACGTCGGTGCCGGAGACAGAGCGAGCCAGTCACGCAGTCAGGCGACCGGCGTCACATGTAGCCCAGGTCGCGCAGTCGCTCCATGAGGTCCTCCTTGTCCTGGGCGCGGCCGGCGCGCTCCTCGGTGGAGAGGTCCTGCAGCCAGGCGGGCTTTTGATCCGAGCGCTCGGTCGACACCTCGCTGCCTAGCGAGCGGTAGCCCTCGAAGTACTTCGGGGAGACGGGCAGGTCCTCGTGGGTCAGTCCGTCGGGCAGGTCGTCGTAGTCCTGCGGGACGTGGCCCTCGGGGTAGTCGGGGACGGTGTCGGGGACGACAAACGACCAGAAGGCGTCCCACACGTCGCTCTCGGTGAACTGCAGAATGGGCTGGACCCGGTCGTGTGGAGGGTACGTGTCGGGGTCGTGCCGCGGCGAGAAGAACGTCTCGTCGGCACGGGCCTCCTGCTCGTCCCAGCGAACGCCGGAGATGACACCGTCGATAC
>CAZQHW010000127.1:0-7629 GCA_964593395.1 uncultured Halobacteriales archaeon
CTGGGTCCTCGTTCCAGCGGTCCTATCGAGTCAGAGCACCGGGGCGGGGGCGTTCCGGGTCCTCTCGTCAGCGGCGACAGCAGGTGAGAACTCGAAGACCGTCCGAGACCTCCGACCCCGGGGAGTCGAGAGTCCGGTGAGAGTCGGCGACAGTTCTAAGCCCGAGCCCCCCGGCGGTGGGCACATGGAAGCGGAGGTCGAGAAGGCGAGTGAGGCGTGTACGGCGGTTATCGACGAGATAAGCTCCGCGGTGATCGCCAACAGAGACCTCTTCGAGGTGATAATGACGGGCGTGCTCGGAAAGGGCCACGTCCTGTTGGAGGACGTGCCCGGCACGGGTAAGACCCTGACCGCACAGAGTTTCGCCACCGCGCTCGGACTGTCGTTCAGCCGCATCCAGTTCACGCCGGACCTGCTGCCGGCGGACGTCACCGGGACGAACGTGTTCAACGAGCGCGACCGCTCGTTCGAGTTCAACGAGGGGCCGGTGTTCGCGAACGTCGTTCTCGCGGACGAGATAAACCGCGCGCCGCCGAAGACCCAGGCCGCACTACTAGAGGCGATGTCCGAGGAGCAGGTCACCGTCGACGGCGAGACCCACGAACTCCCCCAGCCTTTCTTCGTTATCGCCACGCAGAATCCGGTCGAACAGGAGGGTACCTTCGCGCTGCCGGAGGCCCAGGTCGACCGGTTCATGATAAAGACCAGCATCGGCTACCCGGACATGGACGGCGAGGTCACGCTGCTTGAGCGGCGCGCCGCACGGGACACCCAGATGCCGACAGTCGGCCGGGTGGTCGACGCCGACGACGTGCTCACCCTGCGGTCGGTGCCCGAGGAGGTCCGGATGGACGACGACCTGCTCGACTACATCGCCCAGATCGCCCGCGCCACCCGCCGGGACGCCCGCGTCGACGTCGGCGTCTCGCCGCGTGGCACCCAGCGACTGTTCGAGGCGGCCCGTGCCCGCGCCGTGCTCTCGGGCCGGTCGTACGTCACTCCAGACGACATAAAACGGATCGCCGAACCGGCGCTGGCCCACCGGCTGGTGCTCACCCCCGACGCGACCGTCAACGAGGTCCAGAAGTCACAGGTGATCGGCACCGTTCTCGAGGAGATTCCCGTGCCGACGATAGACCGCGAGGCGTAAACCAGTCGTCGCCCCTCTACAGCCGCAGTGCGGACAAAAGCGCCAGCGCCCCCACCAACAGGGCGATGACGGCGCCGACGGGTTGGCCGCCGCCGCTGACGACGTAGACGCCGTAGGAGCCGGCGGCGAGAACGACCCCGACGCCAGTCGTCGCGAGTGCGTGGGTCAGTTCCGCCCGCGTGGTGTCGGCCTCGCGGCCCATCTGCTCGCCGAGTTCGACGGCGTTTGTCGCCACGTCCCAGGCGACCACGGTGCCGACGGTGCAGGCGAGCGTGACCGGCACCCGCGCCGCCGTGCCGGCGACGACGGTCGTCAGCAACAACGCCAGTCCTCCGAGGTCGACCACTCCCTGCCGGCCGTTCAGAGTCGCCCCCCACAGCGTGACGGCGCCGGCGAGTCCGAGAACGAGCGCCGGCAGCGACGCCACCCCGGCCAGCAGCGTCACCGTCACCGCCGCGACGAGAGCGAGCCGCCGACTCAGCCTGGTCGGTGCCCGCGTCACCGCGCCCGTGACCGCCTCCGGTGTCTCCTCGCCGTCTGTCCCGTCGTCGCCCTCCCCGGGAACTGACTCGGTGCCCGCCCCGGTGGTGTCGTCGTCGTCCTCCGCCGTGACGGCCGACCGGTCGCTCGCGGCCGTCATCCCGACCACCGCCGGCCGGCGCGGTCGATGGCGGTCGAGAGCCGCTCGTCGGGTGGCCAGTCGACAACGTGCACGCCCTGGCCCCGCAGGTCGGTCATGCGGGCGGCGCGCTCGGCCCCGGCCAGTCGCTGTCCGGCGGTGTCGTCGGCGGTGGGGTCGGGACTGACCACGGTGACGGCGTGCCCGTGGGCGTCGAGGCGGCGGGCGGCGCGGGCGGCGGCGTCGTCCGCCAGCGGACTGCAGAGCACGACCTGGGCGTCGCCCGGCAGTCGCCTGCGGAGCCGGCGGACGGCCACCCGCACCGACACCCGGTCCTCGGTGGCGGTGGAGGACAGCGCCGGGTGGGTGGCGAACAGTTCGCGGGCACGGGCCCAGTGGTCGTTGCCGCTGCCGGGGGCGAGCCACACCTCCTCGGTGGCGAGGGCGGCGACCCCGACGCGGTCGCCGGTCTCGAGCAGCGAGGTGAACACCCGGCTGGCCGCTTCGACCCCCCGGTCGACGGCGTGTAGACCGGTCTCGGTCGCCCGGCGGTACGCCGCCGGGCGCAGGTCCAAGACGAGCACGACCGTCGCCGAGCGCTCCTGGCGGAACTCCACCGTCGACAACTCGCCCGTGCGGGCGTGACGGTTCCAGTCCACCCGCGAGACGGGGTCGCCACGGCGGTACTCCCGGGTGGCGTAGAACTCGACGCCCTCGCCGCCCTCGTCGGTCTCGACCCGCCCGGCGTACTGCGTTGTCTGTGGCCGCAGCGGCAGTTCGGCCACGGCGTCGGTCGACGGCGTCGACACGAGGCCGTCGTCGCTCTCGACCTCGACGGTGTGTTCGGTCTCGCCGGCGACGTCCCGCAGGACCACCATCGCGGCCCCGAACTCGTGTTCGCCGCGTTTCGCCCGGACGGTGTACTCCACCGTCGTCGACTCGCCCGGCCCGAGCGTGGTGGCCGTCCGCGGGGTGCTCTCGACGACCGGCAACGGCTCGGGCACGCCGTCGACCAGGCGCAGGTCGGCGAGCCAGCGGTCGCTCTCGTTTCGCAGCGTCGTCTCGACGGCGACGCGGTCACCGGGGTCCGGCGCGGACTCGTACGACCGCTCGACCGACAGCGACGGCGGCGGTCGCGCCCCGCGGGCGGCAGCCGCCCGGACGTACGCCAGGTAGCCCACGCCGACCGCCGCCGCAAGCACCAGTCCCGGCTCCAGCAACACCACGCCGGCCCCGCTCGTGACGAGCGCGACCACGCTCACCCCCTTCCACCGACCGGTCGCGATCCACTCGCGGGTCTGCTCGCGCATCTCGACACCGGAACCCGACTCCGCCGCCGTCTCCCCGGTCGCACGGGCCGTCATCCCGACCACCGCCGGCCGCCGTCGGTCGCCGTCTCACGCGTCTCCGCGGACGCCGTCCCGTCGCCCGGTCCGACCGGTTCCAGCGGCTCGACTCGCTCGGCGTCGGCCAACGCCGCCACCGCCTGGGCGGCGTGTCGGGCGCGGCGACTGTACGGCGGCTCCGAGTCGAACGCCCGCCGGAGTCGCCCGCGGCGGCCGACGCCGTCGAGTTCGCCGGTGAAGAAGGCCGCCGCGTCGGGGTCGTCCGTCCACTCGCCGGTCTCCAGTGCCTGCCGGGCACGCTCCCGGGTGCAGCCGTGCTGTCGGACGATGGTGTCGAGCGCGGCGGTCTCGATCCGCTCGCGGACCGTGTCACGGCGCTTACGACGCTTGAGTTCGGCCTGACGGGACAGCGTCGGCGTCCGTCGCCGGACCGCCGACAGCGTCGCGTCGAGGTCGTCGCCCGGCACCGGGAGGTCCTGTTCGGTCTCCGGGTCGGGTGTCTCCGTGTGGTCGCGAGTCGCGCCGCGACGGCCGAGTGCCACCCGTCCGGCCTGCAACAGCGCGAGCACGCCGAGTATCGCAAGCAGCGACTGCTGGCCGAACGTCGCCAACTCTGGGCGGACCACGAGCACGATCCCGCCGACGGCACTCACCACGCCGACGACGACGAGCAGTCGTCGCATCACCTGCCACCCCCACTCCCGGCGCTCGCGTCCGTGTCGCCCGTCTCCCCGCCCGCCGCCTCGATCCGCCGGAGCGCGGCGACGGCGCGCTGCTCGCGGTCGTCGGTCGGGTCCTCGCCGCCGTACCGCACCGCCGCGAACAGGTCCGTCAACTCGGTCACGTCGGCGCGGTCGAACCCCGCCTCGACGGCGGCGTCCGCGAACTCCCGTGGGGTGCTGGACTCGGGTCGGTCGACGTCTAGATGCTCTGTCATCGACCGCCAGGCACGGAACACCTCGTTGTCGGCGTCGGTGCCGGTCTCGATACGGTCGGCCGCCCGGCCCGCTACGCGACCGACGGCGGCCACGTCCGTGTCCGCCGACCCGCCGGCGTCGTCCTCTTCGGCGGGGTCACTCGGGAGCAACTCCCGCATCCCGCCGGCGCGGCTCACCGTCACCAGCGCGACGGCGACGGCGACGGCGCCGACCACGACGACGACCCACAGCGGGGCGTTGAACACCGTCTCAGGGACACCGCCGCCTCCGCCGGTGCCAGTCATCTCGTCCGCCGGGCCAGCGCCGGGAGACGCCTGGTCAGGGGGCGAGAGCGGGTCGTCGCTTCCCGAACAGGACAGGAGAACGTACAGAAGTCCAAGCGGCAGGCCAACGGCGCCGACCAGCACCGCCGACGCCACGATATCGGTGCGGTACCAGACGGCGGCGAACAACAGCGCCAGTGCCGCCGCAATTCCCAGGCGCACCCACAACTCGTCGAGTAGCTTTATGCAGACCTCGCCGCCTGACTGTGTACTGCTGTTTGCCCCGACTGGCTGGCCCTCGGGACTCTCGTCCGGGACGATGATCCCGCCCCCGCCGCCACCGGAACTGCCGCCGCCGTCGCCGCCCTCGCTGCCGCCCGTCGGATCGGCGACGTTGGTGACCGTCGCCGACACCAGCGCCACCGCCAGCAGCGCAAGCAGCGCAAGCGCCACCGGGCGGAGCGTGTCGCGGTTCACGCCTGCACTCGGCCACTCGACGGCAAAATCGTGTCGGTGTGTCTCACTCTCGCTCGCCGTCGCCGCCCCAGTCGCCGTACTCCACGCCCGCCTCCTCACCCGACCCGCTCGACGCCGGGCCATCGTCGTC
This sequence comes from uncultured Halobacteriales archaeon, assembly GCA_964593395.1. Classification (GTDB taxonomy): domain Archaea; phylum Halobacteriota; class Halobacteria; order Halobacteriales; family SW-7-71-33; genus SW-7-71-33. Next base: position 4,924 of record CAZQHW010000127.1, read on the forward strand.
GCTGGCGTCCGGGGGTTCTCGACCCGGGCCACTTCCGGACGCGTTGCCGCCCGGACCGGACGACGCGCTCGCACTTCCGTCGTCACCGGCGTCGCCGGTCGTGGTGGCGGTCTGCCCCGACGCGAGCGACTCGGTCGTGTCGTCGTCGCCGGCCCACCCCGCCCGCCACACCACCAGGAGGCCGATGGCGATGAAGCCAAGCGGCAGGAGGACGAACGCGAACTTCGCCAGGTCGCGCTGTTTCACCAGATACGCCTCGCCCGGTTTCCCCGGATTGTAGTACGCCGTCACCGTCTCGCCCTGCCGGTAGTCGTCGACGACGCCCTCCGCCCAGTCGCGGTCGCTCCGCGACGACGTGCCACCCGGGTAGACGTTCTCGGCGGTGTAGGTCTCGCCGTCGACCCGGTAGCGGTACTCGACTATCGGCTGGTACGTGACGCTGTCCGGTTCGTTCACCTCCCGGTCGACGTCGCGGTCCACCCCGGTCCCGATCACCGTCGCCTCCGTCGACTCGTACGACCGCAGCGCCTGCTCTTGCTCGTAGACGAGGTACCCACCGACCACGAGAAACAGGAGCGAGAAGCCGACGAACACCACGCCCACCAGCCGCGTGCGTGACGAACCCCCCATACACGATGCTCGTCGGCGAGACGCATCAGCGTTATCGCCGGTTCCGCCGCTCGCGGCGCCGTGAGCGGTCCTGGACACGGTGCCGTGTCGTTCCGGGTCGGCGGGCGCGGCCCTGGCACCGGCGACACGCCCCCGAGCGAGTGGTCGGTCACCGACGCGGGCAGTCCCGTTCGTGTCCCACGGGGACCGGTCGGCCGGTCACTCGAGCGTCGGAACCGACGCGTCGGCGTCCGCAGAGTCCGCACGCGGGACCCGGAAACTCACCGTCGTCCCCGTCGGCGCCGCGTCGACGCGCTCGCCGCCGGCCCGTGTGACGAGGATCCGGACCAGCCACAGGCCGAGATGCCCGCCGTGGCGCAACCGGGTCTCCTCCCCAGTCTCGAGCACCTCCGCCTCCACGTCGGGCATCCCGGGGCCGTCGTCGACGACGTCTGTCTCGACCCACTCCTCGTCGCCGGAGGGCCGCCCGATGAGACGGACCCGGCGGTGTCGTCTCTCCCCCGACCTGACGACCGTGGTGTCCCCGTCCCGGCAAGTTTCTTCGCCCGTAGATTCCCCAAGTTTATGAGTGATAGTGCACTGAATATTTTTCTATGCCGTCACCAGCCACGGACCCGGGCGGGCGGTACGGAGTGCCCCCGCCCCCGGCGCCGGACGACCCCGAGGCGTGGTACGCCCCGGACGTGCGGGCGCAGTACGAGGTTCACCCCGGCGTGGTCGTCACGGTGCGGGACCGTGCGGACGGGTTCGACTACTCCGTGCGGGAGCCGGCGCTGTCGCCGGCCGACGAGACCGCCGTCGACCGTGTTCGCGAGTACTTCGCCGAGGCCACGCTCGGTCGACCGCTCACCCGCGAGGGGTGTCGCGAGCGGATGGCCGAGGGGTTCGCCCCGAAGTACCGCCGGGTGGTGGACCGACTGGTCGACGCCACGCCCGCCGCCCGCCGGCGCGTGGAGTACCACCTGTTGTGCGACCTGAAGTGTCTCGGCCCGCTGACGCCGCTGGCGCTCGACCGGTCGATCGAGGCCGCCGACGCCGAGGCAACGACCGACCACCTCGTCGTCCACACGGCGGACTACGCGCCCGCTGTGACGGAGTTGCCGCCGGACCCGCCACACATCGAGCGGTTCGCCGCCGAGCGCGTCGAGTCCTACCGCGTCCCGTTCCGTGGGTTCGAGGTCCCCGTCGTCGTCTACCGCGACCACCTGCTCGGGGCCGACCCCTTCGCCGCGAAGTACGCCGTTCTCGAACCCGACCTCCTGCCGGGTGACCGCGAACTCGTCGCCGAGTGCAAAGAGCGCATCTGGGAGGGGACGACGGACGAACTCGTCGACGACCCCGCCGAGTACGTTCGCGAGCGTGCCCGGCGCTTTCTCACCCGCCAGTTGACCGCCCGGGACACCCGCGCCTGGCTGGACGACGCCGCCCGCCGCGCCCGCGCCGCGCTGGCCGGCTACGACCTGTGCGTACCGCCGGTGGACGACCGCTACGCCGAGGACCGTCTCGCCGACTTGGTGTACTACGTGTTGCGGGACTACGTCGGCCAGGGAAAACTCACGATCCCGGTGCGAGACCCACACCTGGAGGACATCGAGGCCAACCGCGTCGGCGAGCGGGTGAAGGTCGTCCCCCGGGACTCGGTCGACCACGATGGCCGCGTCCCGACGAACCTCACCTTCGACTCCGAGGACGAGTTCGTCAACGTCGTCACCCAACTGGCCGCCGCCGACGGCGTCGAGTTGAACGCCTCGAACCCGAGCGCGAAGGTGAACCTCCAGCCACAGGAGGTCAGCGAGAACGTGACCATCCGGTGTGCCGTGGCGCTGCCCACTATCAGCGAGGACGGTCCCCACATCTCCATCCGCAAGCAGGCGCCCGAGGCGATGACGCCCGTCGATCTGGTGGAGCGCGACGCCCTCCCGTCCGAACTCGTCGCGCTGCTGTGGATGACCTACGAACACCACGGTGTCGTCCTCTTTTCGGGCCCGACCGGGGTGGGCAAGACCACGCTAATGAACGCTCACATGCCCTTTGTCCCGTACGGCGACCGACCGATCAGCATCGACGAGGGATCCC
>CAZQHW010000128.1:0-7566 GCA_964593395.1 uncultured Halobacteriales archaeon
AGGCCATCGAGCAGGAACTGGAGCGCTCTCTCGACCGACTGGGAATGGACACCGTCGACCTCTACCAGACCCATCGCTGGGACGACGAGACGCCGATCGAGGAGACGATGCGGGCACTCGACGACGCCGTCCGCCGCGAGAAGGTCCGCTACGTCGGCGCCTCCTCGATGTGGGGCCACCAGTTCGCCGACGCCCTGCACACGAGCGACCGACTCGGCCTGGACCGATTCGTCTCGATGCAGAACCACTACAACCTGCTGTACCGCGAGGAGGAACGCGAGATGCTGCCGCTGTGTTCACGAGAGGGCGTCGGCGTCATTCCGTGGAGTCCCCTGGCGCGGGGGTACCTCGCCCGCCCCCACGAGGAGACGGAGGCGACCACCCGCGGCCAGACGGACTCCTACGCCCGCCAGCACCCCTACCTGGAGAACGGCGGCCGCGAGGTGAACGAGCGCGTCCAGCAGGTCGCCGAGGACGAGGGGCTGACGATGGCCCAGGTGGCACTGGCCTGGGTGCTGGAACAGGACGCCGTCGACGCTCCCATCGTCGGCGTCACCAGCGTCGAGCACCTCGAGGAGGCGGTCGCGGCCGTTGACGTCTCGCTGCCAGACTCCGACCTGGCGTATCTGGAAGAACCGTACGACCCCGTTCCCGTCTCCGGCCACGAGTAGTCGGGCGAACGGGCAGAGTTCGGGGTCGCAGACCGTGTGAACCGGTCAGCGACGCCCCGACCCCAATCCCCTTACGCGCGAGTCGCCCACGGCAGTCATGACTGACATCACCGCCGGCCGCGAGGGGCCACACGCCGACAGACCCGTCCAGACGGCGGGTGTCTCGCTTTCGGAGGCGAGTGCCGCCCTCGTGCTCGTCCACGGCCGGGGGGCCGGCCCGCGAAGCGTCCTCGGGATCGCCCGCGAACTCGACCACGACGGCGTCGCCGCCCTCGCGCCGGCCGCCGCCCACAACACCTGGTACCCGCGGTCGTTCATGGAACCGCTCGCGGACAACGAGCCACACCTCTCCTCGGCGCTCGACCTGGTCGACGACCTCGTCGGCCGGGCCGTCGAGGCGGTCGGTCGCGACCGAGTCGTCCTCGGTGGCTTCTCGCAGGGAGCCTGTCTGGCCAGCGAGTACGTCGCCCGCAACGCCGCGAGCTACGGGGGGCTGGCGGCGCTGTCGGGCGGACTGATCGGTCCCGAGGGCACGCCGCGAGAGTACGAGGGCGACCTGGCGGGGACGCCCGTCCTCGTCGGCTGTAGTGACGTGGACCCGCACATCCCGCTGGAGCGGGTCACCGAGACCAGCGAGGTGCTCGGGGAGTTGGGCGCCGAGGTGGACGAGCGGATCTACGAGGGGATGGGCCACACTGTCAACCGCGACGAGATCGACGCCGTGGCGGGGATCGTCGGCGACACGCTGGCGTAGTCGCCGCCTCACCCGGTCACGTCGAACGGGTCGGCGCCCGCCAGCACCCGCAGTCGCCCGGGGTCGATCGGGAACACGGCCTCGGGGGTGCCGGCGGCGGCCCACACCTCCTCGAAGGCCAGCAGCGTCTCGTCCATGTACGTCGGCACCTCGCCGTGGTGGGCAAAGGGCGGGACGCCGCCGATGGCGTAGCCCGTCGCCTCGCGCACCTCCTCGGGGTCGGCGGTGCGGGCCGTCGACGCACCGAGGTGACTCGCGAGCGCCGACTCGTCGACGCGGTTCGCGCCGCTGGTGACCACGACGACGGGGTCACCGTCGCCGGCGACGAAGACGATACTCGATGCTATCTGGGCGACGTCACAGCCGATCGCCTCGGCGGCGTCGGCGGCGGTCTTCGTCCCCTCGGGGAACTCACGGGGGTCGATCTCGACGTCTAACTGCTCGCGGACGCGGTCGCGGAACTGCTCGGCACGCGGATGCACGGCTGTCAGTGTGTGACGCGCCGGCAAAAATCGCGGGGTCGATCTACCAGTTCTTCAGGGAGTCGTCCTCGAGGTAGTGCTCCAGGTGGTGAGCGTGGTCCTCGAGGGTGACCAACTGCCCGCGGAGGATCTCCGCGGTGGCGTGGTCGCCGAGGTTGGTCGCGAGTTCGATATGCTCGCGGACCGTCTCGATGATGTCGCCGAACATCTCCATGTCGTTCGCCAGGGAGGTGCGGATGTCGTACACGTCGTCGTCCTCGGGGGCGACGGGGGCGTGTGCCTCGTAGGTCGCGCCGCCCGAGAGGGGCACGCCGCCCAGGGCCTGGGCGCGCTCTGCGAGTTCGTCGGCGCTCTCCTCGAGGTCCTCGGTGACCTCGCCGAGGAAGATGTGGATGTCGCGGAACTCCGCGCCCTCGACGTTCCAGTGGTGCTTTTTGACCTGATGGTACAGCACGTACGTCGCCGCCAGGTCGGTGTTCAGGGCGTCGATGACCTGTTCTGCCTTCTCCTCGGGCAGTCGTAGCGCCGGACTCTCCTCTACCGTACCCGTCTCTTGACGGACCGTTCGTTGAGTGCTCATTACACCCTAACTACGGTCGGGACACGCATAAACCTTGCTTTGGGCAAATCTTCTTTGCAGATCGTAAAATGAAATTCCCGGTTACTGGAGGTCGCCCGGGGCGAGAAAGTCCACCTGGTCGGTCGCGGTCGCGCCGGTGACGCGGGCGACGGGGCCGTCACGGACGACGCTCACGTCGTCGTAGGCGGCCAGGCCGTCGGAGTACTCGGTGGCCCAGGTCCGCACCTCGTTGACGGGCACGTCGCCCGCGAACCCGACGACGTAGGTGAGTTCGGTGCGGTCGCTCCCGACGTCGAAGGCGACACCGAAACTGGTCATCCCCTCGAACCGGCCGCGCTCGAGGTTCACCTCGCCGACCGGGGTGACCAGGCCGCCGGCGACGTGGGTCGCGCCCGAAAGCGGCGGCAGCGTCGCCCCCAACACGTCGCTCTCGTCCTGGTAGCGGGGCAACTCGCCGCGCTCCGTGTCGATCAGCCGCCGTGCGACGGCGGCGGGCGCGTTGGGACCGGTCTCGGTACACAGCAGTGCCACCCCGTCGGCGACGGCGACCGCCGGTGGACTCGCCCGCTCGGAGACGTAGATCCGGTAGTCGCCGTAGCCGTCCGCGAGCGGGGCGTACGGGCCGGCGTCGAGCGCCGCACGAGCCTCACTCGCCGCGAACGACCCGGTGACGACGCGGGTGTCGCCCGGGCGAAAGCGCAGCACCGACTCGACCGCGTCGGCATCGACCCCGGGGACAGTCGCCCGGTCGACCGTCTCCCGGACCAGTTCGAACGTCGAGGACGGCAGCGCCGACCGTCGCTCGCGGAACGCGGTCACGTCGTAGTGCAACACGCGGTAGCGACCTCCCTGGAAGCCCTCGGACTCCGGGAGCCAGCGGTCGAACGACGGGTCCTCCGTCGTCGTGGTCGGCGAGGTCGTCGGCTCCTCGTCGTCGTCGCCCGAGCCACCGCCAAAGAAGCCGAGACAGCCACTCAGTCCGGCCGCCGTCGCGACGCCCGCGGCCGACAACAGCCCACGGCGGGTTCGGTCCATGGTATCACACCGGACGCAACTGAAATAAAGGGTTCGAGACGGTCTCGGCACGGCTTGCCGCTGGCGTGGGTTTTTGCTGGCCGGTCGGGAACCGGACGTGTGAGGCAGTACCTCCTGGGTCGGGGCGAGCGGCCGGTGGCGGACGGCGGCGGACGGGCGGCGGTCGCCCGACGGCGGCTCCTCGCCGACCACGACGACACGGTCGCAGGCGTGATCGACGCCGCGGACGAGGTGGACGCCCGGGCGGGGACCGAGTCGCTCACCGAGTCGTCGGCGGTGACGGAGCCGCTTTCGGCGGCGCTCGCCCGTCGGGACCTCCCCGAGCGGCTGCTCGACGCGCTCGCCGACGCGGTCGACGCCGTCGGTGAGTCGCTCCCCCACGACCCGGTGCCGGAGCCACCCTATCTCACGGTGACGAGCCGTGGGCCGGTGCTCCGGGCCACGCTCCCGGAGGGACGGCTCGTGGTCGTCGTCCGGGTGTTTCGCGTCGAGCGGACCGGCGAGCGCCGCTACGTCCGCTCGGGCGAGACGCCAGCGGAGGTGCTGCGCGTCGAGTTCCACGGCCCGGAGCAGACCGTCGCCGGGCCCGAAGACACGAGCGGCGAGTCGCCGGAGGGAGCAGCGTGAGCGACGACGACCCACCGGAGGACCTGCTGGGCGAGTACCGCGAGAACGTCGACCACCCGATGTGGCGGCTGTTCACCGAGTACGGCCACGGCAACCGACGGTGGTTCGCGGTGGGGGTGCTGACGAGTGTCGCCGCCCGGATGCTGCAGTTGGTGCCGCCGATCGTGCTCGGGGCGGCCATCGACGGCGTGTTCGGCGACGACCCGTACACGCTGCCGCTGGTGCCGCCGGGCCTGTTGCCGGCGGGCGAGACGACGCAGTTCTGGTTCTCCGCGGGACTGATGGCGGTCGCGATGGCGCTGGCGGCGGTCGCGAACTTCGCCCGCCAGTCCACGATGAACCTGTTCTCCCACCGGGTGAAACACGAGGTGCGCACCGCCTGTTACCGGAAGATGCAGCGGCTCGACATGTCCTTTTTCGACGACAAGCGCACCGGCGAGTTGATGTCGATACTGAACAACGACACCAACCGCCTCGAGTTGTTTCTCGACAACATGATGGGCGCCGCCATCCAGTTGGGCGTGCTCATCCTCGGCATCGGCGGTGTCCTGCTGTGGATCAACCCGCGGCTGGCACTCGTCACGCTCGCAGTGATCCCCGTCGCCGCCGTCTTTACCTGGTGGTTCATGCGCCTCGTGGAGGACGCCTACGCCGACATCCGCTCGTCGGTGGGTGACCTGAACACCCGCCTGGAGAACAACCTCGCCGGCGTCCAGACGATAAAGACCGCTGGCACCGAGAACTATGAGGACGACCGCATCGAGGACGTCTCCTACGAGTACTTCAAGCGCGACTGGCGCTCGCTGCGACTGAACTTCGTTTACCGCCCCGGCCTGCAGTTGCTCACCTCGATCGCCTTTGTCGCCACGTTCGTCGTCGGCGGCCTGTGGGTGCTCGACGAACCGCTTCCACTGTTCCCGGGAACGGTGTCGGTCGGCAACCTCGTCACCTTCCTGTTGCTCGCACAGCGCATGACCGAGCCACTGGCCCAGATGTCGGAGATCGTCGACCGCTACGAGGACGCAAAGGCGTCGGCGACCCGGATTCTCGGGCTGATGGGCGTCCCCGTCACGATCGAGAACCGCGAGGACGCCGTCGAGGTCGAGCACGTCGAGGGCCACGTCGAGTACGACGACGTGACCTTCGGGTACGACAAGGCGCCAGTGCTGCAGGGGATCGACTTCGAGGTCGAACCCGGTCAGACGGTGGGTCTCGTCGGGCCGACCGGCGCGGGCAAGACGACGGTACTGAAACTGCTGTTGCGGCTGTACGACGTGGACGAGGGGGCGGTGCGAGTCGACGACCACGACGTGCGCGACGTGCGCATCGACAGCCTGCGGGGTGCGATGGGCTACGTCAGTCAGGACTCGTTCCTGTTCGACGGGAGTGTCCGGGAGAACGTCCGGTACGGCACCTTCGACGCCACCGACCGGGAGGTCGAGGAGGCCGCCCGGATGGCCGAGGCCCACGAGTTCATCACCGAACTGCCGGAGGGGTACGACACCCGGGTGGGTGAACGCGGCGTCAAGCTGTCCGGCGGGCAGCGCCAGCGGGTCGCTATCGCCCGCGTGATGCTGCGCGATCCGTCGGTGCTCGTTCTCGACGAGGCGACCAGCGACGTGGACACGGAGACGGAGATGCTCATCCAGCGGTCCGTCGACCGCATCTCCGCCGACCGCACCACCTTCATCATCGCCCACCGTCTCTCCACCGTGCGCGACGCCGACCGCATCCTCGTGCTGGAGAACGGCGAGATAGTCGAGGACGGCACCCACGAGGACCTACTCGCCGCAGACGGCCTCTACGCCAACCTCTGGGCGGTCCAGGCCGGCGAAATCGACGAGTTACCCGAGGAGTTCGTCGAGCGGGCCGCCCGGCGGGCCACCGAGCGAACACTCACCGGCGTCGAGGAAGGCGAGAGCGACTGACTCGGAACAGAACGGGCGCGCGGTCGGTTAGCGGTCCAACTCGACCGTGAGGTCGGTCGCGATCCAGGCGTCTGTGTTGTCCTCCTCGGTGAACACGACACGACCGGGGCGGGTCTCGCAGGCGGTCACCACTACCTCGGTGTCGTCGTGCCGTCGGTCGGTCTCGCGACGGCCGTACTCTGCCATACCTTCTCTTAGGTCAGCCTAAACCTAAAGTGGTTTCGGTTCACCTAAACCTCGTGCACCGTCGGCCAGGGCTCAGCGCCACTCGTGGTCGCCGGGCGAGTCCGACAGGGTCGCCGCCCGTCGCGCGAGGGCGGCGTTCATCCGCTCGAAGGTGTCCCGGACCGTCGTCGACAGTCGCTCCAGAACCGGGTCGACCAGCGCGCCGTCGAAGCGCTCGGTCTGGACGAACCGCGTACCCGACCCGTCGGCGGGGTCGACCCGGAACGTGTGGGTCGCGGTGACGGTGTCAAAGGGAAAGGAGGTCCGCCAGCGCAACACGCGCTCCGGGTCCAGTTCGGTGACCAGTGGGCGAAACGGCGCCGGCGGCAGGTGCCGGTCGACCAGCATCGCCCACAGTCGCTCGCCCTCCGCCGGGTCGCCCCAGACCCGCAGCGTGGGGTTCCACGCCGGGTAGGCGTCGACGTCGAGAAGTACTGACCAGACGACGGCGGGCGGAGCGTCGACCTCCGTCTCGGCCCGGAGGTGCCAGGACATAACCGTGCTACGTGACGCCAGGACATAAATGACCGCTCGGTGCCGACGAGAGACATAAGCCGTCGCGGAACCGAACGAGACTGTGAGCGACACGCACGGCGTCGACAGCGTACTCGTCTACGACGGCGAGTGTCCCTACTGCACGGTCGCCGCCCGGGCGATGGAACACGCCCGCGGCGTCGGGAGCGTCTCCTGGTACGACGAGTCCGCACAGGCATTTCTCCAGGCGCAGTTCCCCGACCACGACGCCGGACGAGACGACGACGGCGACGCGACGACGCGGACGACGAGCGACGAGCGCGATGACGCGGTCCCGTTCGCGATGTTTCTGGTCGACCCCGACGAGAGGCGGGTGTACGGTGGCCGCGCCGCGGCACGGGAACTCGCCGAGCGGGCGGGTGTGCCGGGGGCGCTGGGCGACGCCGTCGGCGACAACTACGAGACCATCGCCGGCGTCGTCGGGGCGCTGTCGGGCCGGGGGCGCGAGGCTGCTCCCTACCACGACACCTACCCGCTCCGGTCCGGGGCCCGCGAGCGTTACGCGGCGATGGCGGCCGTCGCCGAACCCGGCCGGCCGGCGGAGTGAGGGGCCGGGAGGCTCTTTGTTCGCGTCGTGGGAGAGTGCGGACGTGCCGCTGCCCGCCGTCGAGTACATCGGGGGGATAGAGGGCCGCCCGGCGGCGGTCGAACACGACCTCGGGTCGAGCGACCTCCGGGGGGAGGCCACGCGAGCCGCCGGGACACTCGTCCCGGAGCGACTGTCCGGGGT
>CAZQHW010000129.1:0-7538 GCA_964593395.1 uncultured Halobacteriales archaeon
AACCGGCCCGTGCCACTCGCCGTCTGACGAAGCGCCTGCACGACGAACTCGACCTGCCGGTGACGGTGTTCACCGACAGTGACCCGTGGTCGTACCGCATCTACAGTTCGGTCGCCTACGGGTCGATAAAGTCTGCCCACCTCTCGCAGTACCTCGCCACCCCCGAGGCGCAGTTCGTCGGCATCCGCCCGCGGGACATCGTCGAGTACGACCTGCCGACCGACCCGCTGTCGGACTCCGACATAAACGCCCTCGAATCGGAACTGGAAGACCCCCGCTTCGACACGGAGTTCTGGCGCGAACAGATCGAACTCCAGTTGGACATCGGCAAGAAGGCAGAGCAGCAGTCACTCGCCGCCCGTGGCCTGGATTTCGTCACGGAGACGTACCTGCCCGACCGGCTCACCGACATGGGGCTTCTTTCGTAACGCGGCGGTCTCTCACCGGAGCGTGCACGATTCGTCCCCGTCGTGAACGGCGGAACTCTCTCGCTGTCTCGTGTTGCCGAACGGGAACCGACTTCACCGTCGAGGCCCCACCTGTGGCCGTGAGCGAACGGGACGAGGGCGCCGCTGACGACACCCCAGAAAGCGACAACCAGGCCGACCGTGACCGGCGTCGGGAGCGTCAGCGTCAGCGCGAGCAGCGCCGAGACAGTCGCCGACCGCCGCGCTCACTGCAGGTCGCCGTCGCGGCCGGTCTCGGACTCGTCCTCGTGTCGATCGCCGCCCTCGGGGTCGTCGTCTACCTCGACGGCGCCGCCCCCGCCGGCCCTGACGTCCCCCAGGCCGACGTCCAGTTCTCGTACGACGAGGACACCGGCACGCTCGCTATCGACCACGTCGACGGTCCGGCGTACACGACGGAGAACACCGCACGGCTGTACGTGGCGGTGAACGGCACCGACCGCGGGGACGTCGGCCTGCCGTTCGGGCCGGGGGATCGCCACGTCGTCGAAGACGTGCCCGTGGGCCAGGAAGTCGCGGTCGTCTGGGTCGCCGACGAGAACAACGAACTCGCGGTCGGGTCGACCGTCGCCGGCGACGGCGAGTGACCGTCGGGGTCGGGCCGCGCTCGGTGAGACCGTCAGTTCGAGGTGACTGGGCGACCACCCGCCGGCATGGACACGTACGTCTCGCTGCCGTACCGCCACGAGCACGACCTCCCCGAGGGCGACGGCGACAGCGAGGTGCGGATGCCGGAGTCGTTTGTCGAGCACTTTCTCCGGGCGTTCACCGACCCGGGCGACCGTGTGTTCGACCCGTTCGTGGGCTACGGGACGGTGCCGAGAGTCGCCGAGCGACTCGACCGCGCGGGCTACGGCGTGGAGTACGAACCGGAGCGCGTCGCCTACACGCGAGAGCGGACCGACGACCCGGATCGCGTCCGGCAGGGGGACGTGCGCGATGTCGACCTCTCGTGGGTGCCGGCGTGTGACTGCTGTCTCACCTCCCCGCCGTTCATGCGTCAGACGGCCGACCACGACCCGTTCCAGAACTACGCCGGCGAGAGCACCTACGCGGAGTACCTCGACCACCTGGAGACCACCTTCGAGCGGGTCGCCGAGGTGCTGGCCCCGGGCGGGCACGTGCTCGTCGACGTGGTGAACCTGAAACACGACGGCCAGGTGACGCCGCTCGCGTGGGACGTGGCCGACCGCGTCTCGAACGTGTTCCACTTCGAGGGCGAGGTGGTCGTCACGTGGGAGCGCCCCGGCGCGGGGCCGGAGGACGACCGCCTCGGCTACGGCTACGACCACTCGTACTGTCACGTGTTCCGTGGCCCGGACTGACGACGTCGCCTACACCGGGTGCTCTGCCGGGTCCTCGAGCACGACGGGCACGCCGCGCTCGGCCACGTCGGCAGCGAAGGCTCGCTCGTCGGTCTCCAGCGCGTCGAAGGTGTCGTAGTGGACCGGCAGGACGAGGTCGGGGTCCACCTCTGCGGCCAGCGCGGCCGCCTCCTCGCGGTCCATCGTGAAACTGCCGCCGATCGGCGGCACCAACAGCGAGGCGGCGAGGTCGGCGTGAAAGTCCAGCACGTCGGTGTCACCGGGCCAGAAGGCCGGAAGCCCGTCGACGCGGACCCGGTAGCCGACCCCGAACCCTTCGGGGTGGTACGGGGTGCCGTCGTCGCGGACGTGGCCGTCGGAGCGGTTGTGGGCGGGGAAGCTCTCGACGTTGATGCCGTTCACGCGGAGGGCGTCGTCCTGTGCGATCCGGTTCACGCGGCGGTCAAGCGCCTCGGGCGCGACAACGTCGCGGTCGATGCCCGCCGCGTCGACGCCGTCGTACACGACCAGCGTGGCGTCCTCGCTTGCCACGCGGTCGATCCCCTCGGAGTCGTAGTGGTGGTCGTGGGTCACACAGACGACGTCGCCGTCCCGTGGTCGGTGGTCGTCGAGGACGCCGTAGCGGCCGGGGTCGAGGTAGACGACCCCGTCGCTGCCCTCGATCCGGACCGTGGCGTAGCCGAGCCAGTCGACGCGCAGTCCCTCGTGTCGAACGGTCATGGAGTCGGTTCGACCGCCCGAGAAAAAAGGGTGCGGTCTCAGGTGCTCTCCTCGACTTCGGTCACGTCGAGGTCGAGCACCTGGCTCACCTCGAACTCCGTGGAGTGGCCCACCTCGTACAGCACCACAAGGCCGTTCGTGTCGTGTGTACCCTGGTCGTCGAACTCGTAGACGACGATCACCTGGTTACTCTTCAGATCGAGTGTGCCCCCGCTGGTGTACGGGTCGACGATGTCGGGCAGTTCCGCCTGCCAACTCACCGGGCTGTCGCCGTCGGTGAGGCTTGTCACGGAGTCACCGGCGACGCCGTAGCTGACGGTGGCGGTCGGGTCTGTCGGATGCGTGCTGGCCGCCCCCGCGGCACACCGGTACTCGTTGTAGTGGTCCTCGAACTGTCCCTGGACGACGCTGTTGTACGGGTACTGGGCGGCGCTTGAGTTGTTCGTCTCGTACCCCCACTCTCGATCGACGGGGGTTCGCTGCCCGCTGTTGTTGACGTCACAGGTGTAGCGCTCGGCCTCGGTGGTAAGCGTCTCGCCGTCGGTCAGTCGACCAGGCGCCTCGACGACGCTCTCGCCGTACTCCCCGTGGACGGCGTCGTCGACGGGGCTACCGGTGTCTCCCCACGTGGCGTTGTCGTGGGCGTGTGTCAGCGTCACCGGCTCGTGGAGGACGCCACGGACGTCCGTGATGTAGTAGGTGTCGGTCCCGTCGGGCACTTTGTACGAGTAGCCCTCGCCCTTCCCGATGAGGTTCTCGAACGTGTCGTCCAAGCTGTCTCCCTCGCCCTCGTACACGTGGTCGTACTCCGCGCCAGTGTCCTCGGCCACGTCTCGCATGAGGTCCTTGTTCACATCACCGTCGTCACCGAACGTGACCGTGTACACCGTGTACCCCTCGTCGATGGCGTCTGCGACGGGGCAGTCGTCGCCGGATGAGGTACTGCCACCCACCGGACGACCACAACTCGGGTCGTACGGGCTGTCCCCGCCGTTTGGCTTGCCGTCGGTCATCATAATGATGACCTGGCTCCTGTCGGGGTCCTGTCCAAGTTCGGACATCGCCTCGTCCAGGCCGTCGTCCATCGGAGTGCCTCCGTCGTCGCTGAGGCTCACGGCACTCTTGACGTCGTCGAGGTTCGAGGTGAGTCCCTGGTGGATCTTGGTGTTGCCGCTGTGGTCGCCGGAGTAGCCGATCAGGGCCGCCTTGTGGCTCTTGTTGTCGCTCTGGAGCCGCGAGGTGAACTGCTTGACCGCCGACTCCGTGTCCGATATCTGCTGACTGCTCATCGAGCCGGACTCGTCCATCAGAAAGACCACGTCCAGGGGCTCCTCGTTCCCCGGCTCCCAGATCCACTTGTAGACGGGCACCTCCGTCTCGTGTCTGTGTGACTCGTTGTAGCCGACGTCGCCACCCAGCAACTGGGTCGTGAGCCCGTACCCGTTGTCGTCGCCGGGCTTGTCGACGACGATGTCCACGCCGCTGCCGTTCGTCACCACCTCACCGTACGTGTCCGGCCCGGACTCGTTGAACGCGACGACCGTGTTGCGCGAGTCATTGACCGCGTCCAGCAACACGTCCTGGGGCATCTCGACCTCGACCGTGCCGGGCGCCGGCGTCGCGACCGTCACGCCGTCGACGTCGCCGAGGCTGGACTCGAAGTACCGCTCCCAGCCCTCGGTCCTGTCGCCCTCGACGATCAGTTTCACGCCGTCGGGACGCTTGCAGTCACTGGTGGCGAACAGGCTCGTGAGCGCCTGCTTCGTCTGCTGCACCGACCCGGCGACATCTCTGCTGGCGGTGAACTCGTGGTCGAGGTCGGAGGGCAGGTCGAACACCGAACTCTTTACTGTTCCCTCGGTGAGACCGACGTCGGGCGGCGTGTCCACCAGCGTCGTCCCGGACTGGGTGACAAACACCCCGCCGGCCTGGTAGCTGACCACCGTGTCGTCGTTGACCTCGTAGTCCACACGGTCAAGCGGCACCGTCGCCTCGCAGGCGCTCGTGAACCCGCTCCCGTCGTCGAAGCGTATCGTCAACTCGTCGCCGGTGTCGACCCACACCGACTCGGCGTCGCCGATGCGCTCGGTGATGTCCACCGCGACGGCCGAGGAGTCGTCTCTGACTGTCAGGTCCGTCAGCGAGGCGTCCAGGTCATTGACCGACGCGACCGCTGCCTCGTACCTGCTCTGCTCCGATATCCTCTCTTGTGCGGTCGTTCCCGTGACAACCACCAGCGCCGCCCCAGCGACGACGAAGCCGAACAACAGTGCGACGCCGATGACTTCCGACACGCCCCGATCCGGATCCCATCGAACTCTCGACCGTTCTCTGTCGTTTCCCCCCATCTTTGATTAAATTGTATGCGTGATATTCTACAAAACAACACCGTTGAGTGACAAAAATAGTTACGTGAAATAAAGTCTGGAACTTACTGCCGGCTCTAGACGGTGGGCGTCGACAAAAGAGGGTGAGCGAAATCAGCTCTCGGGGTCGACCACGTCGACGTTCAGGTCCACGGCGAACTTCGCGGACAGCGACGTTGGCTTGCCGACGCGGTACAGCACGACGGCGCTGTTGAGTTCGTTCGAACTGTGGGCGTCACCGTACGCGACAATCACCTGGTTGCTCTCTAAGTCGAACTCACCGCCGTCGGTGTAGGGGGCGACCATCTGGTCGAAGTCGGCCTGCCAGGCCGGCGACGAACTCGGCGGCACGGGGTCGCCGTCAAAGTACACCCCGACCGTACTCGGCGTGTTCCCGGGGCCGGCGCTGTCACACCGGTACTCGTCGTAGGCGTCGTACTTGTACTTCGACTTGATCGTCGGCGGTCCGCTGCCGGTGTCGTGGACGAGGTCGGAGACGTTCGATGGGAGCGACTTCGAGGCGGGCTTGTACTGACTCTTGCTCGTGCAGTCGTGCATGATGGCCCGGAGGTGCATGCGCTCGCCGTCGGGCAGCGACGGAACGGTGGTGACGTACTCCTGGTAGTTGACCGCCTGTTGGACCGGCGTGGTCCCGCTGACGACCGGCTCGTAGGTTCCGCCCTCGAGCTTGTGCTCGAGAACGACCGGCTTGCGGACTATTTTCGGCGTCTGATTCAGGTTGTACACCGTCTGCTTTCCGACGACGCCGGTGTACACCTTGTAGCCGAGGTCGTTGACGATGACCTTGTACGAGTCGTCCAGGTACTTTGCCTTGGAGATGTGGGCGTACCTGCCGCCGGTGTTGGCGGCGACCTTACCGAGCGTGCTGGCATCCGCACCGGACCCGAAGCCGATCGTGTACACCTTGATGCCGTTGTTCTGGGCCTTTTTGACCATCCCGGCCGGGTAGCCGTTGTTGGCGTGCCCGTCGGACATCAGGGCGATCACCTGCTTCCGGTCGGAACTGCTCTTCTTTTTCAGGTGGTTGATCGCGTTCGCCATCGCCGGTGCGACCGGCGTCCCGCCGCCGGCGTTGAGCTTGCTCACCGAGGACTTCAGCGCCGCCCGGTCGTCGGTGAGGCCCTCGTACCTGTTGATGCTGTTGCTGAACCCGATGACCGACGCCCGGTGGTCCTGTTTCTGGGGGAACTCGTTGAGGAACTGGTTTATTGGTGGCTTCGTGTTGTCTATTTCGCCCGACATCGAACCGGACTCGTCGACGAGGAACACGATGTCTAGGGACTCGTTGTCCTTGCTGTCCCAGACCCGGCCCGTGATGTCCTTCTCCGTTTTCGTGACCTTGCCGTTCGTATCGCCGTACTGTGTTCCCAGCAACTGGGCGCTGACCGTGTACTCGTTGTCGGTGCCCTTGTCGACCCAGAGTTTCGCACCGTCGCTGGTGGGCAAGACGTCACCGGCGACCCCCCCGGGGCTGAGGTTGACGACACTGTTGCGGTCGTCGTCCGCCTCTCTCACGAGCATCGAGTCGTTTATCTCGGCCGCGACGGCGGTCCCGCTGACCGTGACTGTCACCCCGTCGGGCGTCTGGTCGCGCAGGTGCTTTGCCCACAGGTCCGGCTTGTCGGTGTCGACCGTGACCCGCACCCTCTCCGGACGCTGACAGGCGCTGTTCCCGAACAGGTTCGCCATCTTCTTTGCCGTGAGCGTCTTGGACCGCTTGACGTCGTGGCTGACGTCGAACTCCTCGTTCGAGATGTCGCTTTTGAACTTCGTCAGGCTCAGGTCGACGGTTCCGTCGCTGAACCCGAGGTCCGGTTCGTTGACGGTCGTCGTGCGGTTCCCGGTGGTCTTGAACACGCCGCCCGCCTGGTAGGTCACCGTCGTTTCCTCGTCGACGTCGTACACGATTTTCTGGAGCGGGAGGGTGGTGGTGCAGTCGGGGCGGTACGTGCTCCCGTCGTGTAACTCTACTGTCACGCTGTCCGTGCTCTCCAGGTGGACCGACTCGCCGTCACCGTCGCGGTCGGTCAGGTCGAACGAGGCCTCCTTCGGTGCGCCGTCGCTCGTGACGTCCGAGAGCTTCTGGTCGAACTGCTGGACGGCCATCTCTGCCGACTCGACCTGTCCCTGTTCCGCAAAGGTGGCCTGTGCCGACGTCCACGTCACCGCGACCAGCGCCGCCCCGGCGACGATCAGGCCGAACAGCAACACGACGCTGATAATCTCCGAGATGCCGCGGTGCTGGTCCCCAGGGTCAGGACCGTCTCCGCGATCCCCCTTCATTGATTAATCTATGACCAACGCATAGGACAAAAAGGTTCTCCCCAATTGAGTAAAAAGGACATCCAGACTGGAATAATAAATTCTCCACCCAGTACACCTAAAAAACCTCACACCCCGGCCGCGGCGCGTGTCCGTAACCCATTAGGGAGCAACCGGTCGTATCCGTTCGCATGGTCACGTTTCTCTCAGGCGGCACCGGGACGCCGAAGTTGCTTGACGGCGCCGCGGCGGCGTTCTCTCCCGAGGAGACGACGGTAATCGCGAACACGGGCGACGACGTCGAGGTCGGCGGTCTGCTCGTCTGCCCGGACCTGGACACGGTGCTGTACCAGGGTGGTGGCGTCCTCGACCGCGAG
>CAZQHW010000130.1:0-1495 GCA_964593395.1 uncultured Halobacteriales archaeon
CGTGCAGTTCGGTGTTCTCGACGGCGTAGGACTTCGGCGCGCTCTCGCCGAACACGAGCACCATCGACGTGATGCCGAGCGACGAGACGACGACAGCCGTGCCGGCGTCGAAGTAGAAGCCGACGATTGTCGTCGAGACGGAGGACATCGTGATGTTGACCATGTTGTTCCCGACGAGGATCGTCACGAGCAGACGGTGGGGGTCCTCCTTGAGGGACCTGACCGCCTGCGCGCCGGGGAGGCCCTCCTCGACCATCGCGTCGACCTGGTGGGTCGGCAAGGAGAACAGCGCGATCTCAGACGACGAGAAGAACCCAGACCCGACGAGGAGGAGCAGAATCAGGCCGACACCGATCACGGTGACGGCCGTCTGGCCCAGCTCGACACCGACGATTGGCACGGCGTACTGCGAGAGCCACCCGGACGACGCCGTGAGCGGGGAAGTCCACATACTGGCGCCTACCGGATGGACGGAAAAGTAACCTCCTGATGAGGCGGCCAGTTCCTCGAGCCACACACGAAGGTCCGATAGCGCCAGGCCCCGCTCGAGCCGTGTGGACTCCGGCGACCGGGATACACCCCGTGTTCGGCAGGGTCATCGAAGTCGGTCACCGATGGCGGGTCTGACACGGGCCCGTCGGAACGAGAAGGGACTTCAGGTGGTGAGCCCAACGGCGAGCCGTGAGCGGTACGGACCCCCGCGACGGCGACGACGGCAGCCCCTCCCGGGAGCGTACTCGCTCCCGCGAGAGCGAGCGAGAGCGGGACAGCCGCCGCCCGCCGCGGGCGCTGCAGGTCGCGGTCGCCGGCGGACTAGGGCTCGTCCTCCTCTCGGTCGCGGCCCTCGGCGTTTCGGTGTTCGTCGGCGGGCTCGCACCCGGCGGGATCGACGTGCCACAGGCGGAGTTCACCTTCGAGTACGACGCCGCGGCCGACACGGTGACGGTCGAGCACGTCGGGGGGCCGGCCCTGACGACGGAGAACTCCGGCCGGGTCTACCTCGCGGTCAACGGCACGGGGCGGGGGGTGGTCCCGCTGCCGTTCGAACCCGGCGACGCTCGCACCGTGGAGAACGTCTCGGCCGGGCAGGAGGTCGCCGTCGTCTGGGTCGCCCCGGACGGCGACGAGCAGGTGCTCGACTCCCGCGTGGTCGGGGCGAACTGAGGGGTCGGGGCCCTCGCGTCTGGCGTGGGGTTACGCGTGCTCCTCGGGGTCCTCGAGAACGACGGGGACGCCGCGGTCGGCCACGTCGGCGGCAAAGGCCCGCTCGTCGGTCTCGAGGGCGTCGAAGGTGTCGTAATGGACCGGCAGGACGAGGTCCGGATCGAGGTCCGCGGCGAGGGCCGCGGCCTCCTCGCGGTCCATCGTGAAGCTGCCGCCGATCGGCGGCAGGAACAGCGACACCGGCAGGTCGGCGTGGAAGTCCAGTACGTCGGTGTCGCCCGGCCAGAAGGCTGGCACGCCGTCGACGCTCACGCGGAAGCCGACGCCGAAG
>CAZQHW010000130.1:1505-3200 GCA_964593395.1 uncultured Halobacteriales archaeon
TGTGGCCGTCGGGGCGGTTGTGGGCTGGGTACGTCTCGATCCGCACGCCCTCCGCGCGGAGCGCGTCGCGGTGGCCGACGCGGTCGACGCGGCGGTCCAGTTCGTCGACGCCGACCACGTCGCGGTCGATGCCGTCGGGGTCGACGGCCTCGTACACCGCGAGGGTGCCGTTCTCGCTCAGGACGGCGTCGATCCCGTCGGAGTCGTAGTGATGGTCGTGGGTGACACAGACGAGATCGCCGTCCCGCGGGGCGTAGCCGTCGAGGACGCCGTAGCGGCCGGGGTCCAGGTAGACGGTCGCGTCGCTGCCCTCGATCCGTACCGTGGCGTAGCCGAGCCAGTCCACTCGCAGGCCCTCGTGTCTGATCGTCATATTCCCGCTACGAGGGGGGTGATAAAAGACTCTGGGTGCTCGGGCCGGTCGGCGCGATCGCCGCTCGCCCGACCCGCACGGAAGGACTGTCGTGGCGGCCGGGGGAGTCCTCGGGTCGCTCCCCACTGCCCGACGGGGCTTCGAAACCCATTATAACGGGAGCGGCCGTAGCGCCCGGCATGGTCACGTTTCTCTCCGGCGGCACGGGAACGCCGAAACTCCTGGACGGCGCCGCCACGGCTTTCTCTCCCGACGAGACGACGGTGATAGCGAACACCGGCGACGACGTGGAGGTCGGCGGCCTGCTCGTCTGTCCCGACCTCGACACCGTGCTGTACCAGGGCGGTGGCATCCTTGACCGCGAGACGTGGTGGGGCGTCGACGGCGACACCGACCGCACTCACACCGCCTTACACGACATCGCCGGCGCCGCCGACCTCTCGACCGAGCCACAGTACCTCGACGACGAGCGCCAGACCGCGGGGCGGGACATCGCCGACTGGCGACGCTTCTCCGGCGTCGGCGAGTTCATGCAGATTGGCGACCGCGACCGCGCCTTTCACATCACGCGGACGAGTCTTCTCGACCAGGGGCACACGCTCACCGAGGCGACCGAGGTTCTCGCCGACGGTCTTGGCGTCTCCATCGACATCCTCCCGATGAGCGACGACCCCGTCGCGACCCTCGTCCACACCCCCGACGGGGTGATGCACTTTCAGGAGTTCTGGGTCCACCACGACGGCGACCCCGCCGTCGAGGACGTCGAGTTCAGGGGTGCGACCCGCGCCGACCCCGCGCCGGACGTTCTGGCGGCGCTTGAGGACACCGTCATTATCGGTCCCTCGAACCCCGTCACGAGTATCGGCCCCATGCTCGCGCTGCCCGGCGTCGCCGAGGCACTCCAGGAGACGACCGTCGTCGTCGTCTCGCCGTTCGTCGACGGCGAGGCGTTCTCCGGCCCCGCCGTGAAACTCATGGAGGCCGTCGACGCCGAACCCGGCACCGCCGGTCTCCCCCGCGCGTACCCCTTTGCCGACGCCTTCGTCGTCGACGAAGACGACACCACCGAGTTCGACGTGCCCACCGTTCGCGAGGACATCTCCATCGACGGTCGCGAGGACGCCGGCAGGGTCGTCGCGGCCGTCACCGACGCCCTCATGGAGGTCCGGTGACGTGCGGGCCCGTCTCGCGCTGGCGAGTCTGAGCGGCCGCTCCGACGCCGAGTGGGCCCGCGCGGGAACACCGCAGGCCGACCTGGCGTTTCTCGGCGGCGTGGCGCTAGACGCTCCCACCCGGTCGGCCGCCCGTGGCGCCGTTCTCCG
>CAZQHW010000130.1:3300-7526 GCA_964593395.1 uncultured Halobacteriales archaeon
CACAGGTCCACACGGCCAGCGCGGCGGGCGCGACCGTCTCGGTCAAGCTTCGCACCGAGGTCGACGGCGTCGACCTCCCCCGGTTGGCGGGGCGGCTGGTCGAGGCCGGCGCCGACGCGCTCCACGTGGACGCGATGGACTCCGAGGGTGTGGTCGCGGAGGTGGTCGCCGCCGCGCCCGAGGCCTGGGTGATCGCCAACAACGGCGTCCGGGACCGCCGCACCGCCAGGGAGTACCTGTCTTACGGTGCCGACGCCCTCAGTGTCGGTCGCCCCAGCACCACTCCCGCAGTTCTCGGTCGCGTGCGAACCGCCGTCGACGAGTGGTTCGCGGACGAGGTGGCCGGCCAGGCGGACGCCGTCGTGCCCCGCTCCGAGTGAGTCCCACTCGGGCGTCTGGTCCCAGTCGGTCACGCGGCGCTCGACCGGTGCCCGTCGCCGGGGCAGCGCGGCGGGTTTAAGTGGTCGCCCGCGAAGTCGGAGGTATGCGAACGGCGGGCCACGCACAACTCGCGCTGCTTCTGGAGGTGGCGAGTACGCCGAAGCCGGGCAACGTCGACCGCGAGCGTGACCACGACGACCTGCGGTTCGATCACTTTCTCGCCGGGGCGGCGGGTGCCCGCGAGGGACTCGCTGCGATGGCCGATCCCAGCGTGGGCCTCGGCGAGGCGTTCGAGCGGGCCGTCGCCGGCATGAGCCAGCAGGACGGTGGCAACACGCAGTTCGGCGCCCTGCTCAACATGGCACCACTGGTGCGGACCGCCGCCACCGAGGACCGCGCGCTCGCCCCGGCCGACGTCGCGGCTGTCGTCGACGACACCACCGTCGACGACGCCGCCGCCTTCTACCGCGCCTTCGAGCACGTCCCTGTCGCGGTGCGCGAACCGCCTGAAGGGATGGAGCCACTCGACGTGCGCCGGGGTGCCGACGCGGTCGAGACGCTCAGGGAGCGCGAACTGACACTCGCCGACGTGATGGAACTCTCGGCCGGCCGTGACGGCGTCGCCCGCGAGTGGGTCGAGGGCCACGAGCGCACCTTCGACGCCGCCGACGCCATCGTGGCGGGTGCGGGGCCGGTCACGGACCGCGCCGCGGAGGCGTACCTGGAACTGCTCGCTCGTGAACCCGACACCTTCGTCGTCGACACGCACGGCCGTGAGACTGCCCGCAGCGTGATGGTCCGCGCCCAGGAGGCACGCGAGGGTGGGCCCGACCTCGTCCGGGCGTTCGCCGAGTCCCTCGTCGCGGAGGGGATCAACCCCGGGACGACGGCGGACATCGTCGCCGGCGCGCTGTTCGTCGCCCTGGAGCGTGGGGTCGAGGTGTAGAATGACCCCACCCCGGGAGGAAACGCCAGACCGGCCCACGGGGGAGTGGCCAGACGCCCTCCCCGCGGACGGCGTCACCGAGTCCCTCGTCACCACGCTCGGGCCGAACGACCGCTGGAACGTCGCCGCGCTCGGGTTGCAGACCGGCGAGGCGGCCGCCGACGTAGGAGCGGCCGACGGCGACCCACGGGCGGAGGACGGCCCCGCCCACGAGAACACAGCGCCGGTAACCGCCCGGACCTGGGGACGGACCCGGACGCGAGGGAACTTCGAGCGCCAGGGCGGCGGCGTGGTCCAGTTCGTCGACGACCCGCTCGCCTTTGTCGAGGCGGCACTCGGGATCGACGAGCGCGACGACCCAGTTCACCCCGCCGCCGCGGCCCACGTCCGCGTCGACGCCGAGCGCCTGGCGGAGGGCGAGGCGGGCGACACGGAGTGGGTGGACTGGCTACTCGCACCCCGTGAGACGGTCGTCCGGCGGCGCTCGGTGCCGACGATCCGCCGGGGCTTCGCCGCCGCGATCGAGGCCACGGTCCACGCCTCCCGCCTCGACGTGCCGACCTACGACGAGGCGACACTGCTCGACCGCCTCGACTTTCTCGCGGAGGTGGTCGAGACCGCCGGCGGCGAGGGCGAACGGCGTGCCTTCGAGCGGATCGACGACCTCACCGACTGGCGCGAGCGGCGCTGACACCGGGTGTGGGACGGTCGTGGCCCGCCCCCGTTCTCGACCCGAACGGTTTAGAGGGGCCACGCCCCCCGGTGGGGTATGCAACCGAAGCGCGTGGGCGTCCTTGGCGCGACCGGCGCCGTCGGACAGCGCCTGGTCGCCCTTCTCGCCGACCACCCGGGATTCGAGATCGGAGCACTCGCAGCGAGCGCCGACTCTGCTGGGGCGCCGTACCGTGCGGCGACGCCGTGGGGACTCGAGACGCCGATCCCCGCCGGCGCCGCCGACACGACCGTCGTCGAGGGCCACCCCGAGAACGTGCCCGACCTCGATCTGCTGTTCTCCTCGATGCCCTCCGACGTGGCCGAGCGCGTCGAACCGGCCTTTCTGGAGGCGGGGTACACCGTCTCGTCGAACTCCTCGAACGCGCGGATGGACCCCGACGTGCCACTCGTGATCCCGGAGGTGAACGCCGACCACCTCTCGCTACTAGAGCGGCAGGCCGACCGGGGCTGGGAGGGTCGCCTCGTAAAGAACCCCAACTGCTCGACGATCGCGCTGGTGCCGCCGCTCGCTGCCCTCGCCGACGCGGGCCACGACCCGGAGCGTGTACGAGTCGCCACGATGCAGGCCGTCAGTGGCGCGGGGTACGAGGGCGTCGCCGCCTACGAGATAATGGACAACGTGCTCCCCCACATCGGCGGCGAGGAAGAGAAGATGGAGCGCGAGACCCGCAAACTGCTTGGCTCGACCGACGACGGACTGGACCTGCACGACGTGAACGTGGCCGCCTCCTGCAACCGCGTGCCCACGCTGGACGGGCATCTCGAGTCCGTGTGGGTCGACTTCGCCGCCGAGAACGGTGCCGCGGCCGGCACTGAGAGCGCGGGCGTGACCGACGCCCCGGAGGACGGCGGGGATCCGGGACCAGGCGTGGAGACGGCGACGGCGGCGCTGCGGTCTGCACCGACGGTCGACCTGCCGAGTGCGCCGGAGACGCCGGTCCGGGTCCACGACTCGCCGGACCGACCGCAACCGCGGCTGGACCGCTCGACCGACCGCGGCATGAGCGTCGCCGTCGGCCCCCTCCAAGCGACGGCGACGGGCCTGCAGTTCGACTGTCTCGTCCACAACACGCTGCGCGGGGCGGCGGGAGCGAGTCTGCTCAACGGCGAGTTGCTCGTCGAGCGCGGCTACATCTGAGCGCTCTCTCGACGGCGTCAGCGACCGCTACCGTAGCCTGTTTCGCAGGTCGGCGGCGTCCGGGTCCGCCTCGCGGAGGTCGCCGTCGGTCGTCGCCGCGAGGCGTCCGACGTTGTCGGCGACGATGTCGGCCATGCGCTCGAAGTACTTTGGCGTGTGCCCGGCGTTGTGCGGGGTGACCAGCACGTTCTCGAAGTCCCACAGGGGGTGCTCGGCGGGCAGCGGTTCGGGGTCGGTCACGTCCAGGTGGGCGCCGGCGATCGACCCGTCGCGCAGCGCGCCAACGAGAGCGTCGGTGTCGACGACAGGCCCACGAGCGACGTTGACGACCACGCCGTTGGGTGGCAACGCTCGCAGCGCAGCCCCGTCGACCAGGCCCCGCGTGAGTTCGGTCAGCGGGCACGCGAGAACGACGTGGTCCGCGGCGCCGAAGGCGCTGTCGGCGTCATCGTACCCGAGTACGCGCTCGGCGGGCCCGCCCTTCGAGGGGGTGTGCCGGACGCCGACTCGCTCCACGTCGAACGCCGCGAGGCGCTCGCAGATCGCCGTGCCGATCGAGCCCATCCCGACGACGGCGACGGTCGACCCCGCGAGTTCATCCGTAGAGTAGGTGCGCCACTCGCAGTTCTCGGCGCGCCGGCGCGCCACGTCGAACCGACGAACGAGTGACAGCATGCCACCGATAGCGTGCTCGGCGGCGTTTGGCGCCTGCACACCGGAGGCGTTCGTCACCGCCGCGCCCCGCTCGGCCATCCGGTCGACCGGCAGGTGGTCGACGCCGGCGAACACGCAGGCGAACAGCCGCAACGCGTCGGCGGTCTCGACCAGTTCGTCGTCCACGTTGAGCCCGGTGAGCACGGGGGCGTCGGCGGCCAGCGACAGCAACCGCTCGCGGTCGCGTGCCATCGCGACACGCCGCTCCGGGAGTCGGTCGCGCAACGCCGCCGCGTAGTCACCAGCGTCGATGCCGTGCACGTCGTCCGGCAACACGACCACGTCGACACGCTCGTCGGGGTCCTGACTCAT
>CAZQHW010000131.1:0-7495 GCA_964593395.1 uncultured Halobacteriales archaeon
CGCGGGCGGACATCGACCGGAAGAACACGTCCATGTCGCCGACGTTCGAGGCCATCCGGATGCGGTCGCCCAGCACCGCGCCGCCGGTGTACGGCGAGGAGGGGTCGACGGCGATGACGCCGACGGTCTCGCCGCGGTCGCGGTAGGCGAGCGCGAGTTTGTCGACGAGCGTGGACTTGCCGGAGCCGGGCGAACCGGTCACCCCGAGAACCGAGGCGCTGCCGGTGTGCTCGTACAGCCGCGAGACCAGGTCGCGGTAGCCGGGCGAGCGGTTCTCGACGGCGGTGATCGTCCGCGCCAGGGCGCGGTGGTCCCCCGCGAGCAGCCGTTCGTACAGCTCCTCGGGGTTCAGACTCATCGTCGGGGGGCGTTCTTGCGGACGAACTCGACGGTCTCCTCTATCGGCGTCCCCGGCCCGAACACCTCGGCGACGCCCATCTCCTTCAGGTCGGCCTTGTCCTCGTCGGGAATGACCCCGCCGATGATGAGCAGCGTGTCCTCGAAGGCGTCGTACTCCTCGAGTCCGGAGACGATCTTCGGGATGAGCGTGTTGTGTGCCCCCGAGAGAATGGAGATACCCAACACGTCGACGTCCTCCTGAACTGTCGCCTGGACGATCTCCTCGGGGGCCTTGTGTAGCCCCGAGTAGATGACCTCGAAGCCAGCGTCGCGAAACGCCCGCGTGATGACGTGGGCGCCGCGGTCGTGACCGTCTAGTCCCACCTTTGCAATGAGACAGCGAATGGCCCGCTCGTCGCCGTCGTCGCCCTCCGCCGCACGCTCCGTACTCATTACCACGCCGTTGCGTGGCCGACGGTTTCACTCTGACGGAGCCGTGCGCCAGTCAAACGGACCCCCGCGACCGACTGCGCCGTGTCGCTCCTCGGGGTCCTCGGGAATGAGAAGACAAATACACCCACAGAGCCTGGCACGGCTATGGCCATCTCGACGGGGAAGCGCCGGGTGAAGGCAAACGCCCGGGCGACGACGGTCGCCCTGTCGGTCGCCGCCTACGCTCTCGTTCTCGGCACCTTCGCCGGACTGGTCCCGTTTCCCGAGATATCGCGGGCGACGGTGAACCTGTTGTCCCACGCCATCGCCGTCGTCAACACGCTGGCGCTCGCCGCACTGGTCGCCGGAGTGTACTTTATCCGGCAGGGCCAGGTCGACCGCCACCGTGCCGCGATGGTCACCGCGACCGTCCTCATCGGCGCCTTTCTCGCGATGTACCTCGTGAAGGTCGGCGGCGGCGGCGAGAAGGCGATCCGCATGCCCGAGAACGCCCTGTACTTCGCCTACCTCGGTATGCTCGCGGTGCACATCCTGTTGTCGGTGCTCGCGGTGCCGCTCGTGATCCACGCGCTCGTTCTCGGACTCACCCACTCGCCCGCCGAACTCCGGGAGACGATCCACCCGCGGGTCGGGCGAGTCGCCGCCTCGACCTGGATCCTCAGCCTCGCGCTCGGAGTGATCACCTACGTGATGCTCAACCACGTGTACGGCTACGAGTTCATGTGACCCCGATCCCGGCCCAATTCTAGACCGAATCTGGGAATGACTTACGTGGCCCACGGCCCCGGTGCGTTGTATGCGACAGACGACGCGACGACGACTCCTCGCGAGCGGGGCGGCCGGGGCGGTCGGCGCCCTCGCCGGGTGTGTCGGCGGTCTCGGCGGTGGTGGTGACGGTGACGGTGACGGTGACCCCGGCGGCGGTGGTAGCGGCGGAGACGGTGGCGACCCCGCGTGGCGGACGACGGAGTTGACCGACGTCCGCACCGGCGAGACGTTCACCGTCGGGAGCCTCCAGACGCCGGTGTTGCTGGAGACGTTCGCGGTGTGGTGTTCGAAGTGTTTCGCCCAGCAGGAGACCCTGAAGACGTTCCACGACCGCACCCCCGAGGTGACGTCGGTGGCGCTGAACATCGACCCGAACGAGGACGCCGACAGGGTCCGTCGCCACGCCGAGGAGAACGGGTTCGACTGGCGCTACGCCGTCTCGCCGGGGCCAGTGACGAACAGTCTCGTCTCGCAGTTCGGCTCCTCGATGACGACCGCGCCGCGCGTGCCGAAGGTCCGCGTCTGCGACGATGGGGCCACCCGACTGGCGAACGGGGTGAAGTCGGCCGAGTGGCTCGCGGACGCAATGGACGAGTGCTCGTCGGTATGACCGGTGTCCGGGTGCCACCGAACGACGGTGGGGAGTGGTCGGCGACACCCGTCGCGACCGACCGCGTGGGGGGGTGCTGAGTGGGGCTGGCGGCGACGGTCGCGGAGTTCTTCGTGCTCGGACTGGTGACGCCGCTGAGTGCCGTCTGCGTGGTCCCGCTGTACCCCGGGTTCGTCGCCTACCTCTCCGCGCAGTCGGGCGGCGGGACGACGGGGTCGACCCGGACAGAGGGCGCGGACACGAGGGAGGGCAGGGGTGGCTACTCGCCGGCGGTGCTCGGCGTGCTCGTCCTCGCTGGCGTGCTCCTCTTTATGTTGCTGCTCGGCGTGCTGTTCTCGACGGTCCTGCAGGCGTCGCTCACCGGCGTCATCGGCGTCGTCTCGCCGGTCGCGTTCGGCCTGCTGGCGCTCGTGAGCGTCGCGCTCATCGTCGACCTCGACGTGTTCGCGCGGGCACCGGCCGTGGAGCCGCCACAGACCAGCCACCCCGCGGCGACGGCGCTCCTGTACGGCTTCTTTTTCGGGGCGATCGTGGTCCCCTGCAACCCCGGCGTCATCTCCTTCGCCCTGGCCCGGCAGTTTCTCGTGACCGCCCCCGTGGAGAAACTGCTCGTCTTCTTCGCCTTTGGCCTGGGCATCGGCACGCCGCTGCTCGCGCTGGCGGTCGTCTCGGAGGCGGCCGGCCGGCGGCTCACGCGGGCGCTCGCCCGCCACCGTCGGGCGATAAACGTCACCACCGGCGTGGTGATGCTCGCCGTGTCGGTGTACTACCTGACGGCGGTGTTCGACGTGTTCGGCGTCGGCACCGCGCTGGGGGTCGCCTGACGACCGGCACCGGCAGTATGTGACCGTATCTCACGGTTTAAATTCGATCGACGCTTACCTGAGGTGATCACGGTGACGGAACGGTACACGGAACTGTACGACGCGACGATCCCCTCGGTGGTGTCAGTGTACACCGACGGGGCGGGACCACAGCGGCCCCGGGGCGCGGGGTCGGGGTTCGTCTACGACGGCGACCACCTGGTAACGAACGAACACGTCGTCCGGGGGAGTGACCGCGTGGAGGTGCGCTTCACAGAGGGCGAGTGGGGCGACGGCCGCGTCGTCGGTGCGGACCGCTACACGGACCTGGCGGTCGTCGCCGTCGAGGAACGGCCAGCCTACGCGGCGCCGCTGTCGGTCGCGGAGGAAACGCCCGACCCGGGCGTGCCGGTGGCGGCGCTGGGCAACCCGATGGGGCTGGACGCCACGATTTCGACGGGCGTAGTCAGCGGCGTCAACCGCTCGATGCCGACCGAGGACGGGTTCACGATTCCCGACACGGTCCAGACCGACGCGCCGATAAACCCTGGCAACAGCGGTGGCCCGCTGGTCGACCGCGAGGGGAGCGTCGTCGGCGTCAACCGCGCCCGTGGCGGGGACAACATCGGCTTCGCTGTCTCGCCGGCGCTCGTCTCGCGGGTCGTCCCCGACCTGATCGCCGAGGGCGAGACGCGCCACGCCACTCTGCACGTCTCGACGGTGGACGTCTCGCCGGCGGTCGCGGCCGCGAACGACGTCGACCCCGGCGGCGTCCTCGTCGTCGACGTCCGTGAGGGGCCAGCGAGCGGCGTGCTCGGCGGCTGTACCGCAGTCCGTTCGGTCCGCGGTCGGCGTGTGCCCGTTGGCGGCGACGTGCTCGTCGGGATCGACGGCCAGCCTCTCCACTCGCACGAGGAACTCGTCCGGGCGCTGTTGACCGACTACCGCCCCGGCGAGACGGTCGACCTGCGGGTACGGCGCTCCGCCGGCGAGACGACCGAGCGGGTCCGCCTGGCCGACCGCGAGAACCCCAGTGAGGGCGTCGCCGTCGGCATCGAGTGATCAGGCTCGCCAGGGCACCGCGAGCGCCCCGACGACGAAGGCGACCAGGGCGACCGCCGCGAGCACCGCGAGGTTCACGAGCGGGTCGCCGTCGGCGGCACCGGTCGCCGCCCGGACGCCACGAGAGAGGTACGTGACCGGCGAGGCGAGTGCGAGCGTGGACACCCACTCCGGCAGCAGCGAGGGCGGGACGAACGTCTCCGAGAGGAACAATAGTGGCAGCGCCAAGCCGTTCGCGGCCGCGATGGCGCCGTCCTGGGAGTCCGCGATCCGGCCCAGAACGGCCCCGACCCCGCAGAACAGGACGATGCCTGCGACGACTAGCGCCGCGAGCGCGAGGAGACCGGCCGGCGACAGCGCCAGGTCCGCGCCGGTGACCGCGACGACCAGCACGAGCACGGCCACGCTCGCGAGGCCGACGACGACGACGGCGACGACGGTCTGGGCGAGCAACCACTCCCAGGCGGAGAGTGGCGTGGTCGCCAGTTTCTCGAAGCGCCCCCGGTCGCGGTGGCGGGCCACCTCGCTGCCAAGACGGCTCAACGGCGTGAAGATGACCACGACGGCCAGGTAGCCCGGCACGTAGTAGGCTGGCGCCTCGGTGAACAGGCCGCCGCCGCCAGGCTCCGTCCGCACGAGAGCGCCGAACACCACCACCAGCAACAGCGGAAAGAAGAACGTAAAGAAGACGGCGGTGCGACGCCGCAGAAACGACCGCCAGTCGGCCGTCGCCGTCGCCCGGACCCGCGCCAGCCGACTCACGGGCCGTCACCCCCGTCGGCGCTCCCGGCGGAGGCGGAGACCCGTCGCTCGTCGGCATCGGCGTCGCCGCCCTCGTCCCCGGCGACCGCCGCCGCGCGGTTCAGGTCGCCCGCGCCGACGACGCCGGCCAGTTCGGGGTGGCCCGTCAACGCGAGGTAGACGTCCTCCAGACTCGGTCGAGACCACCGCAGGGCGGCGTAGTCGACGTCGGCATCGGTAAGAGCATCGACGACGGCGCCGACCGCCGACCGCTCGACGTCCCGGACGACGAGTCCGCGCTCGGTGGCAGCGGTGTCGTGGCCGGCAAGCCGGTCGGGCGCGGGGTCGTCCGTGGCGACGAACAACCGGCTGGCGCCGCCGTGCTCGGCGACGAGGTCCGCGGGGCGACCGGCGGCGACGAGGGCGCCGTCGTCCAGGAGCGCGACGCGGTCGGCAAGCGCCTCGACGGCGTCGACGTCGTGGCCGGTGACGACGACGGTCGTCCCGCCGGCCGCCAGTGCGGTGATCCGGTCGCGCACCGCTCGCGCCCCGGCGGGGTCGATCCCCGCCGTGGGTTCGTCTAGCACCAGTAGGTCGGGGTCGTTCACCAGCGCGGCCGCCAGGGCGACCCGGCGACGCTGGCCGCCGGAGAGGCGGTCGTAGCGGACGTCCGCGCGGTCGGCGACGCCGACGGTCGCGAGCACCTCCTCGGGTGGCTGGGCCCTCTCGTACAGGCCGCCGTAGTACGCGAGCAGTTCGCGGGCGGTCAGTCGCTCCGGCGGGTCGAACGTCTGTGGGAGCACGCCGATCCGCGCCCGGTCGAGGTCGCCCGGCGACCGGCCGAACACCTCAATCGACCCCTGGACCCCCGTCGTGCCGGTGATCGCCCGGACGAGCGTGGTCTTGCCCGCGCCGTTTGGCCCGAGCAGGCCGAACACCGCTCCCCTGCCGACCGACAGCGAGACGCCCGACAGCGCGGGCGTTTCGGCGTAGGACTTGCGGACGGCCTCGACACGGACCGCCGGCGCTCGGTCGTCCGGGGACCGGGGTGAGGGCCGCCCGTCCTGCGCCTGCCCGTCGTTCATCGCGATCTGGTCCGGCCGGGCGATAAAAGGGTGTCCCGGTTCGGTCGTCGTCGGCACCGGCGGCCGAGTGGCAGTGGTGGCGCGGGGGACCTACCAGACCGTCTCGAGTACCCGGAGAGCGTTGCCACCAAGCAGTTTGCGGACCGCCTCGTCGGAGTAGCCCTCGCGGACGAGCCACCGGGGGATGTTGTGCCACGCCTCGGTGGGGTTCTCCAGGCCCTTCACGGAGCGGCGGCCGTCGATCTCCAGCGGAACGTCCACGTCGTAGCGGTCGCCGAGGGTCTGCAGGAGCGCACGGTGGTCGCCGTACAGCGTGTCCGGCCCGAAGGTGACGTGGTCCACGCCGACCAGGTCGCGGACGTACTCGAAGTGTTCCATGTACGTCTCCAGGTCGGGGACCGTCGCGGAGCCGACGATCCCCACGAGACCGCCGGTGTCGGCGACCGCCTGGAGCGCCTCGTCGCTGGCGCCACGACCCTCGTCCTCGCCGGCGCCCGCCGGTCGCGAGTGGGTGTCGAGCACCGGCGCGTCGGACACCTCACAGGCGTCGAGTGTGGTCCGCTCGCTGGCGTGGCTGACGCTGACTGCCATCCCCACCTCGTTCATCCGCTCGATCGCCTCCGCGCCGAAGGCGGTGAGTCCGCCGTCGCGACCGAACCCGTCGCCGCCGCCGGTGCCGAGGGCGTTCGACTCGATGTAGGTGATCCCCAGCGAGCGAACACCCATGCCGTACAGCGTCTCCACGCGGTCGGGGTCGTTCTCGATCGGCATCGAAGACTCAAGAGCGGGCACCAGTCCGACGCGGTCGGCCGCGGCGGCCTCGCGGATCCCCTCGACGGAGCCGACGACGTCGACGGTGCCCGAGTGGGCGACGTCGTTCGCTCGCATCGTCAGGTCGTGGACCACGTCGTCGTACGTCCAGCCGCGCTTCGTGCGGATCCCCGAGAGGCCGTCGAGGTGCATGTCGAACACGCAGTCCAGGTTCGACGCCGCGAGCGCCTCGTACGCCGTGTAGCAACGCCCCTCGCGGACGTAGGACTGGAGTTCGGCCATGTCGGCAGGGAAGCGAAAGGCGTGCTCGTGGAGGCTGACGACGGGGTGGTCGTCGACGAGGCGGTCGACGCGAGCCGCCTCCTCGGCGGAGAGAGACACCTCGTACGGCTCCGCGACGTCGGCGTAGGTGTCCGCGAGGTCGGGGTGGTCGTGGTCGGCGAGGTACTCAAAGGCGCGGTAGCCGTCGAAGCGGTCGGCGGGCATAGAGCCGCCTCGAACGGGGAGGTGGTAAGTCCTCGTGTCGGCACTCTCTCGTCGTCCGCGTGCGGACGTCAGTCCAGCAGTTCCCGGGCGATGGTGTTGCGGAGGATCTCGCTGGTGCCCTCGTATATCTCGTTCAGTTTGGCGTCACGGTAGAAGCGCTCGGCGGGGAAGTCCTTCGTGTAGCCGTAACCGCCGTGGATCTGGATGCCCTCGTTTGCGACCTCGCGGGACACCTCGGAGGCGTACAGTTTGGCCTGGGCGGCGTGTTTGACGAAGCGCTCGCCGCGCTCTTTACGGTCGGCCGCGCGGTGCATCAGCAGCGTCGCGGCCTGGACCTTCGTGTCCATGTCGGCGAGTTTGTGCTGGATGGTCTGGAT
>CAZQHW010000132.1:0-7475 GCA_964593395.1 uncultured Halobacteriales archaeon
GGGCCGCCTCGAAGGCCGCACGCGCGATGCCCACCCCGCGGGCGGCGATGGTGATGCGGCCGCCGTTCAGCGTCGAGAGCGCCTGCTTGAAGCCCTCGCCCTCCTCGCCCAGCCGGCGGTCGGCGGGGAGATAGCAGTCCTCGAAGCGGAGTTCGGCGGTGGGACAGCCCTTGTCGCCGAGTTTGTCCTCGACGCCCTCGACGTGGAAGCCGGGGTCCTCGTCGGGCCGGACGACGAACGATGAGATCCCCCGCGTGCCGGCCTCTCTGTCGGTCTTCGCGAACACGACGACCGTGTCCGCGACCGAACCGTTCGAGGTCCACAGTTTCGAGCCGTTCAACAGGTAGCCGTCGCCCTCCGGTTCGGCGTCGGGAGCGCCGGCGGTGGGGTCGACGTCACCCTCGCCGTCTCCGGGGTCGGCGTTCGTGGTCATGCTGGGGACGTCGCTGCCGGCGCCGGCCTCGGAGAGGGCGAAGGCGCCGATCTCGTCGCCGCTGGCCAGCGGCGTGAGAAACTGCTCGCGCTGGTGTTCGGTGCCGTACTCGTACACCATGGCGGCCGCGAGCGAGGTGTGGGCGGCGACGACAGTGCCGAGACCGCCGGAGCCACGCGATATCTCCGCCAGGCCGATAGCGTAGGAGTGGTAGTCTAACCCGGCCCCGCCGTACTCCTCGGGAAACGGCATCCCCATGAGTCCCAACTGGGCCATCTCGTCGATCAGTTCGCCTGGGAACTCGTCCTCGCGGTCGATCTCGGCGGCGCGGGGGACCACCTCCTCGTCGACGAAGTCGGCGACGGTGTCCCGTATCTGGCGCTGCTCCGTCGAGAGCGCAAAGTCCATAACGAAGGCTTTGTGTGTGCGGGCTTGTTCCTTCCGGTCACCGTTCGCGATGAGCGACGAGGGACACTGCGGCCACGACTCGGAGGCGCGTGAGACGAACCAGGCGGACGAAACGGGCCAGACCGTCACCACGACCGACGGCGGCCAACCGGGACGGATCAGGCCTACGCTCGGCGTCGACATCGACGTGTTTCAGATGGGCAACGAGCCGACGGCAACGGCGGACCTAGAGTGGTGTTACCGCACCGTCGAGGGCGTCTCCCGCACCTTCGCGATCACGATCGACAAACTGGAGGAGCCGACCGCTCGCCGGGTCTGTGTGGGCTACCTGCTGTGTCGGGTCGCCGACACCATCGAGGACGCCGCCGGCGTCGCCCCCGCCGAGCAGCGTGACCTGTTGCAGACGTACGCCCGGGCGCTGGACCCGGAGGACTCGACGCGGATCGAGACGTTCCGCGACGCCGTCTCCCCCCACCTGCCGCCGGTTGGCGAGCGCTCGACTCACTGGGCGGTCGTCGCCGACGCCCCGCGGATCGTCCGCAGTTTCCAGGCACTCGACGCCGACGCCCGGGCGGCCATCTACCCGCCCGTTGCGGACCTGGTCTCCGGGATGGCAACCTTCGTCGACCGCTACGCCGACGACGGCGGGCTTCGCATTCGCACCTACGACGAACTCGAGGAGTACTGCGGCTACGCCGCCGGCACCGTCGGACGCCTCGTCACCGACCTCGTGTTCCCGCCGGAGACGGTCGACGGTGACCTCCGCGAGGACGCACAGGCGTTTGCTCTACTGTTGCAGTTGGTCAACGTCGCAAAGGACGTCGCCACCGACTACCGCGAGGAGAACAACGTTTACCTGCCCGTCGAGTGGCTCCGCGAGGAGGGCGTCGACCCCGACACTGTCGCCGACCCCGACAACGCCGCCGCCGTCGCCCGCGTCGTCGACCGCGTGGTCGACCGTGCGACAGGCTACCTCGACGGCGCCCAGCGCTGGCTCACGGCGATGCCGCTTCGCGAGGGCAACACCGCCGCCGCGTGGGCGATCCCCTTTCTGCTTGCGGTGGCGACGGTCCGCGAGTTGCGTGCTCGCCCCGAAGATGTCGTCCACGAGGGCGACGTCGCCGTCGACCGCGCCGAGGTGTACGCGCTGATCCACCGTTTCGAGGAGAGTGCCGGCGTCGAGGACATCCCCGCGCTGCGCGAACACATGGCCGACCGACCGCTGCACCGCGACTGAGGCCGGGACAGTTCTTTTCACCCACCGCCTCGCCGAGGAGCGCGCCCGACCGACGCCCGGTCGGCGGTCGTCGGGAGGTAGCCGCCGACGGCAACCACGCGCTCGCCGCCGTACCGACACAGCGACAGCCGCGGTCGCGTCTCGTCCGGCATCGGTGTCGCGTTCGGCGGGTAGTCGGAAGCGACTGTCGGCGGTCGGGTCAGAAACCGACCGTGCCGGCGGCGAGCGCCAGGCCGACCACTATCATCAACCCGCCGACGACCCGGGTGAACAGCAGTCGCGCCGGGGTGGGCTCTATCTGTCCCTCGACCTCGCCGCGGGTGCGGCGACGGATCCGGTAACTCGTCATCGCTCGCGGACGCAGGACGTTCACGAGACCGAGGACGGCGAACACGAGACCGAACAGCCTGAACACGGGCGGCGGACCGGACGCACCGATCTGGAGGGCGATCGCTGGCATCACCAGACATCCAGTCGGCGACCCAAAGAGCCTGTCTCACCGTCTCTGGGTGAGAGACCCGGGCGAGGGGTCTCCACCGGGTGACGACTTATATTCGACGAGCCACGGCGGATCAACGTGGCGTACCGCAAGACCCCGTTCGGTGACCGCGGAGACGGGTACCTGACGCTCGGAGCCGTGGTCTGGGGCCTGCTGTTCACGGCGCTGCTCGTCGGTACGCTGACCGGTAAGGAGGGAATTGGCAGGGCGTGGCTGAACGTCACGACGGCGACCACCGTGGTCGTCGGCGGCGTCGGCGTCTACGGCTGGTGGCGTCAGCGTCGACTCGTCGCCCGCCTCGACGACGTCGACCCCGGCCCACGCGGCGACCGGGCGGTCGTGGAGGGTCGAGTCACGACGGAGACCGGCACGGTCGCGGCGCCAGTCGTCGACGACGACCGGATCGGCGCCCGAGGTGAGGTCAGTAACGTGGGCGTGGGTCTCGACTCCCTCCCCGGGACCGGCACCGACGTCGGGGCCACGAGTCCCGACCCGGACGAGGGGGCCGTCACCCGCTGGTACGAGGCACGGGTCGTCGAGTACGTCAGGAAGACGGTAGGACGCGGGCACGAGACCGAGACGGTTCACGAGGAGCGTCGTGGTGCCACGCCGTTTCTGGTCGCGAACCGAGTCGAGACGGTCGACCTCTCCGGGGCCGACCTGTCGTTCCTGCAGGGCGAGCGCGAGCGGTTCGAGTCACAGACGATGAGCGTCGAGGGTGGTGCCGTCCGGCTGGCGGGGCTCAGCGAGACGCTGGCCGCTGACACCAGGCTCGACATCGAGGTCGACGGGGCGACACTCGCCGGTGCCGAGGGGCCGACGGCGGCGCTGCTCGGGCGCGCCGTCGGCGAGGGGAGCGGGCGTCTACTCCGGAGCGAGAAGTACCGGATCGAGGGACGTCGCTGGGCCGCCGCCGCCGGCGAGCGGGTGTACGTCGTCGGCGAGTTCAGCCGTAGATCGGACGGTCGGCTCGTCTCGGTGGGGGAGGTCACCGTCGGTCGCGGTCGGTTCGAGGACCGTCTCGACGAGGAGCGCGAGCGACTGGAGCGGTGGACCAGCCGTGGACAGATTGGCGCCGTGTTGCTCGCGACGGGGTGTGCGGTGATCGCCACACTCCGCTTCGGTGTCTGACCGCCGGCAGGTCAGTCGTACTCGTAGAACCCGCGCCCGGTTTTCTTGCCGAGGTCGCCGGCCTCGACCTTGCGCTTGAGGAGGTAGGCGGGCTTGTAGCGGTCGCCGAGTTCCTCGGACAGCGTCTCGGAGGCGTGGAGACAGACGTCCAGGCCGATGTGGTCGGCGAGTTCGAGCGGGCCCATCGGAACGTTCGTGCCCAGGGTCATCCCGCGGTCGATGTCCTCCTTTTCGGCGACGCCCTCGTCGTAGGCGCGAATGCCCTCGTTCACCCAGGGCATGAGGATGCGGTTGGTGACGAAACCGGGCTTGTCGTCGGACTCCCAGGTCTCCTTGTCGAGGTCCTCGGCGAGGGCGTGGGTCAGTTCGAGCGCGGCGTCGCTCGTGTGTTCGCCGACGACCACCTCGACGCCGTCCATCACCGGTACGGGGTTCATGAAGTGCATCCCGACGACGCGGTCGGGAACGTCCGTTGCGGCGGCGATGCTGGTGATCGACAGCGTGGAGGTGTTCGTCGCCAGCAGGGCGCCGTCCGTGATCTCGTCGAGGTCACCGAACACGTCCCGCTTTAGGTCGAGGTCCTCGGGGGCGGCCTCGACGACGGCCTGGCAGTCGGCGAGGTCGGCGAGTTCGGTGGTGCCCTCGATGCGCTCGACGACGGCGGTCGCCTCCGCCTCTGTCATCGCGTCGCGGTCGACAAAGCGAGCGAGTGAGCCCTCGATCGTCTCGAACCCGCTGTCGAGAAACTCCTGTTTCACGTCCCGCATCACCACGTCGTAGCCCGCGGTGGCGGCGACCTGTGCGATACCGCTGCCCATCGTCCCGGCGCCGACGACGCCGACACGGTGCACGTCCGAAAGGTCGTACATGCCCCCCACGTCGGGAGCGTGCTACAAACGCGTGCCGGATCGCGTGCGGAAAACGGCGAGGAGAGGGTCGTCGGAATCGACCCCGGGAAACGGTGTCGGTCAGGGACCCGTGGAGTTAGCTCTCGATCGGGATCGACGTGCCGGAGGCGGCGGCGCCCTCCAGGGCCGGGAGAGTCACCTCGAGGACGCCGTTCGTGTAGGCGGCGGCGATTTCGTCCTCGTCGACGGCCCTCGGGAACCGGAACCGGCGGTGGTAGGTCTTGCGTCGGTTCCGGCTCTCGTCGACGTGCTCGGCGGCGACGTTGAGTACGCCGTCGTCCCACGCGAGGTCTATCTCCTCGGGTTCGAATCCGGGCATGTCGACCGTGAGGACGAACTCACCGTCCTCCTCGTACAGTTCGTAGTCGTTTCCGAACCCACCGTCGCCGAAGATCTGGGACGGCAGGTCGAGACTCTGCATCCACGAACTGGCAGGGCTCGTTGGCAGTGCCATTGGTCACCACCTCGGAGACGGTCGTTCGTTGTGCGCGGTTCATAATAAATCTTGCTTGAAAATCGTTGACAAACCGAACACGTACGAGGGTTCGTTTCTGTGCCGACACCCGTTTTAAATGTGGTCCGGGTGGTCGGCGGGGACAGTCAGGCATTAGTACCGTGTCGCCGCGATCTGGGGTATGATCGACCTGTCCGACAGCGCACTCACCCGCGACGGCAAGGTGCTCATCCTGGCGATGGACCACGGCCTGGAGCACGGACCGACGGACTTCGACCCCGTTCCGGAGACGATCGACCCCCGCACCGTCTTCGACGTGGCGACCCACGACGCAGTCACCTCGATCGCCGTCCAGAAGGGCGTCGCCGAGACGTACTACCCCTCCTACGAGGACAGCGTGCCTCTCTTGCTGAAGCTCAACGGCACCTCGAACCTGTGGATGGGCGAACCCGACTCGGCGGTGAACTGCTCGGTGGAGTACGCCGCCGAGTTGGGCGCGGACGCGCTGGGCTTTACCCTGTACGGCGGCTCCAACCACGAGGTCGAGATGGCCGAGGAGTTCCGCGACGCCCAGGAGGCCGCCCGCGAACACGACCTGCCGATGGTGATGTGGTCGTACCCGCGCGGTCAGGGGCTGAAAAACGACCGCAAGCCCGAGACGATCGCCTACGGCACCCGCCTCGCCCTGGAGTTGGGTGCCGACGTCGCGAAGGTGAAGTACCCCGGCAGTCACGACGCGATGGAGTGGGCGGTCAACGCCGCCGGCGAGGTGAAGGTCGTCATGTCCGGCGGCTCCAAGACCGACGATTACGACTTTCTCCGCCAGGTGGAGACCGTCATCGACGCCGGCGGGGCCGGCCTCGCCGTCGGGCGCAACGTCTGGCAGCGCGAGAACCCCATCGAGATACTGGACGCCCTCGAACAGGTCATCTACGAGGAAAAAAGCGCCGAGGAGGCCCTCGACCGGTAGATGTCCGGAACACAGGCGGTCGACGACGTCGTCGAAGTCGTCGCCGACACCGCCCCGGAGATCGCCGCCGGCCTTCGCGGCCGCCGCGAGGCCGTCGACGAACAGAATCCGAGCGGCGAGCGCGTCACCGCCGCCGACGTGTGGGCTGACGAGCGTCTCGTCGACCGTCTCGGCGCGGTGGAGGGCGTCGGCGAGGTGGCCAGCGAGGAGCGCGAGGGTGTCGTCGACTGCGGCGACGGCCTGGCGGTCGCGCTCGACCCGCTCGATGGCTCCTCGAACCTCGCCTCGAACAACCTGATGGGCACCGTCTTCGGCGTGTACGACGCCGCCCTGCCGGCGCCGGGCACCGAGATCGTCGCCGCCGGCTACGTGCTGTACGGGCCGATAACGACGATGGTGGTCGCCCGCGACGGCCGAGTGCGGGAGTACGAACTCCTGGGGG
Source organism: uncultured Halobacteriales archaeon (assembly GCA_964593395.1). Lineage (GTDB taxonomy): Archaea > Halobacteriota > Halobacteria > Halobacteriales > SW-7-71-33 > SW-7-71-33. The sequence goes on from CAZQHW010000132.1 coordinate 6,483, forward strand.
GCGCGGGTGACGGCGAGGACGAGCGTCGTCTCGTCGAGGCAGACCGCACGCTGCCCGCTGACCCGACGGTGTACGGCTTCGGCGGGCGCGTGCCCGACTGGCCCGACGAGTTCGAGCGGTTCGTCCGCGGCGTCGAGACCGAACTGAAGTTGCGCTACGGCGGCGCGATGGTCGGGGACGTGAACCAGGTACTGCAGTACGGCGGCGTGTTCGCCTACCCCGGCCTGCGCTCACGACCGGAGGGGAAACTCCGCGTACAGTTCGAGGCGGCGCCGATCGCCCACGTCGTCGAGACCGCCGGCGGGCGCTCCTCGGACGGCGAGCGCTCGCTGCTCCGGGTGAGGCCCGACGGCCTGCACGAGCGCACCCCGGTCCACGTCGGGAACGAGGCGCTCGTCGAGCGGCTCGAGCGGGCGCTCGCCTGAGTCAGCGGAACAGTCCGCGGTAGCGGTACAGCAGGTACATGTTGAGTCCGGTCAGCGCCGCGGAGACGGGGTCGGCGGCGATCAGGTCGGTGACCACCCCGACGGCGAACACCCCCATCCCGAGCGGGTAGGCGTACGACTCCATCTCCCAGAGGCCGTACGCGACCACGAGGTGCAACGCCCCGAGGATCAGGAGGAGTACGCCGACCGGCAACACGACGCCGAGTCGGCCGAGTCCGCCGGCGATCGCGACGACACCGTCGGCGGCCGCGAGAAAGGCAAGCATCGCGACGGTGACCGGTGGCTCCGAGCGGTGAGTACGACGTGTCACGAACCAACCTTTCGAGACGAATCAAAAGAAGGTTGGGTGCGCTCACAGCAGCGAGGCGCCGAACGCGACGGCGACGAGGTTGTTGGCGAGCAGAAACAGTCCGGCCGCGACGAGCAGACCGAGCCACGCCTCGACCAGCAGCGTCAGCGGGCGGCGAAGTCGTGCCGGCGCGATCCGGACCGTCTCGGCGACCCCCCAGAACAGCGCTCCAAGCAGCGGTAGCGCGACGAGGTGTGC
>CAZQHW010000133.1:0-4675 GCA_964593395.1 uncultured Halobacteriales archaeon
GAGAGCGCGCCGCCGGTCTCGGCGTCGAGCATCTCGGCGCCGGCGACGGCGCCGCTCGTCCCGGCGGCCCGGGCGAGAGCGACGCCGAGTTCCGTGTGGCCCTGCCGGTCGGCGAGCAGTCCGGGGGCGGCCCGGAGTAGGTGGACGTGACCGGGGACGCGGAACTCCGCGGCGAAGTCCGTCTCGGCGGGGTCGGTCGTCGCCTCGCCGAGTGCCTGGACGGTCCGGGCGCGGTCACGGTCGGTGATGCCGGTGAACGTGTCGCGGTGGTTGACCGTCAGCGAGAACGACGGTCGGCCGTCGTACGCCAGGTCGCTCACGTCGGCCGCGGGGTGGTCAACGACCTCGTGGCGGAACGGGAGGTCGAACGTCTCGGCCACCTCGTCGGGCAGTGCGACGAACAGCAGCCCGCCGGCGTCCTGCCGGAGCCGCACGACGGCGTCGGTGTCGACCACGCTCGCGGGGTAGAGCACGTCCGTCTCGCCCTCGCGGTCGGCGGCGTCGTGGACGAGCACGGGACGCCCCTCGGCGAAGGCCTCGACCGCTCGCTCGACCGCCTCCGGGCGACCGGCCGGCGAGGGCGTCGTCTCCGCGTCGGACTCGGGGTGGGTGTGACTCATCTGTCACCACCCACGCGCACGGCGACCGGTTCGTCGTCGGTCAACTCGAGAGCGTCCCGGAGTTTCACGGGGGCGATCACCTCCAGTCGGCTCTCGTCGTGGTGGGTGCGCTCGGGGACGATAGCGTGGACCTCGTCGTAGGCGTCGCCGGTCTCCAGCGCGACCACCGACGCTGGGTAGCAGTCCGCCGGCCCGTAGGTGCGGTCGTCGTCCTCCCAGCCCTCGATGCGGACGGACTCCCGAGCCGACAGTGCCGACCGGCCACGGACGCCCGCCTCGGTCAGGGCGACGTTCAGCGTGCCAGGAAACGGTTCGTACCCCAACTTCGAGCGAAACTGCTCCATGTAGCCCGACAGCGTGATGTAGTGACGGCCCTCCCCCATGCCGTCGGTGACGGTCCCGACGAGTTCGACGACGCGGTCGTCCTCGAAGATCCGGCGGTAGGTCTCGTACTCCTCCCGGAGAGCGTGTTCGCCCTCGCCGGTGACGGTGAGCCACTGCCCGTCGCCGACGGTCTCGCGCTCGACCAGTCCCGCCTCCGCCAGTCGGCGCAGGCGCCGCGAGGCGGTCTGGCTCGATGCGTCGAGCCGGTCCGCCAGCGACCGACACGACGTTTTGGTCCCCCCAGCCATCGCCCCGTCGACCGCGAGCAACTTCAGTACGGCCAACTCGTCGTAGCCGACCGTCCCGTCCGCGACCGTGTTCATACTTCTCGTACTGTCTCGGCGCCGAAAAGCGTATCGAAAGGGGTACGCGTCACAGATGCGTTACGATTTCCACGGGAGACATCGCGTCTGTTTCACCCACAATTGGACGGGGTATGAACGCACCGGTAGTCGGGTCCCGCAGGTGATAAAGGGGTCCCCCCGGAACGGGGGGTATGTTCTTGACGTTCCGCGGCGAGGTCGAGGCTGCCCTCGAGACGGCGCTGTCCTCGCTTTCGTTGCCGACCGGCGACCTCGGCGTCGAGGAGCCGCCGGAGGACGTCGAGGCGGTGCTGGCCTCGAGCGTCGCTTTCCGTCTGGCGGGCGAGGTCGGCGCCCCGCCGCCCGAGGTGGCCGGCCACATTGCAGACGCAGTCGACACCGCTGCCCACGACTACGTCGCGTCCGTCGAGACGCAGGGGCCGTACGTCAACTTCCAGGCGACCGAGCGGTACCTCTCCGACACGGTCGAAACTGCTCGCTCCGGTGGCTGGGGACGCCTGCCCGACCGCGGGCGGTCCGTCGTCGTCGAACACACGAGTGCCAACCCGACCGGGCCGGTCCACGTCGGTCGTGCACGCAACCCGATCGTCGGTGACGCCGTCGCGCGGGTGCTCGACTTCGCGGGCTACGACGTCGAGACGCACTACTACGTCAACGACGCCGGCCGGCAGGTCGCCATTCTCACGTGGGCGTACGAGACGTTCGACGAGTCCACGCTGCCCGACGTCGAGCGCGACAAGCGAGACTACGACCTGGTGCGGTACTACCGCCGCGGCAACGAGTTTCTCGAGTCCGCCGACCCCGACGCCCGCGAGCGCGCCGAGACGGCGATCGCAGACATCATGCAGGGCCTCGAACAGGGCGACGAGGCGACGCTCGAGCGCGTCGAGCGCGTTGTCGACCCGATGCTGTCGGGCATGGCCGCCACGCTCGAGCGGTTGCCCGCCGAGTTCGACCGCTGGGTGCACGAGTCGGAGTTCATGCCCGAGGAGACCCAGGACGTGATACGGCGTCTGCGCGAGTTGGACGAAGCCGTCTACGAGGAGGACGCCTGGCAACTCGACCTCGAGGACCACGGTATCGAGAAGAACCTCGTGTTCCAGCGGTCGGACGACACCTCGCTGTACCCCACGCGGGACCTGGCCCACCACGAGTGGAAGTTCGAGCACTACGACGAGGCGGTCACCGTCCTCGGCGAGGACCACCACCTCCAGGCCGACCAGGTGCGCACCACCCTGGAGTTGCTCGGCCACGACACCGACGCGCTCGACCAGGTGATCTTCTCGTACGTCACCCTCTCCGACGGCAAGATGAGCACCCGCGAGGGGACTGCGGTCGACATGGACGACCTGCTCGACGAGGCGGTCGAGCGCGCACGCCAGGAGGTTCGCGACCGCATGGGCGACCGGATCCGCGAGGACGACCTCACAGAGGCGGACGTCGAGCGGATCGCCCGCCAGGTCGGCGTCGGTGCCGTCCGCTTCGACATCGTCGCGAAACAACCCACGAAGGCGATCACCTTCGACTGGGACCGTGCGCTGAACTTCGAGGCCCAGTCGGCGCCGTACGTCCAGTACGTCCACGCCCGCTGCTGTGGCATCCTCGACCGCGCCCGCGACGGGGGCCACGAGACGCCCGAGGAGGTCGACCCCGGGGCGCTCGACGCCCCCGAGGAGCGCGCGCTCGCGAGGACCGTCGCTCGCTTCCCGGCGGTCGTCGAGGCTGCCGCCGAGGACCGCGAGCCACACGGCGTCGCCACCTACGCCCGGGAGTTCGCCGAGGACTTCAACGGCTTCTACCGGGAGTGTCCGGTGCTCACGGCGGACGACGAGCGGACACGCGCAGCACGTCTCGCGCTGGTCGCCGCCGCCCGCGAGACCGTCGGCAACGCCCTGTCGCTGCTGGGTGTCGAGGCGCCCGAGTCGATGTGACCCAGGGCGGTCAACGCCCGTCGTCGGCGTCACGCCCGGCGCTCAACGCTCGCACCACCAGCGAGACGCCCGTGCCGGCCGCCAACAGGACGACAAGGTTGAACGCCGCCCGCACCACCGACCGGTAGCGGTCCGCGACCCAGACGCCGATCGCCGCGTCGACGCTCGTATAAAAGCCCCACAGTGCAACGAGGGCGACGAGCGACAGGGCGACCAGTGCCGCCCGTAGCACCGTCGTCCGGGCGTCGTCTCCAGTGAGACTGCCGCCGACCGGGTCGGTTCGCTCGTCGACGGGGTCGGGTCTGGCGTCGACCGCTCGGTCGGTCTCGGTCCGTTCTGTCTCGACGGCCCGCTCGACCTCGACCGCCTCCTCGTCACTCATCGCGCCACCTCCCGGCGAGAACGGCGACTGCGATCCCGAGGAGCGCGGCGCCGACGCCCAGGCCCGGCCCGCCGTCGCCGGTGGTCTCCTCGACCGTCGTCGTCCGCTCCGGCCCCGGGTCGGTGCTGTCGCCACCGTCGACCTGCAGACCGTCACTGCGCTCGGAGCGGTCGACCGACAGCGACGCGTTGGGGTCGAGGTCAGCGGTGGACCGTGCGGTGTCGAGCACCCGTCCGTCGCGGCGCAGGACGACGTCCAGGTAGTAGTCCTCGCCGTCTGCCGCCCCGAGAGTGACCCTCGGGGTGACCGTCGTGCCGGGGGCGAGTCCCTCGACGGTCGTCGCCTCGCGGTCGAGCACCGCCCCGGAGTCGGACTCGCGGACGGTGAACACCGTCTCGACCTCGTCGGCGACGGTCCGACCGCCGTTGACGACGTACGCCGAGACGTTCAGGCGAGCGCGACCGCCCGAGCGGTCGGCGACGGCGTACTCCACGGTCGGGAACTCGAACGGTGACCGCTCGAACCGCTGGAACCCCACGGCGGTCTCGACGTAGTCCGGCGTCAGCGAGGAGAGTCCGGAGACCCGTGACTCGCCGACGTCCACCCGCCGCCCGTCGGCGTACACGACCGTCTCGACGTCGTATGCGCCCGACCGGGGGACGGTGAGGTTCGCGACGACCCGGCGCTCGCCGTCTATGGCGCCGCCGACTGGGACGCGAACCGTATCAGCCACGAGACCACTGTCGGCGTCCACCGCTCGGTACTCGACGGAGACGTTACCGGCGGGACCGCCCCTGTTCGTCACCCGGAGGTCGACCGACAGCGTCGCCGTCTCGCCGCCGGTCTCGCCCGCCGACAGGGTCAGTTCGCGCACCTCGACGTCCGGCGGCCTGTCCGACGTCGAGGAGGCGATCACTCCGGGGGCGGCTAACACTGCGACCAGCGTCGTTCCCACCACCAGGAGGGCTGTGCCACCGAGGACCAACTCTCGGCGCATACTCATCGACTCCGGAGGCGCGGAAAGTGTCTTGTGTG
>CAZQHW010000133.1:4775-7451 GCA_964593395.1 uncultured Halobacteriales archaeon
GAAACGTCGGTCTCTGCCGTCAGTCGTCCGGGTCCAGCGTCCCGTCGTCCACTCCCGTCGTCCCTCCGTCAGCGTCGTCCCCGCCGGGTGTGGTCCCTCGCTCTGACATCATGCCGGCGGCGCGGTCCGCCCAGTCGCCGTACTGGAACCCGAGAACGACCACCCCCGCCATCCAGACGTAACTGGCGGCGACCCCGAGGTACGCACCGACCGGCCCGTACCCCCCGACGACGCCGACGAGGTAGGTCACGCCGAGCAGGCCACCACCGGTGCCGGTGACACGGGCGACAAAGGGGAGTCGCGTCTCGCTGCCGCCCTGGAGGGCGCCCGAGAGCACGAGAAAGCCGACCAGCGCGGGCGCCGAGAGGCCGTAGACGCGGGCGAACTTCACGGCCACCCGGACCGTCTCGGGGTCGTCGGTGAACAATGAGACGAACGGCCGTGCGCCGGCCGCGAGTGCGGCCCCGAGAGCGCCAACCGTGAGCACACCGAGAAGCGTCGTCGCCCACCCCTCGAAGCGCGCCCGCCCGGGGTCGCCCGCCCCGAGTGCGTTGCCGACGACGACGTTGCCGGCGACGTTGTACCCCCGGGACAGCGGTGCCGTCACCTGCTGGTAGGCTCGACGGCCCACCTGGAAGGCGGCGTTGACCGAAGTGCCAAAGCCAAGCAACAGGGCGTTAAACGGGAACTCAGCGGCCGTCGCGGCGAACCCCTCGCCGATCTTCGGCACCGACAGGACCACCAACTGCCGGGCGATAACTGGCTTGCGCGGCCGGGCGAAACTCGCCGCCGTCCACTCCGAGGACAGCGCAAACAGAAACAGTCCCGCCGAGAGAACGTTCGCCGCCGCCGTCGCCAGTCCGACGCCGAGAATACCCAGTCTCGGGGCGCCCACCAGTCCCAGTCCGAGCACGACCGACCCGGTGACGTTGGCCAGGTTGGCGAGGACGTTGACGTACATCGGCGTGCGGGTGTCGCCAGTACCCTGCAACGACCGGGCGGCGACCAGCGCGAGGTGGCGGGCCGGCGCCGTCGCGAACACCACGGCGAGGTAGGTGCCGCCCATCTGCGCCACCTCCGGCGGCGCCCCCAGCACGGCGATCAGCGGCGGACCGAACAGCAGTCCGACGGCGACAAAGGGCACGCCCGAGACGAGTCCGAGCAACAGCGCGGTCGTCACCGCCTCGTCGCGGTTGCGCTCGGCGTCGGCACCGGTGTCCTGGCTGGAGAGGGCGATCGCGCCACCACCCAGTCCCAGCCCGATCCGCAGCGGGAACCGGGCGTACAGGTCCGCGAGGCCGACGGCAGCGATCGCCGCCGGTGAAAAGAACCCCGTGACGAGCACGTCAGTCGTCCGCATCAGGGTGCGGGTGGTGTGCTCCACCCCCACCGGCCACGACAGGGCGAACACCCGGCGCCAGACGGCCAGCAGTGCGTCGACGCTGCTGTCCACGCTCTTTCCACCGTCGGCCTGTGACGCGGCCGCCGGGCGGGCCGTCCGTGTCGCAGTGCCGTCGGCCCCAGCGTCGGTGTCGAGGTCCGGGCCGCTGCCGTCGCTCACGTTCTCGCGTGCGGTGGGGTGGACAAACTACTGCCGGCCGCGGCAACGCCCCACCCCCGGTTCGCCGTTCCCCGACACTGCCGTCCGACAGCAGTCTAAAGTGACCGCACCGACGAGTGGACGGCGTGCATTTGGTCAGGGCGATCCTCGTTCTCATCTTCGTCTGCAGCGGGATGGCGCTCGGACTCGCTGCCGCCGGCGACGGTGCGCTCAATCGCACCACCGCGCTCTTTTTTGGCTCCGTGTTCGCCGTCAGCCTGGCCGCACAGTGGGTCGACCACCTGTACCACGAGGCCACCGGCGACTACCTGCTCGACATCGGCTGGCTCGCCGACCGCGAGGACGGCGACGGCGACCGAGGAGGTGTCCCTGGCGCGGCGTCTCCCTGGGGGGCGTCGGATCCTGACCTCGACGGTGCCGTCGAGACCAACCGAACGGACGCGACGAGGGTGACCGTCGGCGACCTCGCCGCCGTCGAGGGTGTCACGCGGCGCCCCGACCGGACGGACCCGCTCGAACCGGGCGCCGTCGCCGAGGTCGCCCGGAGGACGCCGACGCCGACGACCGGCCGGGCGGTGTTCGCCGGCGCCGACGGCCATGACGGGGACGGGGACGGGAGGACGTTCACCTCGCCGGCGGGCCAGTCCGGCGTGGTGCTCGCGGTCACGGTCGTCGACAGACCCTCGCCCGCACACGTCCCCGAGGAGTGGGTCACGGTCGGCGTCGCCGTCGAGGCACGGGATTTCAGGGTCGCCGACGAGACCGGGACCGTCCGCGTCGAGATACCCGACGGGGTCGCCGTCGGTCGAGAGGCGTCCGGGACGGTCACCGCCGGGGACGCCTGCTACTCACTCCCGTACTGGACGGTCGCCGGCGTCAGTCCAGCGGGCGAGACGCCGCCCGACCGCGTCGTGAGGGTCACCGAACGGGCCGGAGTCGACCCTACCGACGAGCGTCTCCGGTGCCGCGAGGCGACGCTGTCGCCCGGTGATCCCGTGACCGTTCTCGGTGACGTCGTCGAGTCCTACGCCGAGACGACGCTCGTCCCCGAGGGCCGCGATCCCGACGGCCGATTTCTCGTCTCGACCGACGACTGACCGCCGTGGCACGCCGAG
>CAZQHW010000134.1:0-1110 GCA_964593395.1 uncultured Halobacteriales archaeon
CAGATGGTCCGGATCCGCACGACCGACGACCGCGCGTACGTCAACGGCGAGTACCCCGGTTGGATGAGCGCCAAACACCTCAGCGCCCTGGAGGTCTCCGCCCACGAGGCGGTGCTGGCGACGGTCACGCTCAGCGAGGACAGCGGCCGTGTCGTCGTCTTCCGTGACGGCGACTACCGGAACTTCGAGCGCCACGAGTTGGGCCACCCCTGGCGGGCGACCGAAGACGCCGCCGACGCCACGAGCGAACCCGACCACGAGGGCGAGGAGGGTGCAGACCCCGAGACGGAGTCCCCTGGGAGGTGGGTGTCGTGACCGCGACCGACCCGTTGCGGGCGGAGTACGCCACGGTGTCCAACCTCACGGACAGGCTCCGGTACGTCGCCGAGAGCCTCAGCGTGGAGTTCGACCGCTGGGAGGACCGCTACGTCAGCGGCCCGAGTCTGTACTTTCTGGTCGTCGCCGACGTCGACGTGGGGTCGTTTGTCGACCCGCTCGGGGGCAACCGCTGGCCGGTCGAGACCTGCCGCGTGGTGACCGACGCCGAGGAGGACTTTCTCGAGGCCGCCCGCCAGGTGGCGTTACACCGTGACGGCGCCGTCGTCGTCACGACCGACGGCACCATCCAGGAACAGATGGTCCGGGTCCGCGGGCCGAGTGCCGCCGAGGTCGAGCGCGACGAGGACATCGTGTACGCCCCCTGGATGGGGACGAAACACCTCAGCGCCGTCGAGGCCTCCGCCCGCGAGGAGGTGCTCGCCGCCGTCACGGTCAGCGAGGAGAACGGTCGCGTCACTGTCTTCGAGGACGGCGCGTACCAGGACTACGAGCGCGACGAACTCGGCGGCCGCTGGCGTCCCGGGTAACGGACTACTCCAATGCCGCCCGCACGGCGGCGACTGCACTCTCGACGTCGTCGTGTCGCGTGGTGCCCGCACTCGAACAGCCCTGCGTGCGGTCCACGCGCACCGCCGCCTCGCTCATGGGGTCCGGTCGCACCGTCACCTTCCCCGCCGCGCACACGCCCTCGTCGCCGGCGAGACGGTACTCCACGATACCGCCGTCGGCGTCCGTTCGCTCCCAGTCCCCCGGCGGGGTCGGCAGTCGCTC
>CAZQHW010000134.1:1210-3828 GCA_964593395.1 uncultured Halobacteriales archaeon
TCGCGGTAGATCCGCGAGACCTTGCGCTCCTCGAGGATCGAGCGGCCGCCGTGCAGTTGCATCGCGGTCTCGGTGACGTCGAGTGCGGTCTCACTGGCGTGCAGTTTCGCCATCGACGCCCACCGACCGGCGTACGGGTCGGCGTCGACGCGCTCTGCGGCCTCGTAGGCGAGCGTCCGTGACGCCTCGAAGTCGGTGATCACGTCGGCGAGGTCGTGTTGGACCGACTGGAACTCCGAGACGGACTGACCGAACGCGTCGCGGTCGTGGACGAACGACCACGCCTCCTCGATCGCTGCCGCGGCCGGGCCCAGAGCGTGACCGGCGACGATGACACGGTTGGGGTTGAAAAAACGCGCCAGGATGCGAAAGCCCTCGCCCTCCTCGCCGATGCGGTTCTCGGCGGGCACGTAACAGTCGTCCAGAAAGACGTGGCCCTGTTTCGAGGCGCGCAGGCCCATCTTCTCGGGGATGTGCTCGGCGTCGTAGCCGTCGGTGTCCGTCGGCACGGCAAACAGCGAGTGGTTGCCGTGGCGGTCGTCGCTCTCGCCGGTGCGGGCGTACAACAACACCCAGTCGGCCTCGACGCCGTTCGACACCCAGTACTTCTCGCCGTTGAGCACGTAACCGTCGCCCTCGGGGTCGGCGGTGGCCTGCATCCCGGCGAGGTCGCTGCCGGTCTGGGGTTCACTCGCGCCGACGCCGCTTATCTGCTCGCCCTGTGCGACCGGCCGCAGAAAGCGCTCGCGCTGTTGCTCGGTGCCAAAGGCCTCGACGGCCTCCGCCGCGAACGAGGCGAGTTGGATCGTCAGCCCGATCCCGCCGTCGGCCCGGAACAGTTCCTCGACGAGGGCGAGTCGCTGTGGGAGGTCGAGGCCACGGCCGCCGTACTCCTCGGCGATGTCGGCGCCGACCAGGCCGGCGTCCTGGGCGGCGTCGAGCACCTCCCAGGGGTAGGCGCCGCGCTCGTAGTGGTCGGCGGCGACCGGTTCGATGTGTTCCTCGGCGAACGCTCGGGCCTCTCTCTTTATCGGACGGGCGTGCTCGGGAACCGTCCCCTCGTCGAGTACGTCCATACGTCTCCCAGGGCCCGCCCCGGTCTAAACTCCGCGGTTCCGGCGCGACCGGTCGCCGTCGTCGTCCCCCACGACCAGCCCGAGGATCAGTCGTCGCCCCCGTCGTGGGCGTACTCGGCGAGTGTCTCGCGGTCCACGTCCTCGAGAACGGCGGCGTTCGTGGCCTCGAGAACGACCGGCGGGGCCGTCCCGGCCTCCAGGGCCTCGACCCACCGGGGCACGCAGAGACACCAGCGGTCGCCCGGCTCCAGGCCGGGAAACCCCAACTCGGGGCGCGGGGTGACGAGGTCGTTGCCCTGCTCGCGACTGTAGGCCAGGAACGCCTCGGTGACGACGGCACACACCTCGTGCCGACCCGGGTCCCGGCGGAGGTGCCGGCAGTGCCCGTCCCGCAGGTAGCCCGTCTCCGGGTCCAGGCTGCACGGCTGCAGTGGCCCCCCGAGGACGTTCTCCTCTGAGTCGCCACCGGCGTCAGTGTCGTCGCTCATACCCGAACGCTGGACTGCCGCGGGCAAAGGGCTGGCGCCGCGGGGTACACGGTGGGCTTATGCCACGGGGGGCGCGAGTGGATGCTATGAGCGACACCGGACCTGACGCCGACACGGGTGCGGACGCCGACGCCGGTGCCGGGAGCGTGGAGAGTGTCGGGTCCGACGCCGACGGCGTGGTCGGCAGCCGCCGCACGCTGCGGGTCGGCGAGGACCGCCCGATCCGGATCAGCAGCGGACACCGCATCCTCGAACACGACGGCAAGTGCTCGCGGCCCCACGGCCACAACTACGAGGTGACCGTCGAGGTCGTCGGCCGGCTCACCGAGACCGGGTGGGTCGTCGACAAGGGCGTCGTCACGGACGTGATCGACGAGTGGGACCACCGCTTCCTGTTGGAACGGGGCGACCCACTGGTCGAGGCGTTCGAGCGCGCCGGCGACGGTGACGCCGTCGTGGTCCTCGAACACCCGCCGACCGCGGAGGTGATGGCCCGGGTGCTCGAGCGACGGCTCGCCGAGGAACTGCCCGACACCGTCGAGTCGGTCCGCGCCGAGGTGCGCGAGACGCGGGAACTGGCCGCGGCCCCGCCCAGGTAGATGCCCGTCGACGCCGACCCTCACCTGGAGACCAACGCCGACGCCGGGAGCGAGGACACCCCCGACGGCCCCGCACTGCCGGTGAACGAACTGTTTCACTCCCTGCAGGGCGAGGGGAAACTCGCCGGTGTCCCCTCCACGTTCGTCCGCACGAGCGGCTGTAACCTCCGTTGCTGGTTCTGTGACTCCTACCACACGTCGTGGGAGCCGACCCACGCCTGGCTCTCGGTCGAGGCGATCCTCGACCGTGTCGCCGACCACGACGCCGACCACGTCGTCGTCACCGGCGGCGAGCCGATGGTCCACGACGAGGTCGAGACGCTCCTGTCGCGCCTGGACGAGCGTGGCTACCACACCACGGTCGAGACCAACGGCACGATCCACCGCGACGCCCCGATCGACCTCGCGAGCGTCAGCCCGAAACTCGCGAGTTCGACGCCGACCGCGGAGCGCGA
>CAZQHW010000134.1:3928-7450 GCA_964593395.1 uncultured Halobacteriales archaeon
CGCCTCGTGGAGGACCACGAGTTCCAACTGAAGTTCGTCGTCACCGACGAGGACGACATGCCGGAGATCGAGGACCTCGTGGAGCGGCTCCGCGGCGTCGCGGCGACGACGGTGCGCGACGAGGACGTGTTGCTGATGCCGGAGGGCGCCACCCGAAAGCGGTTGGACGAGACCCGCGAGCGGGTCGCCCGCCTCGCGACGGCGTACGGCTACCGCTACACGCCGCGGATCCACGTCGACGTCTGGAACGACGCCCCGGGCACCTGACCCGGGAGGCCGGAACGAGTCGGCGCGAAACCGACGTACACAAGACACGAGCCGAGAGACAGTACGTATGAGCGACGACCCCGACGAGGACGGCAGCGGGGGTGCGGTCGTTCTCGTCTCCGGCGGCATGGACAGCGCCACGGCGGCCCATCTCGCCCGCGAGGCCGGACACGACCTGTACCTGTTGCACGCCTCCTACGGCCAGGACACCGAGGACGTGGAGTTCGACCGCGCCCGGCGCCAGGCCGAGCGTCTCGAGGCGGCGGACTTTCTGCACGTCGAGACGGAACACCTTGCCCGCATCGGCGCCTCCTCACTGACTGACGACGACGTGGAGATCGGCGACGCGGACTTAGACAGCGAGGAGATCCCCGCGTCGTACGTCCCGTTCCGGAACGCGAACCTGCTGTCGATGGCGGTGTCGTACGCCGAGGCGAACGACTGCACGGCGGTGTACATCGGCGCCCACAGCGAGGACTACTCCGGCTACCCGGACTGTCGCCCGGAGTTCTTCGACGCCTTCCAGTCGGTCGTGGACGTCGGCACCCGTCCCGAGACCGAGATCGACCTGCGGGCACCCTTTGTCGACTACTCGAAGACCGACATCGTCGAGGAGGGCCGCGAACTGGGGGTTCCCTACGAGATAACGTGGTCGTGCTACCGGAGCGAGACGCCGGCGTGTGGCACCTGCGACGCCTGTGCCTACCGACTGAAGGCGTTTCAGGAGGCGGGCCACGAGGACCCGATCGAGTACGAGCGTCGTCCGACGTACGCCGACTGACTTACCTGGCCCGACGGCCGCCGACCCACCGCTCGGTCGGGACCTGCCGCAGGAGGGCGGCGCCGCCAGCACCGAGCGCTACGAGCGTCCCGGGAACCGAGACCGTGAGCATCGCCGACAGGATCAACGGGGAGCAAAACAGTAGCGAGACCAGCAGAACGTCTCTCATTCGGTGCCGTTGCATTCGGTGACTACATCTCGCCCTGGGTGCACATAGACCTTCGGCTCACCGCTCCGGGTTGTTGGTACTGCCAGTCAACACCTCGCGCCGTTGGGGCACCCCTCCTCGCGGGTCCGATCACCCCTCTCGGGAGCGCGCAGCGTCGACAGCACACGCCCGGCGTTCAATCGGGTGGCCGCGACGCCGACCACCGCGCCGATGATAACGGCGGCGGCCAGCGTCGGCGCGGTCGCCGCCGCAACTGCTGCCACGGGCAGTGCCACGAGCGCCGCCGAGACCGCGAGCACTCGTCTCAGTCCGTGCCGCATCGTGCGTGGATACGTCCGTCGCATCGTACTCCGATCCACGCGTCCCACGGACATAAGTATAATCTAAAAAACATTTCTGTACGGCACGTTACGTTACTCGAGTCCTGTATCTCGGCCGACAGTTCTCGAGCCGTCGAATTTTTAGGTAGACCAAAAAATTTTCCCGTACACCCCCATTCTGACGGCAACGAATGGACGGCTCCGACGACAACACGGGAACGACACGACGGACGTGGCTGCGACGGACGGGTGCGCTGACCGGGGTGGCGGCCACCGCCGGGTGTCTGGAAGGGGTGACCGACGTCGTCGACTTCGGCGGCGACCCCGACCCCGGCCGCGAACGTATCCCCTTTGACGTGAGCGTCGACCACGACCCGACGGCGTGGGAGCGCTACGACGCCGAGTGGCAGGCACCGACCGGCGCCCCGCCGGTGGGGTACGAGGTGACCACGCTCGCGGAGAACCTGGCTATTCCGTGGGACCTCTCCCTTGGGCCGACCGGCGAACTGTTTCTCACCGAGCGGACCGGGCGCCTGCTCCGCTTCGAGGCCGGTCGGGTGGAGTCCGTCGCGGCTCCGGAGGCGGTCATCGACGCTGGTGTTATTGGCCCCGGCTCCGACGAGTCTGTGTGGCGACTGGAGGGCGGCGAGGGTGGCCTACTCGGAACCGCGGTCCACCCTGCGTACCCGGACCCGCCGCTTGTGTACCTTTACTACACGACCGAGACGGACGACGGACTGGAGAACCGCGTCGTCGCCGTCGACGTCGAGAACGACCGCTCATGGAACGTCGTCACGGCGATTCCGGCGGACACCTACCACAACGGCGGCCGGATCGAGTTCGGTCCGGCGAACTACCTCTGGGTGACGACCGGCGACGCCGACCCGAGCCTGGAGGCCCCCGACCGGATCGCCGACCCCGGGAACCTCGCCGGTGCGGTCCTGCGGGTCGCTCCCGACGGCACGCCTCCGGGCGACAACCCCGTGATCGACGGTGGTGACCCGCGAGTGTACACCTACGGGCACCGGAACCCGCAAGGAGTCTCTTGGCTGCCGGACGCGACCCCGCTCGCAGCGGAGCACGGTCCGAGCGGTGGCGACGAGGTGAACGTGCTCCGACCGGGAGCGGACTACGGCTGGCCACGGGTCCGGCACGCGGACGGGTTCGATGGCTACGCCGGCACCGACTACCGGCCGCCAGTCGCCGCCTCCGACCACTGGGCCCCCGCCGGATGTTTGTTCTACACCGGCTCGTCCGTGCCCTCGCTGCGGAACCGCCTGCTCGTCGGTGGACTACACAGCCAGCGAGTCGTCGCGGTGACGCCGTACGAGCGCGGTCGGTCACCGCCGCCGGACCACGACCGCATACACGACGGCGACTGGACCGACGGCGAGTACGACGCCGGCACCGACCCGCTGCTGGTCAACGACCTCGGGCGGGTCCGTCACCTCGAACAGGGATCCGACGGCGGACTGTACGCCGTCACCTCGAACCGCGATGGCCGCGCCCGCGAGGGGTTCCCCACCGGGCGAGACGACCGGCTGGTCCGCATCGAGAGCCCCGAGACGACCGACGCCTGACTCAGGCCCGCTCGGTGTCGACGACCGAGAGGCTACCGTCGACGGTCACCCGCAGCGTCTCCCCGCCTGCGGCCACGTCGACCCGCAGGCGCCAGGGGTCCTCCGAGCGGACGGTGACGGGGTGGCTGCTGACACACCACTCTAGCTGCCAGTACGGTATCTCGGAGAGTTCGACCCCGTGGTCGCGGTAGAAGCCGACGACCGGCGACTGGTCGAGCAGTCCGAGTCCGATCGCCGAGCAGAGTTCGTGGGCACACTGCTGGCAGACGTGGGTCGCCGTAATCTCGCTGCCGAGACAGCAGTCCTCCTCGCGCTCGATGCGGGTTTCGGTGCGGCCGTTGCAGGCGGGACAGACGCCGTCCTTCGAGAGACAGTGGAGGTGTCGCACCCGCTGGTCGAACGCCT
>CAZQHW010000135.1:0-7343 GCA_964593395.1 uncultured Halobacteriales archaeon
GTTCCGGATCGCCTACGACGGTCGCCCCTTCCACGGCTTCCAGCGCCAGCCCGACCTGCCGACGGTGGAGGGCGCGCTGCTCGACGCCCTCGCTGCCCTGGACGTGCTGGAGACGACCGACGACGAGGGCGACACCCGCCCGACGCCACCGGGGTACGCCGCCGCGGGACGCACCGACGCCGGGGTGTCGGCGGTCGCCCAGACGGTCGCCCTCGAGGCGCCCGACTGGCTCACTCCGCGGGTGCTGAACACCGAACTCCCGCCCGCGGTGCGTGCCTGGGCGGTGGCCGACGCCGGGAACGTCCACGCCACCCACGACGCCTCGTGGCGCGCCTACCGCTACTTCCTGCACGCACCGACTGCCGACGCCGGCGAGGCGCGAGCGTTACTCGGCCACCTGGAGGGGACGGTGGACCTGCGTGCGCTGTCGGCGGTGTCGGACCCCGAACGCGAGACGGTTCGCACGGTGCAGGCGGCCACTGCCCGCCGGGACGGCGACTTTCTCCAGGTGGACGTGCGCGCCGACGGCTTCCTGCACGAGTCCGTCCGCCGGATCGTCCGGTACCTGCAACGGTACCTCGACCCAGAGGCGTCGGCGCCAGCGCCCGGGCGGGTGCTCTCCGGGGAGCCCCTGTCGGGACCGGAGGGGTTCGGACCCGCGCCGCCGGAGCCGCTGGTGTTGCGTGCGGTGCGGTACGAGGGCGTCTCGTTCGAGGTGGACGAGGAGGCTCGGGCGGACCTCCAGGCGGTGTTCGGGGAGCGACGGCGGCAGGCGGCGGCCCGGGAGCGGGTTCTCGGGACGGTCCGGACCGAGAGCGGGTAGGCCCCGCTGTCACCGGGATCGACGCCCTGACGTGGGGGGCGGGAGTCGACCCGGTATGCGATTCGCCGTCTTGAGCACGGCCAACATCGCTCACGTCGTCGTGCCGGCGATCCGCGCGGCGGGCCACGAGGTGGTCGCCGTCGGCTCCCGCGACGCCGAGCGCGCCGCGGCGTACGCCGACGAGACCGACATCGACCGCTCGTACGGCTCCTACGGCGCTGCCCTGGACGACGAGGCGGTGGAGGCGGTGTACAACCCGACCCCGAACGCACTGCACGCCGAGTGGACTCGCGAAGCGGCCGACCGCGGACTGCCGGTGCTGTGTGAGAAGCCGCTTGCGAGCGACGCCGAGGAGGCCGCTGCCCTCGGCCGGTACTGCGAGGAGCGCGGCGTGACGCTGATGGAGGCGTTCATGTACCGCTACCACCCCCGCACCGAGCGCGTGGCTGGACTCCTCGAGGACTGGAACGTGCGCGGGCTAGAGGCCACGTTCCAGTTCCCGCTGCCCGACCGCGAGGACGTGCGTCTCGATCCGGACCTCGCGGGGGGATCGCTGATGGACGTGGGCTGTTACGCGGTGAACCTGGCGCGACTGGTCGTCGGTGACCCGGACCGCGTGACGGGACACACCCACGACGGCCGCTCCGTCGGCGTCGACACCCACGCGGCGGGCGTGCTGGCTTCCGACGACGGTCGCCTCGCCCGCGTCTCCTCGTCGTTCGACACGCGAGACGTCCAGCGGTACCGCGTCGAGGCAACCGACGGACTGCTCACCGCCGAGGAGGCGTTCGTCCCGCGGGGCGACGACGGCGTCGCGGTCGAGTACGAGACCGACGGCCGGAGCGTGCGGGAGACGTTCGACCCTGCCGACCAGTACCGCCTGCAGGTGGAGCACTTCGCGGACTGCGTCGACGACGGCCAGCGACCCCGCACCGACGCCCGCGACGCGGCCCGCACCCTGGCCGTAATAGACGCGTTGCGGGAGAGCGCCGACCGCGGCGAGACCGTCGCCGTCGAGTACCCAGTGTAGCCTGCCCGGCCGGGCGACACGCCGACCTGTCGCGCTCGCGGTCTGTTCACCCGGTCTCTCACAACATAATGGGCGTCGGGGCGTGTTCGCCGCACGGACCGGGGCCGCGAGAGCGAGCGGTTAAAGCCACCCGTGCCCCGAGTGGAGGCGTGAACCGCTTCGAGGGCGTAGTGTTCGACGTCGACGGGACGCTCGTCTGGGGCGACGACCCGGTGCCGGGCGCCGCGGCGGCGGTCGCTGCCGCCCGGGAGCGCGGGCCGGTGGCGTTCGTGACGAACAACCCCGTCGCGCCGCCCGAGGCGTACGTCGACCGCCTCGCGGCGGCGGGGGTCGAGGCCGACGTGGACGAGGTGGTGACGGCGGGCCGGGTGACGGCCGACCTGGTCGCCGAGGAGTATCCCGACCCGGCGTACGTCGTTGGCGAGTCGGGCCTGGTGGAGCGACTCCGCGAGCGGGACGTGACGGTGACCGACCGGCCGGCGGCGGCGGGCGAGGGGACGGTCGTCGCGTCCATCGACCGGTCGCTGGGGTACGACGACCTCGTCGCGGCGCTGCGGGCGTTCGAGGCGGGCGACCCGGCGTTCGTCGGGACGGACCCCGACCCCGTGATCCCTGGCGAAGAGGGTCTCGTCCCAGGGTCGGGAGCGGTCGTCGACGCCGTCGCGAGCGTCGCGGGCCGGCAACCCGACGCGATGGCGGGCAAGCCCGGAGCGCCCGCCCGGACGGCGGCCTTCGACGCCCTCGGCGTCCCCGCGGAGCGGGCGCTCGTGGTGGGCGACCGGCGGGAGACCGACATCGCTCTGGGCGCACGGTCGGGAGCGACGACCGCCCTCGTCCTGTCGGGCGTGACGGACAGGGCAGACCTAAACGGTGCCGTCGGAGACGGAGAGCGGGCGGGCGCGACCGCCGACGGTGGTGCACTGGTGGCCGACCCCGGAGCGGTACCCACGCCGGACCACGTTCTGGAATCGGTCGCCGCTCTCCCGGAGCGCTTCTAGTAGACACGAAAAAAGTCACCGTGCTTTTAAATAATGGGGCAAAAGTGTTGAGCGCGCTATGTGGGATGGTCTACAGTTTGCGAGAACTGGCGCCGGAGTACACAGCGGTCGGCCCGTGGGTGGATCGTCGACCGAGAGCTGACGATGACGGTCATCGCGGAGTATCGTCTTCCCCCGGAGGAACTGGCCCTGGGTCGGGCGACACCCGACGACGTCGCCGTCGAACTCGAGCGGCTGGTAGAGAACGGCCCGGCGGCGGTCGGGTACTTCCAGTTTCCGGGTGACCGTCCCGACCGGGTCGAGCGGGAACTGGTGGACGACCCCGTCGTCGGCGACGCCACCGTGACCGACGACGGACTCGCCGAGCAGCGGTACCGCGGCGTCTGCCGGTTCGAGGAGGGGTCGCTGCTGCGGGCGGTCCTCGACAACGAGGGAGAGCTGATCGAGGCCACCGGCGACGGCCAGGCGTGGGACCTCCTGGTCTCCTTTCCGGACGTCGACCGGCTCTCGGCGTTCCAGGGCGACCTCGACGAGGACCACACCTCGGACCTCGTCGGAGTGTACGATCCTCAGGAATCCGAGGGGTCGGAGACGGACCTCACGAGGCGACAGCGTGAGACGCTCGTGACCGCGTACCGCAGAGGGTACTTCGACATCCCACGGAAGGTGACACTCGTCGACCTCGCCGCCCGCCTGGACGTCTCTGACCAGGCGGTGTCCGAGCGGTTGCGCCGGGGGGAGGCGAAACTGGTCCGCGAGTACCTGTTCGACGACTAGTCGCGGACCACCTGTGTGATCTCGACCGTCCACTCCGGGGCGTCGTCGCCGTCAGTCACCTCCCAGCCTCCCTCGACGTCGAGACCGGCCGCCGCCGCGGACTGCACCAGTTTTGCGAGGGCCGTCTCGAACTCCGCTGCCGTCTCGACTGTCTCGTCCTCGTCCATGTGACTCACCCCACCTCCGGCCGGGAGGTTGGATATCCATGCTTCGACTGCCCCCCACATGTAGTTTGTCGTGCACAGGGTGTCGGCGGGGAGTCACAGCGCCGGCAGGACGGCCAGTTCGGAGAAGGCGTCGGAGTTGTTGACCGCGATGAGCGCGAACTGGGTGGCGTTGAACAGGCCGTGGACAACGGCGGGGACGACGACGTTGTCGGTGCGCTCGTACACCGCGCCGAGAGTGAGCGAGAGCGCGAAGACGACGGCGAGTGAGGTGAGAACTTGCCCGAGAGTTCCCGTACTGTAGGCCTGGAAGTGGATCGCGGCGAAGACGACGCTGGCGACGACGATGGCCGCTGGCCGGGAGAACACGTCGTACAGTGACTTCTGGACGACGTTGCGGTACAGGAGTTCCTCGCCGGGCCCGATTACCAACACCGACGTGATCATGAACACCAGGGCCACTGCGGTCGGGTTCCCCGCCTCGGCGATGGTGTCCTGGGTGCCGTGAGCGGCGCCGTCGACGCCCAACACCGTCATCAGGAGCGTGACCGCGACGAACGTCCCGAACAGAAAGACGAGCCCCGCGACACCGTAACCGACGTCCCGCCGTGTGGGCCAGTCGACGTCGAGGTAGCTTCGGTCACGGTCGGTGTAGTCGAGGTAGAAGGCGACACCGGTGAGCGCACCCAGGCCGCTCGAGGCCTGCAACACGGCCGTCCGCTGGAGCGTCGTCATCTCGCCGACGACACCGCGGGCGACAGCCGCGAGCACCGACGCCCACAGGAAGATCGCGATGAGACCGACGACGCCGGCGGCGGTGGCGAGTGCGACGGCGCGGAGTCGCTCGCGGGTGACGACTCCACCCTCCTCCGGCGGGCCCTCGTTGCGGGTGGCCGAGGCCGACCCGAGCACGAGGAGCGCGAGCGCGAGTCCGCCGACGCCGAGTTCCGTCCCGGACGTGACCGACACCCCAGACAGGACCTCCATGTGCGGACTGGGGCAGGCCCGGACAAAAATCCCTCACTCGCCGTCGGCACTCTCGACACGCAGCGTCGGCACGTCGCCGACCGCGCGGCTCTCCTCGGTTGGCTCGTCGAGCAGTCCTCGGGCCGCCGCCTTCCCCCACTCGACGGCGGGTTGGTCGAAGGCGTTCACCCCGAGCAACTCGCCGGCGAGCACGCAGGCCGCCTCGAAGCCGTACAGCAGTCGACCCAGCGAGCGGGCGTCGACGCGGTCCACCGTCACCTGGACCGACGGCCGCCCCGCCTGCGCCAGACTCGCGACCGTCGCGCGGTGCTCTGCGTGTAGTATCTGCCCGAGGTCCGCCCCCGCGAGGTGGGCCAGTTCCTCGGGGACCGCTGTCGAGGTACCGGACTCGTCGCCGCCAGGCAGTTCCAGACCCGGTCGCTCCCGCGGGGCGACGGTCGTCACCAGCAGCGAGCGGGGACCGTCGCGGTACAACTGGAGTTGTGAGTGCTGGTCGGTCGCCCCGAGCGCGCGGGCGGGCACCTGCCCGAGACCGTCCTTCCCGAGGCTCTCGGCCCACAGTTGTGCGACCCACTCCCCGAACGTCTCCAGACGCTCGGCGTACGGCATCACGGCGTTCACCCGCGCCCCCCGGTGCGACAGCGCCGCCGCCGTCGCGCCGTAGGCGTACGCCGGGCAGTCGAACAGCGAGTCCGACAGTTCGACCTCGCCGGCGCCGGCGAGCACCTGTTCCACGTCGACGCCGGCGAGTGCGGCCGGCGCCAGCCCCACGGCCGAGAGCACGCCGAACCGTCCCGGGACACCCTCTGGCACGGACAGCGCCGGCAGGTCGTGCCGGTCGGCCAGGCGGCGCAGCGGCCCGTCCTCGCCGGTGACGACGAGGGTGCGCTCGGTCCAGTCCACGCCCGCCCGCTCGAAGCGTGCCCGTGCCGCCAGGAAGTTCGACAGCGTCTCCGTCGTCGTCCCCGAGCGCGAGACGGTCACCATCGCCGTCTCGGCGGGGTCGACCGCCGACAGCACCCGCCCCGTCTCTGCCGGGTCCACGTTGTCCAACACGTGCACCGCGGGGCCGTCGTCGGCCAGCGCGTCGACGAGCGTGGCCGCACCCAGCGCCGACCCGCCGATGCCGACGACGAGGACGTGCTCCGGATCCACGGTGAGCGCGTCGGTCGCCTCGCGGATTCGGGCCGCGTCGGTGTCGTCGGGCAGTGCGAGTGCCGCGTACCCGAACTCCCGGTCGCGACGGCCCCGCTCGATGCGCTCGTGGGCGGCCGCCACGCGCTCGTCGAGGCGTTCGAGTGCGTCCCGACTGACCCCTGGCGACGCCGTCTCCGACAGCGCCGGCCCGATGTCGACGTCCATACCGGTGGGCCGCGGCCCCCGCGCAAAGTCCTTTCACTCTCAGTCGGTGTCGGCGCGTCCGTCCGGTGGTGACTCCGTGTCGGCCGCCGAGCGCGGCGCCGAAGTGGTCTGGCTCACGACACCACCGGAGCATCCCTCCCTGCCCGCGTTCTACCGGAACCGGGGCTACAAACGGACGAGGCCGTATCCGCTGGAGAACCGCGACTACGACGAGGTGGTGCTTGAGCGGCGGGTGCGGTGACGTCGACTCACTCCTGGCGCTTGATCAGGAACTTCATGTCACCCTCGAAGACGACCTCGTCGTTCTGGTTCGTCATCGTCGTGTCGAGCGTGACGAGACCGGCGTCGTCCCGGGTCGACAGTTCGCGGTGTTCGGTGACCTCCATCGCGAGCGAGACGGTGTCGTCCATGTGGACGGGCGCGGGGATGTCCATGTAGTTCATGCCGAGAAAGGCGACGACGGTGCGCTCGACGATACCGGTGCGGTGGACGAGACCGGTGGCGACGACGAACGTCATCGGACCGTGGGCGACCCGCTCGCCGAACTCGGCGTCGGCGGCGTACTCCGTGTTCGTGTGGAGTTCGGTCCAGTCGTCGGCGAACATCGAGTACGTGACGAAGTCCGTCTCCGTGATCGTGCGGCCGACGGACTGGAACTCCTGGCCGACCGTGAAGTCCTCGAAGTGGTGTGGCTCGTAACTGAACACGCCATCTGCCTCCGCACGCGCCGGCAAGTAATTACCGGTTATCCGACAGGTCCGGGCGAACCGGCCGACTTGTCAGCCAATATTACAGTCATACACGCTGAACGGTGGCTGGATTAACCGCGATCGAGCGTCTGCAAGTTACTTTCCATATTTTCGCAACCGTACTAACGTCTGACGCACCGAAACCAACTGGGCGACGAACGCAACGATCAACAATGCCTATTATACGGTAGCTATAATGTAGCGTAGAAACAAACTGACGTCTGATAAAGTTCGTTAAATGACACGAAGACACAATCGCGGCGTCTCGGCGGTCGTGGGTCTGACGTTACTCATCGGTATCGTCGCGATCGGGAGCGTGACCGTACTCGTCATCGGTGACAACATCCAGCAGTCAAGCGAGGAGCGGATCGACGACACGCGGATCGAGAGCAGTTTCGTCCAGTTAGACGAGCGGGTAACGTCGGTGTCGAAGGGCAAGACGGGCCAGGCGAC
>CAZQHW010000136.1:0-7233 GCA_964593395.1 uncultured Halobacteriales archaeon
TCCACGTCGCGAAGGCGTTCAACTCGAACCACCAGATCCTGCTGGCCGAGAAGGCAAAGGACCTGGCGAGTGACACCCAGGAGTCGGACTTCCCCATCCGGCTGCTGTCGGTGGACTCGCTCACCGCCCACTTTCGCGCGGAGTACGTCGGCCGGGGAGAGTTGGCCGAGCGCCAGCAGAAGCTCAACAAGCACCTCCACGACCTGATGCGGATCGGCGACCTGCACAACACCGCCGTTCTCGTCACCAACCAGGTGGCCTCGAACCCCGACTCCTACTTCGGTGACCCCACCCAGCCGATCGGCGGCAACATCCTCGGCCACACCTCGACGTTCCGTATCTACCTTCGCAAGTCAAAGGGAACGAAGCGCATCGTCAAACTCGACGACGCTCCCAACCTCGCCGACGGTGAGGCTGTGATGCGCGTCGAGAACGACGGAGTCGTTCCGGAGTAACTACGCGACGACGAGTCGGTCTGCGCGGACCTTCTGCAACACTCCCTCGCGAACGAGACACTCGACGCTGCGTTCGACCTCGGCACGGTCGAGTTCGTACTCGCGGCGCGCGCGTCCGATAACCCAGTCGTACGGTACCGCCCCGTCCGTCTCGTCCGACAGTCTCCTGACGACCACTAACGCGATTGCCTCTGGCGGAGCGAACGCGTCGTCGTACCCCTCTTCGATCGGTGTCTCCCCCTGTGGAGACCGTTCTTCCAGTGCTGTGTCGTACATCGTTGTTCTTTACTCTCTTGTTCAGAAACCGTACCTTATCACTAAGCGATACGTGCTACAAAACAGAAACAGCACGCAGGACTAAAATCTTTTGATACAGAACGGTACAGAGAGCGTGAGCGGGGGATGTCGCACCTGTCGGACACCAGTCCAGTAGCCGCGCGACTTTTGTCTTCGGGGGGTCAAATCCGGTCGATGGCGGAACACCCGCTGAAACAGCGGTTCGTCCTCGACACGTCGGTGTTTCTGACCGACGAGATACGTCGCGAGGACGAGGACCTGGCGGCGGCGCTGGACCGCTTTCTCGACCTGATCGCCGAGGCGAAACTGTCGCTGGACATCTCGGCGTACATGCCACCGTCGGTGTACAAGGAGTTGACCGCGATCCTCGAGGAGCGTGGTATCGACCCCGAGATCACCGACCGGCTCAGCACCTGGGTCATAAAAAAGAACCCCGCCCGCTTCGAGGTGATGGTGCCCGCCGAGATCGTCTACGGGTTCATCGACGAGATGTCCGACCGCGTGAACCAGGGGCTGCGCGTCTCCGAGGACGCGGTGCGCCGCCTGGAGGAGGGCCGCGAGGAACCCGACGAGGAGTACATGACCGCCGTCGACCAGGTCATCTCTGACCTGCGAGACGACTACCGTTCGACCCTGCGGCAGGGCGTTCTCGACTCGCGGGAGGACTTCGACCTGCTCATTCTGGCCCGCGAACTGGAGGCCGGCGTCGTCACCGAGGACACGGGCATCATCGCCTGGGCGGAGGACTTCGGCCTGCGGTACCTCCGCGGGCGGGACTTTCCGGCACTGTTAGAGCAGTACCTCGCCGCCAGCGCCGAGGGCGACGTCCCCGAGAACGGCGCCTAGCCGCGTTCCTCGACGACCAGGGTGAACTCGCCGGTGCCGCTGAAGGCGCTGACGGCGAGCCCAAGGGTCGCGTCGGGCGCGACGCCGTCGAGTTCGATCTCCTCCTCGGAGCCAAAGGTCCACGAGCGGCGGTCGTAGTTCGTCGGCGAGGGCGTACTGCCGTCTCTCGTGATGTAGAGGTCGAGGTCGGCCCGTTCGCTGCCCGACAACGACACCGTCACCCCACAGGGCCGGTCGGTGCGGGGCTCGTAGGTGAACGCCGCCTGGTCGCCCGGCGCGACCGTCCCCGTCTCGCGGGTGCGCTCGACCTGGTCGCCACAGCTGCCGCCGGGAGCGTCACCGCCCCCGCCGCTGCCGTCGTAGGCGGAGAGCAGGGGGAACGAGTCGTCGAAGTTCGTCGTCGTGATCACCGTCGGGTCTCCGTTCACGTTGTTGACCCGGTCCTCCACCGAGTCGCCGTTCAGCCGCAGGTCCGTCTCCAGTTCGCGGGCGAGGTCGTTGAGACGGGCGCGGGCGTCGCTCGGCGCGGTCGATGCGCCCATCAGCACGACCGCGCCGCCGTCTCGTGCGAACTCCCGCAGGGCGGTCGTCTCGTCGAAGGTGAACGGCTCCGCCGGCGTCGTGACGATCACCGCCCGGTACGGGTCGAGGTCGACGCTGTCGAGGTCGTTGCGCTGGTCGAACTCCACGTCGAACCCCTCGAGGTAGCGCCCGTAGTAGGCGGCGTCCTCGTTCGACAGCGCGTAGTCGGCGCCAAACTGGCCGTGCCCGCCGTCGATGAGCACGTCACCGTCGCGGTCGCCGTGGGCGAGGTAGTCGAGCAGGTTCGTCAGGAACGCGAAGTTGCCGTACTCCGAGGTGTCGACGGCGTAGTCCTCCCCGGCCTCGTACTCCTCCGAGATCAGCAGGCCACCGACCGCCCCGACGTTGGCGTCCTCGTCGAGACCGGCCAGGGGGATGTCCTGGTAGGACACGTCTCCCCACCCCCAGTCCGGCCCGCCGCCGATCGGCTCGTCGCCGCCACCGGGTACCCCCGGAAAGTTGCCCGGGTCGTCGCCGGGGTCGTTCGGGTCGCTGGGGTCGTCGAAACCCGGATCGTCGCCGGGAGCCTCTGGATCGTCGCCCGGATCACCGGGATTCCCGAAGTCCGGGTCGTCACCTGGGTCGCCCGGTCCACCGGGGTCGTCGAATCCCGGATCGTCGGGGGCGCCCGGATCGCCTGGATCGCCGAAGTCCGGATCGCCCGGGTCTCCAGGGTTCCCGAAGTCCGGGCTGTCGCCGGGACTGCCGGGGTCCTCGGGCGGGTCGATGCCGATCTGGCCGGCGGTCGTGAGCCACGGCACGTCGAGGTCGTCGCCGTCAAAGGACTGTGTGGCCTCGCCGGCGGCGAACACGGGGACGCGGCTCTCGTCGATGCTGCCCCACTGGGTCCGGACCGACACCGGTTTCGGCACGAACAGGTCCTCGACGGGGTCGTTGCGGATCGGGTCGGTGCCAGCGAAGTCGCTCTCGCCCCACACGCCCCGGCCGGCGGCGCGGGCCTCGGCCTCGACCGCGGCGAAGTCGTCGTGCTTGCTGTGGCCGGAGCCGTAGACGCGGGCCTGCCCCTCCAGGACCAGGTCGCGGTTGTACAGTCGCGTGTCGATGCCGTCGTCGTACTCGATGTAACCGAGCAGACGACCGAACTGGTCGCGCACGTCGCTGTTCTCGTCGAAAAAGAGGGTCACCTGCTTGCCGCCGAGTCGCTGCTTGCCGAACGCCGAGGCGCGGGTCCCCCACCGGGTGAGCGTGTCCAGCGAGTCGATCCCCTCCCACTCCTGCTCGCGCTCGAAGCGCTCGTTCTCGGGGGTCTCCGGCGTGTCGATCCCCAGCACGCGGACGTCCTCGGTGCGGCCGTCGTCGAACTCGACGGTGACCGTGTCGCCGTCGGTCACATCGGTCACGTCGACCCGGTACCGCCGACCGGGTTCGAGCCCGATCCCCTCGCGGTCGTCGAGGTACGGCGTCGCGACGCCGGTGAAGCGGTCGGTGACCGGTTGGAAGTTCTCGCCGGCGTTTCGGGTGTCGTCGGTGACCTGGTCGTCGTTGAACCGAAAGCCCAGGTCCAGGGCGTCGGCGACCGCGTTGAGGTTCGCCGTCTCGTCGAAGTCGTTGAAGTCGGACTGGTGAAAGAGACAGAGGGCGCCGCCGCCGTCGAGAAACGACCGCAGCGCATCGGTCTCGCTCGCGGTGAACGACTGGCTCGGCGAGGTGACGACGAGGGCGTCCGCGGTCGGGAGGGCCGCGGCGAGGTCGGTCGTCGCCTCGACCGTGTAGCCGTTGTTCTCGGCGTACGCCTCGAAGGCGCCGTACGCCGCGAGGTCGTAGAACTGGCCGTGACCCTCGTCGAACGCGACGCGGCCCTCGCCGACGTGTTCGTCGAGGGCGTTGAGCAGGAACTCCTCGTTGCCGTACTGGTAGTCTCGCTCGGTCACGAACGGGCCGCCGAACCCGAGAACGTCGCCGTCGACCGCGACCATCGGGATCCGGTCGTCGTAGCTCACCGCGTCGCCGC
This sequence comes from uncultured Halobacteriales archaeon, assembly GCA_964593395.1. Lineage (GTDB taxonomy): Archaea > Halobacteriota > Halobacteria > Halobacteriales > SW-7-71-33 > SW-7-71-33. Next base: position 4,153 of record CAZQHW010000136.1, read on the forward strand.
TCCCGTCGCTGTCCGTGTTCGTCGCCGTCTCTCCCGCCCACACTGCCACGAAGGAGTCGTCCCGCAGTCGCGTGCCGTCCGCGTCGAGCAGACTCCCCGCCGAGTCGAACGCGAGCGGGGGTATCTCGCCGGTGGTGCGTGCCGCCGCACGGTCGAGGGTCGCGGTCAGGAGGCCACCCGCCACGCTGCCGCCGACCGCCGAGAGGAACTCCCGTCGACGCATCATTGTCACGGTGTACCTCACCCCACATAATTTCTTGGATTGAACCATTGAACTAATATTTTTGACTATACAAACTATATACCCGCGTCGGTGTCGGCCGGAAAGAACGAGACGGGCCGGGCGGCTTTTGTCGGGCGAGTGTCTGGAGTGAGTATGAGCGAGGCGGACGGGGACGACGCGGACGACCCGACCGCGGCGGCGTTCCAGGCGCTGGGCGACGAGGCGCGACTGTCGACGCTGACGGCGCTACTCGACCGCGAGCCGCCGGTGCCGTTCTCCGAGTTGCGGGCCGCGACGGGCGTCGAACCCTCCGCGCGGTTCGCCTACCACCTGCGGCAACTTGAGGGACGGTACGTGCAGAAAGTGACCGAAGACGGCGACTCGCTGGGCTACCGGCTCACCTACGCCGGACGGAAAGTCGCCCGGGCGGTCACCGCGGGAACGTACACAGACAGCGTCGACCGGGACGACGTTGCCCTGGCGGCCGACTGCCCCCACTGCGGCGCCGACGACCTGACCGCTACCTCGACCGACAACGTCGTCCGGGTGTCGTGTGCGGCGTGCGACCGGCCGGTGCTGTCGCTGCCGTTCCCGCCACGGGGGTACCGCGACCGCGACGCTGACAGCGTCCCACGGGCGTTCGACCGCCACCACCGCCACCGCCTGGCGCTGCTGCGGGAGGGTGTCTGCCCCGAGTGCAGTGGCCGTGTCGAGACGACCGTCGAGACGCCGACGAGCGGGCCGGACGAGGACACGTCAGCGGGGTCCGGAGCGGACCGGACGGCGGAGACGGCGGGGCGCGTGCTCGCCGTCTTCGAGTGCCAGACCTGCGGACACGGCGTCCGTACCCCGGTGACGCTTTCGCTTCTGACTCACCCCGCCGTCGCCGCCTTCTACCACGACCACGACGAGGACGTCCGTGAGCGCCCGCTGTGGAACGTCGGGAGCGAGTGGCGCGAGGCGGTCGTCTCCCGGGACCCGCTCGCGGTCGTCGTCTCCACGCGCCTGGACGACGAACTGCTGGAGTTGTACGTCGACGGTGCCGGTCGGGTCGTGGACCACCGCCGTCACCCCGCGAACCGGGGCACCGTCGACGCCGGCGAGACGACGGACCCGGAGCCCGCGAACGAGGCGACTGTCGAGGGGCGCCAGAACGAACACGGCGACTCAGGGGAGCCAGGCGCCCCCACGTGATCACGACGCGAGCAGGTCGAGTTCGGCGAGGCGGTCGCGGACCCGGTCGCGCGACAGGCGGTCGAAGGTGGGCTCGTCGGTGACGACGCCGACGGCGGTCGTCTCGGGGGCGAGGGCGTCGTCGCCGGCGAGGGCGGACAGCGCGAGGTCGACGGCGCCGGCGCGGTCGGGGTCCTCGTAGGCCGACGCCAGGTGCTCGGTGATGGTCTCGGCGCCGTCACCGACCGCCGTCGCCCGCCAGGCCGTCGGCGTGCCGCCGGGGTCGACCTCGTACAGCGCCGGGGCACCGTCCTGGACACCAGCGACCAGCAGCGCGACGCCGAACGGCCGCGCACCGCCGGTCTGGGTGTACTCCTGCAGGTGGTCCGCGAGGGCCTTCGACAGCGTCTCCGTGCCGACCGGTTCACCGTAGCGCAGGCGCTCGCCGGCGGCCCGACGACGGGCCACGTCGACGAGTTGGCGGCCGTCGGCGACGTTGCCGGCGGTGGCGACGGCGGTGCGGTCGTCGACGGGGTGGAGTTTCTGGACGCCGTCGGCCTCCATCAGCGGCGAGGGGACCGGCTTGTGGGCGGCCAGGGCGACGCCGTCGGTCCCGCGGACGCCGACGACGGGCGACCCGCGCTCGACTGCCTCCAGGGCGTACTCCACCTGGTAGAGGCGGCCGTCGGGCGAGAACAGCGTCGTCCCACGGTCGTACGCCTCGCGGTCGCCACGCATCACCGCTCACCCCCGAACTCGACGCCGTCGGCGGTGATCGTCGCGAGCGTCAGGCCGTTTCCGCTCGCGGTGTCGCGCTCGCTAGCGGCGGCGACGGCGTCGGCGGCGACCGACCGCGCCTGCTCCGTGTCCGGGTCCTCGCCCTCGACGCGTTCGAGCACGCCGTAGGCCACCTGCAACCCGGAGCCGGCGGCGGCGTACGCCGTCGACGTGACCGCGCCGCCGCCGTCGAGTTCGTACAGCGCCGGGTCGGGGTCGCCGTCACCCGCGTCCACCCCGCCCAGCAGCAACTGCGCGGGCACACCGCGGACCAGGTCGCCGACGAGCGTCGACAGCGCCCGCATCGTCGGCGGCGACCCGCGCCGGGCGTCGTACAGGTCCGCCTCGGCACGGACCTGGCGGGCGAGCGCCTGCACCGCGCCGACACCGCCGGACAGCCCCATCGCAGCGCGGGGATGGACCGCCTCGACCTTCCGGACGTCCTTGTTCGAGACGAACTGCCCGCCGAGACTCGCCCGGCGGTCCGCCGCCAGCACCACTGCCGTCTCCGTGCGCACGCCGACGACCGTCGTCCCCGTCTCCTGGGTCGGCGCCCCGTCGAGGTCCGGACCACCGACGAGGTCCGTCTGAGGTCCGAGTCCGGCGAGGTCGGCGAGTCCTGCGGCGTCGGCCACGCCCCCCGTCCCGGTCCCTGTCACGTCCTCGACACCGTTCGTCCGTGGTTCGCGTTCCTGCATACCTCTCCGTCGGGCGCTGCGGGAAATAAGTGTTAGCTAAAATATATTTTAGCGGCAGGCGCGACTGCCGGACCGCAAGCGCGAGGGTGGCGGGGGGCGAGTGGGGGGTATGAGCGAGCGAGAACGGGAGGGGACTGGCGGTGAACGCGCGTCGTTCACCGTCCGCGAGGCCCGCGAGAGCGACACGGAGCGGATGGCCGCCGCCCACGC
>CAZQHW010000137.1:0-7178 GCA_964593395.1 uncultured Halobacteriales archaeon
TTGTCGGCGATCGCGCGGTCGGCGTCGGTCGGGTCACGGAACACGTAGCCGTCGTCCGGTTCGTTCGACCAGGTGACAGCCCGCAGTTTCTCGGGCGGAAAGCACACGGCGGGACCGCCGACCCGCTCGCCCGGTGCCGTGAGCGGGATCGGCTCGCGCTCGGGCGGCGGGGCCTGCCGGTACACGTCGTGCAGGCGGGCCAACTCGCGGGGCTGGGCGTGGTTCACCTCCACGACCAGGGCGTCGGCGCTTGCGACGTAGGCGGGTGTCTGCCCGAGCGAGGTCGTGGGGACGAGCCAGTCGGGCCCGACGGCGACCGCCTCGACGACGGCGACGTCGGGGTCCGCCGTCCGAGCGAACGCCACCTCGTCGCTCATGCCAGCGATGTGGCGGTCCTGGAACGCGATCGAGCGGTCGTTCGCCGCGGCGCGGGCCGCCTCGGTCGCCTGGTACGGGACCCGGCGGGCGATTGCCCCGGCCTCCACGAGGAGGGTGTCGATCTCCGGGCCGACGCTGCCGCCGCTGACGACGGTGAGCGCGGGATCGCGGTCGCCCGTCTCGGCGGCCCGGGCCAACGCCTCGGGCACCGCCTTCGGGTAGCCGACGCTGCCGAAGCCGCTGACCGCAATCGTGGCGTCGTCCGCGATCACGGCGGTCGCCTCCCCGGTTTTCACCTCGGGTACGTCGCCGGCGGTCCGCGGCGGGAGAGCGCCGTCCCACGGCGCCCGGTCGGCGGCGGTCACTCCTGGTCCTCCGGTTGCGTGCCGACGCCCTCGGGCCACCCTGGCGGCTGGGCGGCGCTCGGGTCGGCGGACGCGCGTTTGCGCACCATCGGCGTCCGCTCCAGCGACAGCACGAGGTCGTCGTCCTGGTTGTACGCCCGCAACTCGGTGGTGACGATGCCGACGTGGTCACGGGACTCGGACTCCCGCTTGTCGACGACCTCGGACTCGGCGAAGATCGTGTCGCCGTGAAAGACGGGGCCGTGGTGGCGGACCTCGTCGTACCCGAGGTTCGCCGTGGCGTTCATCGACACGTCGACGACGCTCATCCCGACGGCCAGCGCGAACACGAAGGTACCGTTGACCAGTCGCTCGCCGAACTCCGTCTCGGCGGCGTACGGCTCGTTGAAGTGCATCGGGTTGAGGTTCATCGTCACGTTCGTGAACCAGACGTCGTCCGTCTCGGTGACGGTGCGCCCGAAAGGGTGTTTGTACACGTCACCCACCTCGAAGTCCTCGTAGAAGCGACCCTGCCAGCCCTCCGCGAGTCGGCGGTCGCGCTCGTCGTCTCTCTGCTCAGTCATGCCTGGGGTCGGTGGGCGCGGCGTCGAAAGTGGTGCGGTCTCCGGTCGCGGCGCCGTGCCTGGCCAGCGCCCGGCGCATCTCGTTTTCGACGATCATGTACCCCTCGTCAAAGCCCATGCCGGGCTTTGCGAGCACCTGCGCGGCGTCGGTCGCCAGGGCGACGTGGGCACAGACCCGCGCCGATGTGTCCGTCTCGTTGCAGGTGCCCCCGAGGTAGGCGCGGGTGTCGGTCCCGCGGCAGTCGAGCACCGCCCCCGCGCTCTCGGTCACCGGTCCGAGGTCAGGGGTCTTCACCTGCACTACGTCCGCGGCACCCGCCTCGACAAAGGCCCGGACGTCGTCACGGGTGTCACACCACTCGTCGGCCACCAGGTCCACGCCGACGCCGGCGTCGGCCAGGGCGTCGCGTAACTCGGCCATCGCCGCGACCTGCGGGGCACGTCCCCCGGCGTCCATCGGCCCCTCGACCTGGATCGGGTGGGAGCCAGCCGCACGCTCCAGTTCGCGGAAGTACTCGACGACGACGGGACGGTCGTACGGCGGGCCGAACAACTCGCCGACCATGCCGTACACGTCGAGGTGGATCCGCTGGGCGTGGTCGGCACCCAACTCCGTGGCGCGGTCGACGAGCCACTCGACGTACTCGACGACGCCCTCGCCCTCTACACCCCACTTCTCGCGACTGTTGAACAGGCCGTGAGGCAGTACCGGCACGCCCTTTAGTAGCATCTTCTCGGCGCCCTGGTACCGCTCGTCGCCGGTCTGTCCGAACACGGGAACGGGGTCGGTCGCCGGCGCCGTCCCGAGGTTGTCGGCGAGCGCCCGGGTCATCGTCGTCTCGCGGGCGCGGGCCGCGGCGGCCACGAGTGCCTGCGAGACGCCGTAGCGGACGGCAGTGTGCAGGTCGCGCTCGGTGGCCACTCGTTCGAGGGCGTCGGCCGTGCCGGCGAGGTCGGCGGCGTCACGACCGACCAACGCCTCGGCGACCGGTCCCTCGACGGCCGTGCGGTGCTCTCGCGCCCGGAACAGCGGGTCGCGGGAGCCGGCACCGGAGTACTGGACGGCGGCACAGTCTCCGCGGGCACGGCGGCCGTCGGCGAGTTCGACCTGGACGAGAAGCGCCTCGCCCGGTTCGCGGATCCGCTCGTAGCCCGCGGTCGCGGTAGCACCGTCGTAGGTGAACCCGTCGGAGTCGGCGCCGGCGCGGATAGCCGCCTGGTCGTCGAAAAAGAAGCCCGCCACGCCCGGCGTCGCGTGGACTGCCTCGATTGCGGCCATCAGGCGTCACCCTCCTGGTCGTCCGGTCGGCCGACGAGTCCGCCCTCGCTCACCGCAGCCACGTCGTCGGCGACCATCCGGAACGAGGGGTCACGACCCTCTGTCCGGGCGCGCTCGTCGAGGCGGGCGTCGTGAGCCTTCTTTACGTCGTCCGACAGCGCGAGGTTGCCGAACTTCAACAGGCGAACGCGGCCGTCGTCGTCACGGGCGGGCAACACGTCGCCGGCGGCGGCGTCGCTCGGTGGAAACGGCACGTCGACTGCGCCCTCCTCGAAGGCGCGGACCGTCCCGCGGGCCACGTCGCCGTCGCCCAGGTCGTACACGCGGTCGAGCAGCGACCGCACCGAGCGCTCGATGAGGTCGCGCTCGCGCTCGACACCCTCTAGCGAGACGGACTGGTCGCGCAGCATCTCGATGGACTGCCGCGTCGCGCGGAGACCGGCGGCGTTTGCCTCGGGCGTGGGGACACCCTTTGCCTCCTGTGGAGACTTCGTGATGATCTTGTCCGGTTCGGCGACGGCGGCGGTCATCGACCCCAGGGAGATGACGCCGTACGCGCGGGCCTCGTCCCGGGGGAACCCGCCCATCCACTGGTGGAACACCGTCGTCACCGTGACGGTGTCGGGGAGGTACTCCTCGCCCAGCGAGCGCATCGCCCGCAGTGCGGCCACGTCCTGGACGAGGTTCCCCACCTGGCCGTACCCCAAGGTGACGCTTCGCACCCCCTGGGTGGCGGCGAGCAGACCCTCGATGATACAGATCGCGATCGCAACGGAGGGCGGGACGAGCGTCCCCGTGAGCGGACCAAAGGGCTCGCGGTTGACCGTCACTCCGCGGGCGGTGTAGGCACCACAGAGACGGTCGACGTACTGCCAGTACTCGATCGTCTGTTCGAGGTCGTACTTGCTGGTGTACGGCAGGTTGTACGTGATCGGCCCGCCCTCGAAGCTCTGGAAGCCGCCGGCCAACGTGACCGCCGCCAGCAGTCGGGGGTCAGGCGTGCCGTGGCGCACCTCGACGGGCGTGTCGACGGACGTGATCAGGTCACGACACGCCTCGACGCCGTGGTTGACGGCAGGAAAGCCGTTCAGGGCGTTCTCCTCGCCCTCCCGGGAGGCGGCCAGGCCCTCCTCGGCCTCCTCGTAGGCGTTGTCACGGGTGTAGGAGTCGATCGTCGTCGGCAGGAGGTCGGCGCCGCCCTCCCGCTCGAGATGCTGGAGGAGGTCGACCTGGTCCGCCAGAAGCGGGACGCCGCCGCGGGGCTGGACGAGCACGCGGTCGGCGTCTTCGAGAACGGGGGCGAACTGCTGTTCCGTGGCGAGTGACTCGTGAAAGTCGACCGCCGCCTCGATGTCGACCGCCTCGCCCGTGGGCCACTCCTCGCAAACGGAGCGGGTCTCGCGGGCGAGTCGCTCCTCCGAGAGGCGCTCGTCGCGTATCATCAGGACCGCATCCGAGTGCGGTCGCCTTTCTCGGCGGCGCGCTCGCTCTCGGACTCGCCGAGGTCGTCGCGCAGCGTGGCGACGACGTCGTCGAAGTCTGCCGCCGCGGGGAACACCCGGTCGAAGCCCAGGCGGCAGAAGCGCCGCCGAACCGTCTCGAAGTCGGTCTGGCCGACGGCGAGGTTGCCGCCGATGTAGGTCAGCGGGTCGAGGTCCGACTCGACCAGGCGCTCGTGCAGACCGTCACAGTCCTGTTCGGCGTGGCCGTACAGCGACGAGACGAGAACGGCGTCAGCGTCGTGTTCGTCGGCCGCGTCGACGAAGTCCTCCTGTGGAGTCTGTGCCCCGAGATTGCGCACCTCGAACCCGGCCTCCTTCAGGGCGTGTTCCAGCAAGGTGATCCCGACGACGTGGGCGTCCGACCCGACCGTGCCGAGCACGACCGAAGCACTCGTCCCTCGCATCCTACCGGGGACGATTCACGGCCGACTGTTAAATATAACGGTCGTCCATGATAGTTCGTGCCAAGAGTTACCAAGCGGGCGTCGAACACGCGATACACCGCCTGAAACCCGCGTTCGAGGGATCGACGAGGACTCGGTGGCCGTGGGCGAGTGGTGGCCGAGGTATAAAGGTTGACCCTCGGATTCGTTCCGGGCCATTTAATTTCACCTGAGCGGGGAGGGTGGCTCGTGCGTTCGATCGGTCGGCTGTCGGACTCGCGACTCGCGCCGCTGGCGGCTGTCGCCGGGGTGGAGTGGGGCCTGCGACGGGTGCCTGACGCGGGCCGAGACGGGCGACCGGAACCCTCAGGGGGCGGGCGGTCGAGGTGGACGTATGAGCGACGGCGACCTGCAGCCGCGGGAGGCGATGCAGCGGGCGATCGACCTGGCGGAGGCGGCGGTCGAGGCGGGTGACGAGCCCTTTGGCTCCGTGCTCGTGTTCGACGGCACGGTGCTCGCGGAGGAGCGCAACACGGTGAACACCGACGACGACCGCACTGCCCACCCCGAACTCAAGCTGGTGCGGTGGGCCGGGCGCAACCTCTCGCCGGCCGAGCGCCGGCAAACGACGATGTACACGAGCACCGAACCCTGCGCGATGTGTGCCGGTGGGATACGGAACGTCGGTCTCGGCCGGGTGGTGTACAGCACCTCGGCGGGCACACTCGCGGCGATCACCGGCGGCGACGAGAACCCTTCCGCCGCCGCGATCGCCTCCGACACCGAGGTCGACGGGCCGGTGCTACCGGAGGCGGGCCGCGAGGTGCACGAGTCCTTCTGGTGATCACGCGACCGCCCAGAAGCGAACGCTCGTCGGGACCCGCCACAGCGTCTCGGGGCGGTCGCCGTCGCGGTCCCAGGCTCCGCTCTCGATCGCCGGGTGGCGGTGCTCGATCAGTCGCCGTACGTCGAACCCCGCCTCGTGGAGCGCACCATGCAGGTCGCCAACGGTGCGGTCGAACACGACCATCTCCGACTCGTACCCGTCGTCGATCGTGATCTCGCGGCGCCCGATGTCGAAGTAACTGCGCGCCAGGCGCTCGGTCTCCTCGTCGATCACCTCCCCGAGTTGGTGGGGGACGCTCAACACGAGAACGCCACCCTCGCGGAGCACGCGACGTGCCTCGCGGAGCGCACCGACGAGGTCCTCGACCATCTGGAACACCGCCTCCGAGGAGGCGAGGTCGAACCGGTCGTCGGCCAGGGGGAGGTCGGTCACGTCGCCGCGGACGAAGTCGGCGTCGACGCCGTACTGGTCGCGCAGGGCTCGTGCGTGTGCCAGTTGCTCGCCGGAGAAGTCGACGCCGACAGCGGGGTCGGCGCCGAGGTCGGCGGTCCCGACGGTGCCTTGCCCGCCGCCACAGCCCAGTTCGACGTAGGCGCCTCGCTCGACCGAGTCGACCAGGTCCCGTTGGGGGCCACCCGGCGCGTCCGGGGCGAACGGCGACGGTGCCGGGGGGAGTTCGTCCTCGGCGGTGTCGGCGGTCCACAGCGCCTGGAAGTCCTCGCTCCACTCGTTCCAGAGTCGTCGGTTCGCCGTCCGGTGGTCGGTCATGGAGTGGCTCTCACACCCGCCGTCGCCCGGCCGTCGTATCAGTGCTCCGGTGGCCAGGGGACGAGTGACACACCACCTGGGTCAGTCGGCCGCGCTCGGCGGGGCGTCGGCGGCAACCGAGAGGAAGTTGCCGACCACCTCGTGACCGACGCCGGTGAGAACAGACTCGGGGTGGAACTGCACGCAGGCGATGGGGTGCTCGCGGTGGCGCACGCCCATGACCAGTTTCTCGCCGCCGGGTGTCGTCGCCGTCGCGGACACCTCGAAGCAGTCGGGCACCTCGGTCGCGACCAGCGAGTGGTAACGCCCGGCGGGAAACTCCTGGTCGAGCCCCGCGAACACACCCTGGCCGTCGTGGTCGACGCGGGAGGTCTTGCCGTGGACCGGTTCGGGCGCTCGTCCGACGGTGCCGCCGTAGGCGTACACCGCCGCCTCCAAGCCGAGACACACCCCGAGAGTGGGCACCTCCCTGCTGAGGCCGGTGAGTACGTCCCGTGTGACGCCCACGTCGCGCTCGTTCTTCGGGTGGCCCGGGCCAGGACTGATAACGACGGCGTCGGGGTCCTCCGCACGGACCGCGTCCGCGCTCGCGGTGTTCCGGAGGACGCTCGCCTCGGCGCGCTGACTGATGTACTCGACGAGGTTGTACGTGAACGAGTCGAAGTTGTCGACGACGACGACGTTCATGAGTCACCTCCAACGGGGGACTCGACGGCGTCGCCGTCGGGCGCCGGGGCCGGTGTCTCGTCCGCTTCGACGCGGATCCGGTCGAGAGCGTCGAGCGTCCCCTCCATCTTCCGCTCGGTCTCCTCGTACTCGCGTTCGGGGACGGAGTCGGCGACGATCCCGGCGCCGGCGCGGACTGTCACGCGGTCCAGCGCCCGATCGCCGCTCGTGGCGTCGCGCTCGACGGTCGCCGTGCGGATGACGATCGCCACGTCGGCGTCGCCGGTCCAGGCGTAGTAGCCGACGCCGCCGCCGTACACGCCGCGGGGGACCTCCTCCATGTCGTCTATCAGTTCCATGGCGCGGACCTTCGGCGCGCCGGTCAGCGTGCCGGCCGGGAACGCCGCCCGCGTCGCGTCGAAGGCGT
>CAZQHW010000138.1:0-2667 GCA_964593395.1 uncultured Halobacteriales archaeon
CTGCCAGACCGTCGAGGAGGCCGACCCCGGCGAGACGTGGGCGATCGGCACCGAGATCCACCTCGCGAACCACCTCGACCGCTGGCACGAGGAGGTCGAGGTGGTGCCGCTGTGTGGTGACGCCTGCATGGACTGCAACGCCATGCGCCAGATCGACCCCAACTACCTCACCTGGATACTGGAGGGGCTCGTCGAGGACGACCCGCGCAACGTCGTCGAGGTCGACCCCGAGACCGCCGACCTCGCCGGGACCGCGATGGACCGTATGCTCCGGATCTGACGATGACCGGGACACGCACTACGGACGTGCTGGTCGTCGGCAGCGGTATCGCCGGGTGTGCGGCGGCCCTGGCGGCCGCCCGGGCCGGCGCCGACGTGCTCGTCGCGACAAAGGCCACCGCCCCCGAAGACGCCGCCACCGACTGGGCGCAGGGCGGCGTCGCCGTTAACCGCGCCGACCCCGGGTCCTTCGAGCGGGACGTGCTGGCCGCGAGCGACGGCACCGCCGACCCCGACGCCGTCTCGCTGCTGGTCGAGGAGAGCCGCGACGCGGTCGAGGACGTGCTCGTCGACACCCTCGGCGTCGAGTTCGATCGCCCGGCGGACGGGGACGGCGGAGCGACGACCGGCGACGACTTCGACTACGCCCGCGAGGCGGGCCACTCCGAGTCGCGCATTCTCCACGTCGACGCAAACACCGGGCGGTACGTGCTGCGTCCGTTTCTCGCACACCTCCGCGACCACGACGGCGTCCGACTGCTGGAGGACGCCGCCGCCCTGGACCTGGTCACCCACGAGGGGCGAGTCCACGGCGCCCTGCTCGACACCGAGCGGACGGGCGAACCGGTGTTCGCCGGGGCGACCGTTCTCGCCACCGGGGGGATCGGCGCCTGCTACCCGCGCAGCACTAACCCGCCGGCGGCGACCGGCGACGGGGTCGCGATGGCCGCGCTGGCCGGGGCTGACACCGCCGACATGGAGTTCGTCCAGTACCACCCGACGGCGCTCGCCCCGGAGGCTGGCACGGACGGCGGTAGCGACGGTGACCACGGCACCCTCCTGCTGAGTGAGGCGGTCCGCGGCGAGGGAGGCGTACTCCGTAACGCCGAGGGCGAACGGTTCATGCCCGACTACCACCCTGACGCCGACCTGGCACCCCGGGACGTCGTGGCCCGCGCCGTCGACCGCGAGCGCGGCGAGACCGGCGCCGTCCGCCTCGACGTCTCCGACGTGGACTTCGAGGGCGAGTTCCCCGAGTTGGCGCGGCGCTGCCGGGCGCACGGCGTCGACCCCGCCGACGGGATTCCCGTCGCGCCCGCCGAGCACTTTCTCTGTGGCGGGATCGACGTCGACGACCGCGGGCGCAGCTCGCTCGGACGACTGTTCGCGGTCGGGGAGTGTGCCCGCACCGGCGTCCACGGCGCCAACCGCCTCGCCTCCACCTCCCTGCTGGAGGGACTCGTGTGGGGACTGCGCGCCGGCGAGACCGCTGCCGACGCTGGCGGTCCCGACCCCATCGAGGCGCCGGACCTCCTGGACCGCGACCCCGACCTGCCCGACGGGTTCGCGGCCGGCAAGTTCCAGCGTCTGTGCCGCGTGATGGACGAACACGTCGGCCTACGCCGCGACCCCGAGGGTCTGCGCCGGGCGGGGGCGGTGCTCCGGCGGCTGAAGGGCGAGGTCGACGCATACGTCCGCACCCGCACCTCGCGTGACCTGTACGAACTCCGCAACGCAAGCGTCGTCGCCCTGCTCGTCGCGCGGGCCGCCGCCGAGAACCCCGACAGCGTTGGCTGCCACTACCTGACCGAGTCGGGCGCCGACGCCGCGGAAGTGAGGGGCGACTGAGATGCTCACCCGGCGCCAGGTCGAGCGGTGGCTGGCAGAGGACGTCGGCCACCACGACGTGACGAACGACGTACCGGGCGAGACGACCGGGCGCCTCGTCGTCACCGAAGACGGGGTCGTCGCGGGTCTCGACGCCGCGAACGCGGTGTTCGAGTACCTGGACTGCACCGCCACGGTAGAGGCGAGCGACGGCGACCGCGTGGCGGCGGGCGAGGTGGTGCTGCGAGCGAGCGGCCCGGCCCGCGACGTGTTGCGGGGCGAGCGCGTCGCGGTGAACGTCGCCGCCCACGCCTCCGGTGTCGCCACCTGCACCCGCCGGGCCGTGGACCGCGCTCGCGAGGCGAACCCCGACGTGCGGGTGGCGGCCACCCGCAAGACGACACCGGGACTGCGCGGCGTCGAGAAGCGCGCGGTCGCCGCCGGCGGGGGCGACACCCACCGGCTGGACCTCTCGCAGGCCGTCATCGTGAAAGACAACCACGTCGCTGAACTCGGCCTTGAGGCGGCCACCCGGCGCATGTGCGACCGGGTCTCCTTCGTCACGACCGTCGAGGTGGAGGTCGAGACGCCCGACGACGCCCCACGAGCGGCGGCCGCCGGCGCCGACGCGGTCCTGCTAGACAACATGACGCCCGGGGAGGTCGAGCGCACAGTCGCCCTGCTCGAACAGAGCGACGAGGACGCCGCGCTCGAGGCAAGCGGCGGCATCACGCTGGAGACGGTCGCCGACTACGCGGCGACGGGGGTGGACGTGGTGTCGATGGGGTCGCTCACGCACTCCGCGCCGGCGATGGACTACTCGTTCCGGACCGGGTAGCG
>CAZQHW010000138.1:2767-7160 GCA_964593395.1 uncultured Halobacteriales archaeon
CGCCGCGACGCGGTCCTCGGTCGACGGGTGGGTGCCGCCGATGCGTGCGAGCGGCCCCCGCTCGGTGGTCGGGACGACGGTCATCGCGGCGGTCGGCGCCTGCGAACTGGGGTCGAGTTCGCGGCCGTCCTCGTCAGGGACGGGCGTGTCGGCGGCGGCAAGGCGCTCGATGGCGCTTGCCAGTGCGGTCGGGTCGTCGGTGATGGCGGCGGCGCCGCGGTCGGCGTCGTACTCGCGGCCGCGGGTCAGCGTCACCAGCGCGCCGCTGCCGACTGTGTACAGCACGCGACCGACGACGCCGGCGGCGACGGCGACGACGGCGCCGACGATTCCCTCGACGAGGCTGTCCATGCGGCGGGTGCGCTCGGCGCCGGCCCGGGCCTGGGCGAGGAGGCGCTCTGCCCACAGCACCGGCGCGAGCAGCAGGCTCAACAGCCAGAGGTCGCCGTTTGCGACGTGGGCGACCTCGTGGGCGAGCACGCCCTCGATCTCGTCGTCGTCCAGGCGCTCGAGCAGCGCGGGCGTGACGACGACGTAGGTGTCGCCGTCGCTCGCGGGGTTCTCGACGACGCCCAGTTCGTCACGCAGCGTGTAACACAGCGAGCGGCCGGACTCGCGGACCCGGAGTTCGGGCGTCGGCACGTCGACCTGGCGGGCGAGGCGGTCGAGCGTCGCTTCGTGGGTTCGTTCTGTCTCGGTGGGTGCACGGGTGTCGGCGAGCAGGCGGCGCTGACTGCGGTGGACGGCACGGACGAGCAGCCACGTCGTCGCGACGACGCCGCCGGCGACGACCGCGCCGACGACGGTGCCCGCGACGGCGGTCGGCACCGTGGCGCCGTACCAGACCGGCAGCGCGCCGAACAGCAGGACGAAGCCACCGCCGAGCATCGTCCACCCCAGGGTGGCGAGGACGCGCCCGACGGCGTACCACAGCGCGATGGTGCCCGCGACGGCGACGACCACCGCCGCCGCGTACAGCACACTCGTCGCGGCCAACCGCCGACGCCCGGTTCCCCGTTCGAACACTCGCATTCTGTGTGATAGGCTCACGTGCCCAGGGGTCAAAAGCGTCACGCAGGCACCGGTCACCGCTCGGTCACGAGCGACCGCCCCGTCATCGCCGGTGGCCGGGCCAGTCCGATCGCCGACAGCAGCGTCGGCGCCACGTCCGCCAGCCCACCCGAACGCAGCGCGACGTCGCGCTCTGTGGCCGTCCCCTCCGGCGGGACCAGCACCGCCGGCACGGGGTTGGTCGTGTGGGCGGTGTGGGGAGCGTCGGGCGTGCCCATGTCGTCGGCGTTGCCGTGGTCGGCGGTGACGAGGGTCGTCGCGCCGGCGTCGCGGCAGGCGGACACCAGTCGCCTCACCTCGGCGTCGACCGCCTCCACTGCCTCGCGGGCGGCGTCGAACGACCCCGTATGCCCCACCATGTCCGGGTTGGCGTAGTTCAGCACCAGCAGGTCGGGGTTCTCGGCGTCGATCACCGACACGGCGGTCTCGGTCACGCCGGGGGCGCTCATCGACGGGCGCTCGTCGTAGGTCGACACGTCCGGACTGTCGACGATACGCCGTAGTTCCCCGTCGAAGGCGACCTCGCGACCACCGTTGAGAAAGTAGGTCACGTGGGCGTACTTCTCCGACTCGGCGACCCGCAGTTGCGTGCGCCCGGCGTCGGCGACGACCTCGCCCAGCGTCTCCTCGGGGTCCTCCGGGGGAACGGCGACCGGGAGGTCGAACGTCCGGTCGTACTCCGTCACCGTCGTGACGTGGACGTCCGGCGGGTCCACGTCGACCGCGTCCGGCGGGTCGGCGTCGGCGAGTAGCTGCGTCAGCTGCCGCGCGCGGTCCGCCCGGAAGTTGGCGACTACGACGGCGTCGCCGTCCCCGACTGCCGGGCGGCCCTCGACTAGCGTCGGCTCGACGAACTCGTCAGTGTCACCGCGCTCGTACGACCGCTCCACGGCGGCGACACCAGACGGCGCGACGTGGGAGGCGTCGCGGTGCACCATCGCGTCGTAGGCCCCGAGCGTGCGCTCCCAGTTCCCGTCGCGGTCCATCGCGTAGTACCGCCCGGTGACCGTCGCCGGATGACCCGTGCCCGCGTCGTCGGCCACCCTGGCCAGTTCCTGCAGGTGCTCGACGCCGCTCGTCGGTGCGGTGTCACGGCCGTCGGTGACCGCGTGGGTGACTACCGGGAGGTCCCGCTCGGCGGCCACCCGGACGAGTGCGTGAACGTGCCGGGCGTAGGCGTGGACCCCGCCGTCACTCAGCAGGCCGACGACGTGTACACGGCCGTCGTTGTCGGCAGCGCACGCGAGGGCGTCGTCGATCGCCGGGATCGCACCCAGTTCGCCCGCGGCGATCGCGTCGTCGATCCGGGCGGCGGGCTGGTCGACCACCCGCCCGGCGCCGATGGTGAGGTGGCCCACCTCGCTGTTGCCCATCTGGCCCTCGGGCAGGCCGACCGCACGACCGTCCGTGTCGAGAGTGGTGTAGGCACCCTCCGCGACGAGGCGGTCGAAGGCGGGAGTGTCGGCGGCGGCGACGGCGTCGCGTCCGCCGGCCGGTCGCTCCCGGCCGTCGAGCAGGCGGTCCGGCGCCTCGCTCCCCAACCCCCAGCCGTCGAGCACCACGAGGGCGGCGTCCATGGTCGGGCCTGGCGGGCGGGCGATTTCTGACCTTCGGTGCGCGCTCGGTCGGCGTCGTCCGTCGGCGCCCTCTCCACGGGACCACGGTCCGCCTCGACGGCCGAACCCGTGGCTATATGCCCGTCGACGCCCCGCTTCCGGTGCATGACGCTCGATCCCGTCCACTTCGAGGGGATCACCCGACTCTCCCGCCGGGTCGAGCGCGGCGTCGACCGCCGCGAACACCGCGAGTTCGCCGAGACCGTCTGGGGAGACTTTCTCGACCCTCTCGTCGACGACGGGACTCGCGTACTCGAACCGCTTGGCGAGCAGCGCCGTCGCACCGTCGCGATCGACGACGTGGCACTGATCGACCCGCCCTTTCCAACCCGGCACGGCCTGGACTCGGGGACGATCAACCCCACGACGTACCGCAACGGGCTCGTCGTCGACGTGGCCCAGGCGGCGATGAGCGCCGTCCCCTCGGACCTCGACCTGCACCGCGCCCGCACCGTGGTCCAGGCCGTCCACGCCAACGACGCCACCGTCGTCTTCGAGGACGAACCCTCGATGTTCGACGACGGCTACGTCGAGGGTCGCGTGCTGCACGCCCCCCGGGTCAACCGCTACGAGGGCACCGTCGTCCACGAACTCGCCCTGTACACCGCCGAGAGCGAACACGCCCTGCGACAGGCCGGCGTCGTCGACGACCTGCTCGTGCTCGACGGCCCGGTCTACCCGAAGGGAATGCTCAACTGGGCCGACCGCTCGCCCGAACTCGCCGACCTGCTGGCCGAGGAGCGGCCCCGCGATGTCGTCGAGAACTACGTCCGCCTGGTGGAGCGGTTCGTCGAGCGCGACGTGCCCCTCGTGGGGTTCGTGAAAAATCCCGTCTCCCGGGCGATCACTCGCACCGTCCGCGAGAAACGCGGCTCCGCGCCGTGGGTCAACGACGCCGCCTTCTTTTCGGACGTGCTCGAACGGCGCGAGCGAGCGGGAGACGGTGACGGCTACGAGCGCCGCACCGACGACCTCTCCTTTACAAACTGGTTCGTCTCTCGCGGCGGTGCCGACGGTCGCATCGCCGCCGACAGCGACGCCGTCGGCGTCGACCGGCGTCTGGACCCCGCGGCCTACGAGGTCACCTTCTTCGCCGTCTACGACCCCCGGGACGACGCCGTCTACCGCGTCGAGGCACCCCACGCCTTTGCCCGCGACCCGGGCCTTCGCGAGCGCCTGGAGCGACAGGTACTCTCCGAGGTCGCCGCCCACCGCGGGCCACCGCGTGCCGTGGCGAAGGCCGACGAGTTGGCGCGGATCTCGCGAGAGGAGACCCGCGCACTGCGTGACGCCATCGGCGAGACGTTCGACGCCGAGGAGGACACCTCGTACAACGACCGGCGGTGGGACTAGGGGCGGTCGGACTCTCTGGCCCTGGTGCGCTCGATCCTGGGTGGTCGGTCTACGACGCCCTTGGCACGCTCTCTGGAGCGGGTACTGTCGATCGTGCGGCCTCCGAAGCCCTCGGCACGCTCGCCCTTCGAGTCTGCCACCAGGCCGCCACGGCGAGTGATCCCCACACCTCCCCGCCCCGGTCGCGGGAGTCACTCGGCGGGCTCGCTGTTCGCTCGCCCGCATCGCAGCGAGGCGACCGGGCGCTACCTGTCTGCAGGGCGCGCGAGCGGCGCGCGAGGGACGAGCACCGCAGCGAAGCGAGGAGCGCAGGAGGCTGGGGAGGCGCGAGGCGGCGGTCGCGGTGGGGTGGG
>CAZQHW010000139.1:0-7155 GCA_964593395.1 uncultured Halobacteriales archaeon
CGTAGGTGTCGATCGCGGCGTGGATCGGGGCGCTGTCGGTCATGTCGACGCCGGCGGTCGCGAGCACGTCAAGCGGGTACTCGCTGCCGCCGGCGGCGAGTGCCTCGCGGTACTCGGCGGCGGCGTCGGCACCCTCCTCACGGATGCGGTCGACGATAGCCGTCGCGGCGGCGATGCCAGTGGCGTACTGGTAGACGTAGAAGTTCATGTAGAAGTGCGGGATGCGCATCCATTCCCGGCGCACGAGGTCGTCGACACTCGCCGCGTCGGCGGCGTAGAACGTCTCCTTCAGATCGCCGTACATCTCGTCGAGGGCGTCGGGCGTGAGCGGCTGGTCGTTTTCGACGCGCTCGTGCACCTGGCGTTCGAAGTCGGCGAACATCGTCTGGCGGAACAGCGTCCCCCGGAACCGTTCGAGGTGCTGGTCCAGAGCGTGGGCCCGCAACTCCTCGTCGGCGGTCTCGAGCAGGTGGTAGGTCAGAAGCGTCTCGTTGACCGTGGAGGCGACCTCGGCCACGAAGATGTCGTACGAGGCGTACTGCCAGGGCTGGGTGTCGTTTGCGAGTTCGGAGTGCATCGAGTGGCCCAACTCGTGGGCCAGCGTGTACAGCGAGGAGACGTCGTCCTGGTAGTTCATCATGATGTACGGCTGGGTGTCGTACGTGCCGGCGGAGAACGCCCCCGAGCGCTTGCCGCGGCTCTCGTACACGTCGACCCACCGAGAGTCGAGGCCCTCGCGCATGCGCTCCTGGTACGCCTCGCCGAGGGGTGCGACCGCCTCGGTGACCAGATCGACCGCCCGCTCGTACGACACCTCGGGGCTCTCCTCGCCCGTGGCGGACATGTACACGTCCCACATCTCCAGGTCCTCGACGCCGAGTGCGCGTCGCAACAGGTCGGCGTGCCCCCCGAGGGCGTCGGTGCGGTCGCGGACGGTGTCGACGAGGGTGTCGTACACCTCGACGGGGACGTTCGGGCCGTCCAGCGCCGCCTTGCGGGCGCTGTCGTAGTTCCGGACCCGGGCGCGCTTGACGTTCGTCGTGACTGCCTTCCGCAGCGTGGCGCCGACGGTGTTGCGGTAGTCGCCCCACTCCTCGTAGAAGGTCTCGTGAACGCGCTGGCGGTAGTCGCGGTCTGGGCGCCGCAACTGGGTGGTGAAGTTCGACAGCGACAGTTCGACGGCGTCCCCGTCGGGGTCCTCCACCGTCGGGAACTCCATGTCGGCGTTCGTGAGCATCGAGTACGCCTCGCGGGGGGCGTCGAGCACCTCGCCCAACTCCGAGAGCACAGCCTCGACCTCCGGCGAGCGGGTGTGCTCGGCGCGGCGGCGCACGTCGTCGAAGTAGTGGTCGTACGCCCGGAGGGCGGGCTCCTCGTCGAGAAACGTCTCGAGGGTGTCGTCGTCGAGACGGGTCAGCGCGGGTTGGAGGAAGCTCAGCGCCTCCTCGACCTCGCTAGAGAGGGTGCTCGCCCGGGTCGACATCGCCTGGTACTCCTGGTCGCGGGTGTCCTCGGCGGCTCGCAGTCGGGCGTACTGGGTGACGACGGCGAGGTCGCGGGAGACGGACTCGCGGGTCTCTAGCAGCGACCGCAGCGTGGCCGCGCTCTCGTCCACCCGGCCCTCGAAGGCGCGCAGGTCGTCGATGCGTTTCTCGACGTCGGCGTAGGCGGCCTCCCACTCCTCACGGGTGGCGAACATCGACTCGATGCTCCAGCGGTACTCGTTCTCGACCTCGGAGCGCTCGGGGATGGTGCTCATACGGTCGTCTGGCCACGTGGCGGCCTAAACGTTCGCGTACCCCGCAGAGGTCGCCTGAACCGAATCCTTTCAGGGCGTTGACAGCGCGGAACCCGACCGTGGGGTCAAGTGTCCAGGGCGTGTCAGTCAAATATGAGGAACCTCCTCTTTGCGAGCGGGCTAAGTGACGCAACGTTGGTCGGACAGCTCGGCGGCGGCTTCATCGAACTCGCGGTGCTGTTCCTGATTCTCGCGGTGGTAGCGGGCGTCGCTGGCGCCCAGGGGATCGCCGGGCTCAGCATGACCGTCGCGAAGTGGTTCGTGATCATCTTCATCGTGCTCGCGGTGGCTTCCCTGTTGTTGTAGGGCGGCCGACGGCTGATCGTGAGGCGACATCACCACGACGTGCGCCGGTAACGAGACCGTGACCCGGCACCACCGGGACCGGCGCCAGCGGTCGGGATCGACACCCAATCGCGAACGCTTATAGCCGGGCCGGCGGTACGGAGAGGCCATGTCAACGGACACTGAGGACGGCGAGACCCGCGACTCGATCCGCGAGCGACACCGCGAGGCGGCGAGTGCGGTCGTCCCCGAGACGGGCCTGTTCGTCGGCGGAGAGTTTCTCGACGCCGAGAGTGGCGACACCTTCGAGACACGTGACCCGACGACAAACGAGGTACTGGCCGAGGTGCCCGCCGGCGCCACAGCGGACGTCGACCGCGCCGTCGAGGCGGCCAGTGAGGCCTTTGCCGACTGGCACCCCGGCCCCGCCGAGCGCCAGTCGCTCCTCCAGGAGATCGCCGACCGGATCGAGGCCGAGCGTGACACCTTCGCCCGCCTGGAGACGCTCGACAACGGCAAACCGATCCGGGAGGCAACGGGCGACGTCGCCGCCGTTGTCGACCACTTCCGGTACTTCGCCGGGGCGGCCCGCCACCACGAGGGGATCTCGCTGCCGTCGGACGGCACCCGCTCGGTGCAGACGGTCCACGAGCCACACGGCGTCGTCGGCGCCATCACGCCGTGGAACTTCCCGCTTCTCATCGCGAGTTGGAAGCTGGCGCCCGCGCTTGCCGCTGGCAACGCCGTCGTCCACAAGCCCGCCGAGCAGACGCCGCTGTCGGCGCTGAAACTCGCCCACGAGGTCCGCGACGTCGTGCCCGACGGCGTCGTGAACGTCGTCACCGGTTACGGTCCGGAGGCGGGCGAACCGCTCACGAAACACGACGAGGTCGACAAGATCGCCTTCACCGGGTCGACGCCGGTCGGAAAGGAGGTCATGCGCAACGCTGCCGACAACGTCACCGACGTGACCCTCGAGTTGGGCGGTAAGAACCCCGTCGTCGTCTTCGACGACGCCGACGTCCGCACCAGCGTCCGCAGTGCCTTTCTCGCCATCTTCTACAACAAGGGCGAGACCTGCTCGGCCGGGTCGCGGATGTTCGTCCACGAGGACATCTACGAGGAGTTCACCGAGGCGCTCGTGGAGACGGCACGAGACACGACGCCGGGCGACCCGTTGCTGTCGGACACCTCCTTCGGCCCGAAGGTCTCCCGCGACCAGGTCGACCGGACGATGGAGTACGTCGAGACCGCCCGCGAGTTGGGCGGGCAGTTCCGGGCCGGCGGCGAGCGTGTCGACGAGGAACCGTACGCCGACGGCTGTTTCGTCGAACCGACGATCGTCGAGGGACTCGACCACGACAGCGACCCCGTCCAGGAGGAGATCTTCGGGCCCGTTCTCGAACTGTTCGAGTGGAGCGACTACGACGACATGGTCGAGACCGCGAACGACGTCGACTACGGACTGACCGCCGGCGTGATGACCGAGAACCTGGAGCGCGCACACCGCTGTGCTCGGGACCTCGAGGCCGGCACAGTCTGGGTCAACCAGTACCAGGACTTCCCCGCCGGGATGCCCTTTGGCGGCTACAAGCAGTCCGGTATCGGCCGCGAGACCGCCTTCGAGACAATCGAGGAGTACACCCAGACAAAGGCGATCGACCTCTCGCTGCGGTAGCTCATCGCCACGGCGACTTCTGACCTGCCGGCGAGGACAAGACACTTGTTCGTCGAGCGCACAGATTGGGTATGGGCCTCGTACTGCTCGGCGTCCTACTCGTGGTCGGCGGCATACTCGTCTCGCTGACTGGCCTCGGTCTCGTCGTCGGCGTGCCGGCGGTGATCCTGGGTGTCCTGCTCGTCGGTCTGGGCACCGTCCTCGGCACGGTGAAGCTGCTGTTGCTCCCGGTGCGACTGGTGGTGAAGCTGCTGTTGTACCCCGTGAAGGCGGCGCTACGGGTGCTGCGCTGGGCGGTCTCCTGACCGGTTGACGCCACGCACGAGCGGCGACCGCGTGACCCCCGGCGAGCGCCGCGCCGACGAGACCGGCGAACCCCCCGGTTACGCCTGCGGACCGCACGACAGCGTCGTGTCTGACGCGACACCCGAAACGGTGGGTGACGACCGACGACGACCCGCCCGAGGACGGGGGGATCGCTGGGTGGAACCCCCTGGTTACGCCTGCGGATCGCACGACAGCGTTGCGTCTGACGCGGCACTCGAAACGGGGGTAGTGGAGTCAGGAGCGGCGGACGTGGTCGCTGGTCTCGACCGGGACGTCGAGTTTCGCGGTGTCGCAGATCCACGAGAGAAAGCCCTGGAGACGGTCGGCCTCGCGCAGCGCCTCGACGGTGTCGTACGAGTCACGCAACTCCGCGTTCGTAAACAGCGCGTGAACCTGGTCGTGACAGGGGCGACACAGCGTGACGACGGGACTCTCCTCGCGGCGCTCGGGACGGAGGTGGTGCCGTTGAAACGCCTGCGGGTCGTCGACCGGCGGGAACGAGCGTCGGCAGAGCGCACACGTCGGCATACAGTTAGGTGGAGGGCGACGACTGTTTGTGTTGTGGCGCGTGGTCGACGCCCGAACCTGTAAGTCGGTGGCGCCTCAACCAAGGGGACAATGATCCGACGGGACCGCGGGCGAGAACGGAGGGAGCGACCGTGAGCGACGACCCGAGTCGGTCCTCCGAGGGCAACACCACGAACGTCGACTACGGTCTCGAGGAGTTCGAGGAGGGAGCAGAGACGAGCGGGGACACTAACACTGGTGGCGCCAGCGCCGCCGGCACCGGGCCCAACGACGCCGACGACGGCCCCCCGGAGTGGTCCGGCGGCGACCCCTCGGCGTCGACTGACACGGAGGGGGCGACCGACCAGGGTGGCCCCCTGCTCGACCCGGACAGCATGGTCGACGACACGCTGACGGTGGTCGTCGGCGCCGTTGCGGGCGTCGTGATCGGGTTCGTGACGTTGATAGCGCTGCTCGTCAGCACGACGAGCGTGTCGCTCGGACTCGGCCTGGGCGCGGCCGCCTGGCTCGGATCGACGGCGTACCTCGTCCGCCGGCGGTCAGTGATCGGCGCGGTCTCTCGTGGCGCCTACGGCGTGGGGATCGTACTCCTGCTGGTGCCCTTTGTCGTGTTCAGCCCGGCGGCGGAGGCCGGTGGACTCGCCGACCGCGCCACCGGGTTCCTCGTCTTCCTGGTGTTCATGGCCGTGCCGGCGGGGATCGCCGGCGTCGTCGGCTACGTCGCCTCGCGGTTCGACCCCACGGGCAACGCCAGGGAGTGGTAGTCCACCTGCGGGCACGAAGGACACCGGAACGCGGAGAACGGCGACCGCGACGACCGCGGCCGTGTGGAAAGACCGAAGCCGTCCCGTGCCCCAGCGACGGTCGATGCCACCGAGCGAGCGACGAGTCGCCGTCGGGAGTACGAACCCGGTGAAGGTTGCGGCGACCGAGCGGGCGCTCGACCGGCCCGCGACGACGGTCGCCGTCGACCCGGGTGTACCCGACCAACCACGCGGCGTCGAGCAGACGGTCAGGGGCGCCGAGAACCGGGCGCGACGGGCGCTACGGGCCGACGACCACGACCGCGACCTGGGCGTCGGGATCGAGGGTGGCGTCGCCGAGTTGCCGGGCGTCGAGGGGCTGTCCCTTGTGATGTGGGCGGTCGTGACCGACGGCGACCGTCTCGGCCGTGGGAGCGGCCCCTCGCTGCGACTGCCCGACGGCGTGGCCGAGCGGGTGCGGACCGGCGAGGAACTCGGGCCGGTGATGGACGACCTGACCGGCGCCGAGGGCGTCAAACACGACCAGGGCGCGGCGGGCGTGTTCACCGGCGGCCGGACGGACCGCGAGCGGGCGCTCGCCCAGGCCGTCGCCGCCGCCGCGGGGCCGGTACTCACCGACTGGTACGGGTGACCGGGGCGGGTGCTCGGGCCTCGCGACGGTCCGTCACCGGTGAGTGTCGGCGGAAAGAACCATACTCCGTCGCTTCGACGCTTTCCTGTGAGTGGATCGCCGGACGTACAGACGGACGCGCTGGCGGCGGTCACCGACGCGATGGCCGACACCGTGCCGAGGGTGGACGCCAACCTGGAGCACGACCGCTGGCAGCCCGGGATCGGCCCCTTCGAGGAGCCCCGGCAACTGGCGGCGCTCGTCGACGCCCTGCCCGAGAACGAGGGGTACCGCGTCGAGCGCGAGGTGCCGTACCCCGACGCCAACGAGCGGTGTGACCTCGCCGTCCACGCCGGCGGCGTTCGCGTCCCGGTCGAGGCGAAACTGCTGCGGTTCCGCCTGGACAACGGTGACATCGACCCCAACCGCTACGCCGCCGTGTTCAGCCCGTTTCCCGAGGGTGACTCCGCGTCACTCCTGACCGACGCCCGCGCGCTCCACCGCGCCACGTTCGACCTCTCCGGCGGACTACTCGGACTGTACTACGAGCCCAGCGAGGAGCCGTCCGACGCGATGGACGTGGGCAGCCTCGCCGAGAAACTCGTCCGCGACGCCGCGTTCTGGTTCGACCTGGACCTGCGGGTCTGCCGGGTCGCGGAGTTCGACGGACTGCGACATCCACACCACGAGCAGGGGGCCGTCGTCACCTGGGAACTCCTGTGACCTCGGCAGGTCCGCCGGCGGGAACGTGGGGCGCTCTTAACCAACGGGCTGAAATTCGCCTGTTGGTTAAGAACTGTCGGAACGACTGGCCCCCCGAGGTCGCCGGGTGAGAACTCACCGCCCGGGCGGGGTCAGATGTCGCTGTACGGGCCGCCCTTTGTCTCCCGGAGTCGCTCGAACTGCTCGTCGCTCAACTCGACGTCGGCGGCGCCGAGGTTCTCCTCCAGCTGGTCGACGGTGCGGGCGCCGATGATGGGCGCCGCGATCCCGTCGTGGGCGAGGTGGTAGGCGATCGCGGTCTGTGCGACCGTGGCGTCGACCGCCTCGGCGACCGCGCGGAGTTCCTCGAGCACGTCGTAGTTCTCCTCGGTGAGGTACGCCTCCTGAAACCGGGAGGACTCCGCGGCGCGGGACTCGCCGACGAGTCCCTCCTCGCGGGTGT
>CAZQHW010000140.1:0-2476 GCA_964593395.1 uncultured Halobacteriales archaeon
GTGCGCCTCGGAACTCCAGAGGGTCGTCGTCGCGACGCGGTGATCAGCCGGTCGCTCGGTATATCAGGTGGTTCGTCCCGGGCGCGTGCCTCTGGAGTCAGTCGCCCTGCCGGGCTGGGCTACGGCCCCTTCGGCGAACTTCGGTTGCCACGTCCCGACTAAAGGAATTTCGGTCCCCGCTGTTCACTCCCGGTCGCTGTCGCTCCAGTCACAGTCCTGGCACTTGTACCCCGTCACGAACGCCGTGACCGAGGGCATGTACCCCACGCTCAACACGTTGCCGTCACACTCGGGACAGTCCCGGTCGGCCTCCGTGATCGGCTCGGCGTCCATCACCGACTCGCCCTCGACCAGTTCGGCGAGTGACTTCGGGGTGACCATCCGCCCCTGTACGACGCGGTTCTCCTTCTCGGCCATGAGCGATCTGTGGACGCGGGGCTCCTAAGTCCCGTGGTCACGCCACAGTACGCGGCAGGTCGCAGGACGTTCGCACTCCCGGCTATGCCCCCCCTTACGACGCCGTGTCGCTCCCGCCGGTCGAACTGACCGACGAGGACGGTGACGAGGTCGCCTTCGCGTCGACGCCCGCGGCGTCCCGGCCGTCGTCGACCGCGCCGGAGACGGTCGACTGGTCGCTCCCGTCCGCGCCGGGGATCCGTGGCGTCACCTCGTCGCCCTCGACGCCGTCGACGAGGTCGGTCGCCACGGTCTCGCTGTCGGCACCCGTGGCGGCCGCGAGGTCGTTCACGACGGGCGTGCCGTCGTCCTCGTCGTCCCCGTCGTCCCCGCCGGCCGCGCCGTCGGGGTTGAACGCCAGCAGCCCCGTGACGGCGACGACCGCCAGCGGCGCCCCCTGGAACGAGAAGCCGACGATGGAGATGGCAAGCAGGCCCAGGGCGACCGCGCTGCCGAACCGGAAGCGGTCGACGTCGACGTTGCGCCGCAGGCGCGGGCCGAACAGCGCCGCGCCGAGGGCGAACAGTGTGCCGACGAGGGCGGCGGCGACGGCGTGGACGACGAGCATCGGGTCGGTGGTCACCTCCACCGTGGCGCCAGCGGGGTCGATGCTGGCGACCAACCCGAGGCCCACGATGACCGCCGGCCGGGGGAGGAACTCGCCGACGCGAGCGCTCGCGGTTTTCGCGGCGATGGCCGCGATCACGATGGCGGCAAAGCGCTCGAACGTCGGCAGGTCGACGACGCTCTGTATCGTCGGCGCCAGCGCCGCCTCGACGGCGGCACCGACGACGATCACCGCCCCGACCGCGAGAACGGCCCGGGCGGCCTTGCGAGGTGGGGCGTCCATCTCCGCGAGCACGACTGCGAGCGTCGCCGACCCACCGAACACGAGCAGGCCGACCTCGAGAACGCCGATCGGCGAGTCCAGCGCCCCCGCCAGAACGAGCGCGGGAAAGATGCCGTCCACGAGCGGCAGGGCCATCACCGTCGCTAACAGGGTCGCTGAGCCGCCCACCAGTGCCTCCAGACGGAGGGCTATCGGGTGCCGCGAGACGCTCATCTACTGGGCCGTGCCCTCACCCTGGGCTGATGGGCGCCTGGCGCCCCCCAGCCTGCGATAGCGGTACCGGTCGCGGTACCGCCCGTCGCGGCTGGTGGCGTCGTCGACTCCTCCGGCGGCCCGCCGACCGGCTCCGTCGCCGGTCCATGCGGGTGCACGTGTGCGGTGTAGTCGTGCGAGGAGTCGTTGCTCCGTGGCGTGTCCCATAAACAGAAACGGCATGCTCGCTACCATCGGCTTCGGCTTCGGGCCCGTAGGAGAGGCCTCAATCTGACCGACAGTACTCGCCGCGTCGGGACTAGCGGAGCGCATAGTTGTAACTGGGGGGTGCACAGAAAAAGACTTGCGTGACTCTCGTTCTCACACGGCAGTTTCAGCGCCGCTGACAGGCGACTATGGCCGTTTTGCTGACACGATCCGGCCGGTGCCAGGACGCTCTCACAACGCTTTTGCCCCCGGCGCAAGGACGGTTTACATGGCGACAGACCCCACCGACGAGGCTGGTTTCTACACGGAGAAACTCCACGTACCGGAGGCACTGACGTTCGACGACGTGTTGTTGCGACCCAAACGCTCCCGCGTCGAACCCGACGAGGCGGACGTCTCGAGCCGTGTCTCGACGAACGTCGACCTGAACGTTCCCGTCGTCTCGGCGGCGATGGACACCGTCACCGAGGCCGACAGCGCCATCGCGATGGCCCGCAACGGCGGCCTGGGCGTGATCCACCGCAACATGGACGTCGAGGAGACCGCCGCCCAGATCGAGCGGGTGAAACAGGCCGACGAACTCATCATCCGTGACGTGGTCACCGCCTCCCCCCACCAGACGGTGAGCGACGTCGACCGGATGATGGCCCGCGAGGGCGTCAACGGCGCCCCCGTCGTCGACGACGAGGACCGCGTCCTCGGCATCATCTCCGGGACCGAAATCCGCCCGTACCTCGAGGTCAGCGACCG
>CAZQHW010000140.1:2486-7093 GCA_964593395.1 uncultured Halobacteriales archaeon
CCGCGAGGCTCTCGAACTGATGTACGAGCACAAAATAGAGCGTGTTCCAATCGTGGACGAGGAGAACCACCTCACCGGCCTCATCACGATGCAGGGCATCCTCCAGCGCCGGGAGTACTCCGAGGCCGCCCGCGACGAGGCCGGCCGACTGCGGGTGGGTGCCGCCGTCGGTCCCTTCGAGACCGACCGCGCGACGGCCGCCGACGAGGCCGGCGCCGACGTGTTGTTCATCGACTGTGCCCACGCTCACAACGGCGACGTTATCGACAGCGCCCACACGATCGCCACCGAGGTCGGCGCCGACGTCGTCGTCGGCAACGTCGGCCCCAGATCACCGCCGTCGCAGAGGTCGCGGACGTGGCTGGAGCCCACGACGTGCCCGTTATCGCCGACGGGGGTATCCGCTACTCCGGCGACGTGGCAAAGGCCATCGCCGCCGGCGCCGACGCCGTCATGCTCGGGTCGTACTTCGCCGGCACCGACGAGGCGCCCGGCCGCGTCGTCACGATGCAGGGCAAGAAGTACAAGCAGTACCGCGGGATGGGGTCGGTCGGCGCGATGCAGGGCGGTGACACCGACCGCTACCTGAAAGAACCCGACGACGACGAGGACTACGTTCCCGAGGGCGTCGAGGCCGCCACCCCGTACAAGGGCTCGCTCGCCTCCGAGTTGACCCAACTCGTCGGCGGTCTGCGCTCCGGCATGGGCTACGTCGGCGCCCCCGACGTCGAGACGTTCAAGGAGCGCGCCGAGTTCGTTCGCGTCTCCGCGGCCGGCCAGCGCGAGGGCCACCCGCACGACGTCGTCATCACCGACGAGGCGCCCAACTACCGGCCTGACGACGCCGCCTGATCGGCCGAGAACTCGCAAAGAACCGCCCGGTCAGTCGTCTGCCGCCACCGCCTGTCCCGCGAGTCGCTCACACCGGGGACTGCACAGTTCGCGCTCGGCGGCGTTCGCTCCCGGGACGGCGCTGAACTCCTCGCCACACTGCTCGCAGGTGTAGGTCTGGAACTCGGGCATGGGCGGCGGGTCGGCCGCCAGCGACTAATCGGTTTCCGTGGCCGGTGGCGTCACGGTTCGCGGGTGCCGGCAGTCTTTTTTCCACGCGGAGTTCGTCACCGACCACGATGGACCCGACCCCGGACCCGGGGGTGACCGGCACGGCGACGTTCGTCGTCCAGCACGCGCACACGACGAACGTCTTCGGGCCACAACACGCCCCGCCGGGCCTGCACGCCGCCACCGATGCCGACCCGACCGACGCGCTGCCGGTACTCGGCACCGCACACGTTCTCTCGCGGTTCGAGTTCGTCGGCCGCGAGTCCGTCCGCGGACGGATCCCCGACGGGACCGGCGTCGTCGGCGAGTCCGCCGAGGTCGAACACGACCGACCCGCCCCCGTCGGCACCGCGGTCCGCGTCCACACCCGCCTGGCGGCGGTCGAGGGGCGCAGTCTGCGGTTCGAGGGCGTCGTCCGCCACGCGGACTCCGAGGAGCGAATCGCCGGCGGGCCGTTCAGCCTGCACGTCGTCGACCGCGACCGGTTTCGCGCGACGGTCGCCGCGACCGACAGGGACGAGTGACCCAGTCGGCACCCACCGCATCAGACCAGCACCGGACCCCGCCTCTCGTTCTCTCCGTCCGACGGAGAGTGCTCCGCCCTGGATTGCAGTGGCAGCGACCCTCGACGATCATCCGGTGGACCGAACCGTCCGACGGAACTGTCGGTGTCCGGCGAGCGGATCGACCTCGGAGCCCCGATCACGGTGACCGTCTCCGCGACCGACGTGGCGTCAGGCGCGGTCGTGTTCGACCGCTCGGTGACGTTGCGCCCGGTCGTGTACGAGTCGCCGGACGGGGCACGCATCGTCTACGCCAACGGCGCGGTCGTCGGTGTGGGCGAGAACGGTGGGGCCGCACTGCTACGGGAGCCGCCGATGGTGCTGTCGGCCACCCGCTCGCTGGTCGCTGTCACGAACACGAGCCGCGACACCCGTGCCCTCCCCGGCGGTCCGGAGGGAGTGCAGGGTGAGTCACGCGTCCTCGTCCAGACTGTCGCCCGGGAGCGACAGGTCCTCAATCGCTCGACGTCTCCGGTGAACGTGACCGTCACGGTGTCCTCGCCGCGGGCGACGGCCTGGGAGTCGTACCTGGAGGCGGCCATCGACCCGACCACGGACGACTGCACGCGACCCAGCCCCACGACGGTCACCTGCACGGTCACCACCGACCGCGCCACGGTGGTCGAGACGCGGATCGGAGTCAGTTTCGAGTGAGGCCGACCTGGCGGCGGCGAGGAAAGCACACATCCGTCTGGTCCGGTTCGATCGTGCGTATGGCTCTCGACGTTCCCAGCCGTCCGCCGACGCTCGAACGCGGTGACCCCGCGGACCCGACGGTGCTGTTGCTCCCCCCGGCCGGCGGGTCTCGGCACACCTGGCGCCCTCACGCTGACCGCCTCGCCGACGAGTTTCACGTCCTCGCTGCCGACCTCCCCGGACACGGCGCCCACCCCGAGGAGCGGTTCGCGATGCGGCCGGCGATCCGCTCGACGCTGCGACTGCTCGACGACGGTCCGGCCGTCGTCGTCGGCTACTCGCTGGGCGGGTACGTCGGCGCACACGTCGCCCGCAACGCCCCCGACGCCGTCACCGGTCTCGGCCTCGTCGGCGCCGCCCACGACTGGACCGCGCTGCCGATGCGGCTCCTGGGTGCCGTCTACGGCACCGTGCTCCCCGCGGCACTCGACCTCGTCGGCCGGTCGGAGTGGGCCGCCGACCGCCTCCGAGAGCGACTCGCGGGCGACGCCGACGACCGCCAACTGCCCGACGCGGGTGACGCACACGACCCGCTCCGGACGCTCACGAGCGTGTTTCGGGCCGCTCCCTCCTTTCGGCCCACCTGGGCGTCGGTCGACCGCTACGGCGGACCGCTGCTCGTCGTCCACGGTGGCGAGGAGTTCAACGGCGACCACGCCCGTCGCCTCGCTCGCCGCGACGACGCCAGCCTCGTCTTCGTCGAGGGCGCCGACCACCAGGGCCTGTCCGACGCACACGACGCCGTCACCGGTGCGATCAGGGGCTTCGCTGCCCGCGTGAACGGGCCGTGAGACCGCCGACGGGTCCCCGGCGGCGCGTCGTCTGTGCGACGCCGAGCGCGGATCGATGGCTGCCCCCCGGCCGTGCTCGTGGGACGTGTCAACCGGGAGTACGTTTGAAAAGACATTTATCTGTCAGATTCAGTTCCCAGCCATGCAGCGAACGGCACTCGGTGTGCTCGCCGTTCTCGTGGGGATTTCTCTCGTCGCGGCGCCGGTGACGATGGGCGACTGGGGTGAGCAGGCCGTTATCGAGGCCGAGCCGGTCGGGTCACCGACCTCCCAGACGGAAAACGCGGAGCCGGTACAGTTCGAGGCTCTCTCGCCGACCGCCCAGTCGGTCGTCCGCTCGGCGATCGAGTCCGGCGAACAGCAACTCGTCTACGGCTACGACGACGCCCCGGACCGGTTCGCGTACAGCGACTACGACGACGTGTCCGTCGTGATTTACGAGGGCGAGCGCTACGAGGTCACCACCTGGGGTACCGGCGGGTTCCCCGTCGTCTACTGGCTCTACCAACTCCCGTTCGTCGTCCTCGGCCTCGTCGCCGCCGCGATCGGAGCGAACGTCGTCTGGGGCCGGTACGCGACCAGCGCCGCCGGCGTGGTCGCCGCCGTCGGGGTCGGCGCCCACTTGCTGGGCCCCGAGTTCGACTTCCCGCTCCTCGACCCGATACCGTTCGTCGGTCTCGGCGTTACCGCCGCGGTCGGCGGGGTCGCGCTGCTGGTCCACGAGGAGCGGACGAGCGAGGCGGCGCCGACCCGCACTGAGTGACACCCGACCCCCGTGCCTGCGCCCCGGGGACCGGGACGCGACACACCGGCGCACTCTTATGCGTGCCGCGCCGCTCTCGACCGATGAATATCAGGGAAACCGTCGAGAACGTCGCCGCCTTCATCGACAACGAGGAGTTGACCCCGCGACACATGAAGATCCTGGTCGGCATCACGGTCGGCACGCTGGCCGTTCTCGGTATCGTCTCCTATCTGGTCGTCTTCGTCTACCTCGGGTACTGAGCCGTTGCCCCTGCCCGTGCCGGCTCCCTGTGCCTCCGCTCGGAGCCCACCGTGGCCGCTGTGCTCCTCCCGTCGTTCGTCGCAGGAGCGGGCCGGGAGGGATTCGAACGTCGGTCGCTCTCGTTCGCTCGCTCACCTCCCGCTCCCTGTTCAAATCTCTCGGCTTTGCTTGCCGCTGCTCACAAGTCGTTCGCAGCGACAAGCGGGCCGGGAGGGATTCGAACCTCGGTCACTCCGCTTCGCTCCGTTCCCTGGTTCAGATCCGTCCTGCCGGTTCACTCGACCGCTCGCTGTCGCTCGTGGTCTCGTTGCACGGGTCGGGAGGGATTTGAACCTCGGTCGCTCTCGTTCGCTCGCTGCGCTCGCTCACCTCCCGCTCTCTGTTCAAATCCCTCCACGGATTCGCTTGCCGCTGCTCACGAACTGTTCGCAGCGACAAGCGGGCCGGGAGGGATTTGAACCCCCGACCGACGGATTAAGAGTCCGTCGC
>CAZQHW010000141.1:0-2200 GCA_964593395.1 uncultured Halobacteriales archaeon
TGAAGGCGGTCACCGACCCCGAGGCGGGGTACGACGGCATCTCCACGTTTATTGTCGACCCCGACCAAGACGGCTTCGAGGTGACGACCGTGTGGGACAAGATGGGGCTGAACGCCTCGCCCACCTGCGAGATCCAACTCGACGACGTCCGCGTGCCCGCCGACCGACTCCTCGGCGAGGAGGGCGAGGGGTGGGAACAGACCCTGAAGACCCTGCAAGGCGGGCGCATCTCGATCGCCGCCCTCTCGACGGGACTGGCCCAGGGCGCCCTGGAACACGCCCGGGAGTACGCCACGGAGCGCGAGCAGTTCGGCAAGCCGATCTCGAAGTTCGACGCCGTGCGCAACACGCTCACCGAGATGAAACGCAAGACAGAGCGCGCCCGCCTGCTCACCCACCGCGCCGCCTGGCAGTACGACCAGGGCCAGGACGTCACAGAGGAAGCCTCGCTCGCGAAGTGGGACGCCAGCGAGGCGGCCCGCGAGGTCGCCGAGGACGCGGTGCAGGTCCACGGCGGCTACGGCTACACCACCGACTTCGCTCCACAGCGGTACTACCGCGACGCGAAACTGATGGAGATCGGTGAGGGCACCAGCGAGATCCAGCAACTCGTCATCGGCCGGCAGATGGACCTCTGACCGGCCCAGGACTCTTGTGACTCCTCGCTCTGGTACCGGCGTGACCGACTGCACGTACTGCGGCCAGCGCGTCGAGGCCCACGACCCGGTGTACGTCGAGAAAGGCGTCGACGGCGAGCGCCGCCCGGCGGGCCAGTTCTGCAACTACGCCTGTCTCTCGGCCCACATCGACGGTGAGAACCTGGAGACCGGCGCCTGTTGTACGTTCGACCCGACTGCGGGCGGGGAGTCAGCCTGACTCGCGCCAAGCCTGATAAGGAGCCACCACAAACGACCGGTATGAAGCGACGCGGACTGCTCGCCGCGGGCGGTGCTGGCGTGGCCGGACTCGCCGGACTGGCCGGGTGTCTCGACGCCCTGCCCTTTGGCGACCCGCCGGTCGGACAGGTGAAGGTGCGGATAATCGACCTGCGCCGCCCCGACTTCGGGGTGGCGAGTGCGACGCTGCCGCTCGTGTTGGAGTTCGAGAACACCGCCGACGAGACGGTGCCCGCGCCGGTCGCCGACTACGACGTGTACGTCGAGGACGTTCAGGTGGGCGACGCCGGCGCACGACTGACGAACCTCGACCCCGGCGAGACCGAGACGGCCCGGGCCCGTGTCACCGTCCAGTACACCGACGTCGGCCAGGGCGTCGCCGACGCGGTCCGTAACCGGGCGTTCACCGTGCGGATCGAGGGGACGATAGAGTCCGAGGGCGCCGAGGTCACCTCGACCGACGAGTTCGGTTACTCCGGCTAACCGGGCGACAAAGAGAGCGAGTCAGGGCCAGTTGCCGCCCTGCTCGTAGGCGTCCAACACGCGGTCGATTGCGACGGCGTAGGCGGCACTGCGGAGGTTCGACGCGCCGGACTCCTCGAACCGCTCGACGAGGTCCGAAAAGGCGTCGACGATGATCGCCTCCAGTTCCTCGTTTACCCGTTGTTCGGTCCAGTAGAACCGCTGTCGGTTCTGGACCCACTCGAAGTACGAGACGGTGACGCCGCCGGCGTTCACCAGAATGTCCGGGAACACGTACACGTCCTTGTCCATCAGGACGTCGTCGGCGTCGGGCGTGAGCGGGCCGTTCGCGGCCTCACACACCACGTCGGCCTCGAGGTCGCGGGCGATCTCGACGTTGACGGCGTTCTCGAGGGCCGCCGGGACGAGCAGGTCGACGTCCATCGTGAGCAGGTCCTCGTTCGTGACCTCCCGGTCGGCGTCCGGGTAGCCGGTGACGCTGCCGGTTTCGCGCTTGAACTCCTTCACCGCGCGGGTGTCGAGACCGGACTCGCTGACGACCGCTCCGCTCGAGTCCGAGACGGCGACGACGTCGGCGTCCAAGTCGTCGATGAACTTCGCGCCGTTGAACCCCGCGTTGCCGTACCCCTGGACGGCGACCGTGGCGCCCTCGATGTCGCGGTCGAGGTACCCAAAGGCCTCGCGAGCGGTGAACGCGATCGAGCGACCGGTCGCCTCGACGCGGCCGAGCGCGCCACCGGAGTCGGGCGCCTTCCCGGTTATGACGCCCGGTTCGGTGGTGCGTTCGCGTTTCTGGTAGGTGTCTTTTATCCAGTTCATCT
>CAZQHW010000141.1:2210-6993 GCA_964593395.1 uncultured Halobacteriales archaeon
CACCCGGAGCGGGTAGGCCCGACGAGTCCCCGACCGGTCGACGCCGATGATCGGTCGTAATTCCTTCGCGAACGCGCGGGTGATCCGCTCCAGTTCGGCGTCGCTGTACTCGTCCGGGTCGATCTGGATGCCGCCCTTTCCGCCGCCGTACGGGATGTTCACTAGCGCACACTTGAACACCATCCACCCCGACAGCGCCTTCACCTCTGCCCTCGTCACGCCGGGGTGGTAGCGGATCCCCCCCTTGTACGGCCCACGGTCGCCGTTGAACTGCGAGCGGTAGGCACGGAACACCTCCACGGACCCGTCGTCCATCTCGACGGCGAGGTTCGTCTCCAGGACCCGCTCTGGGTGCTTGAGCCGCTCCAGAACGTCCGGCGAGGCGTCGACGTAGCCGGCGGCGTCGTCGATCTGCTCCTGCAGGCTCTCGAAAGGATTGACCTCGTCCGACATGACATTGACCGACGGTCAGGGCGCGAATAAGCGTAGCGGAATCGGCGTCACTCCGTGGTACCCCGCCACGGTCACCCCTCACGCCACTCCTGGCAGGTGGTTCCGTCCCCGTCCTCGTGGTCGGTGCCGCGGTCCTGGGCGCCAGCGCCAGCGTCGGCGTCGGCGGGCACGAGGCACGGCCGGGTCGCCCCAGAGAGCACCGCCCGTGCGACGGCGACCGGGACGACGACGTCACTCACGCTCAGCAGGTCCGGTACGGTCCGGATCGCCACGTCGGACGCCGCCAGCGCTCTCTCCCCCGAGAAACCACCGACTAGACTCCTCTGCGGTCACGTGTTACTACTCCACCATATCCAGCATGAACGTTTCGACGCCAGCGAGAAGCGTCACGACTACTCTCCTCACGCTCGGTCGCCGTCCGGGGCGATGTCGAGGTCGACGCCGGCCGCCCTGGCCCGCTCGGCCACCTGCTCTGCCTGGGCGACCAGCGGAGCGTCGACCATCTGGTCGTCGACGCGGAACACGCCCCGGTTCTCCCGGTCGGCTCTCTCGGCCGCCCGGAGCACTCGCTCGGCCCACTCGACACGCTCGGCGTCGGGAGTGAACGCCTCGTTGACGACGGCCACCTGTGCCGGGTGGACGACCATCTTGCCGTCGTAGCCCAACTGGGCCGCCTCGCGAGTGGCTCGTTGCAGGCCCTCGCGGTCGTCCAGGTCCGTGTGGACGGCGTCGACCGCGTCAACCTCGGCCGCGGCGGCGGCGGTCACAACCCGCTGTCGGGCGTAGGCGACCTCCGCGCCGCCCTCGGTGCGCGTGGCGCCGAGGTCGGCGGCGA
This sequence comes from uncultured Halobacteriales archaeon, assembly GCA_964593395.1. Taxonomy (GTDB): domain Archaea; phylum Halobacteriota; class Halobacteria; order Halobacteriales; family SW-7-71-33; genus SW-7-71-33. The sequence goes on from CAZQHW010000141.1 coordinate 3,499, forward strand.
GGTCCTCCGCGCCCAGGAGCACGGCGTCGACCTTCGGATGGTCGGCGATCTCGGGGGCGTTCAACACGCCGCGGGCGGTCTCGACCAGCGCCAGCACTGGGACCTCGCCGGCGTCCTGTTCGCGCAACAGGCGAACGAGTGTCTCGACGTCCTCGCGGCCGTCGACCATCGGCAGCAACACGGCGTCGGGGCGGCCACCCGAGAGCACCACCGAGAGGTCGTCGTCGGTCGTCGGTGGCGGCGTCACCCGCACACACACCTCCGCCACGGGGTCGAGGTCAGGGTCCGAAAGCGCCTCGCGCACCGTCTCGCGAGCCGCCTGCTTGCGGTCCGGTGCGACGCCGTCCTCCAGGTCGAACACCAGCGTGTCGGCGCCCGCCTGCGGTGCCTTCCGGAGCATCTCGGCGTCGTCGCCGGGCGTGAACAGTACGCTCCTGCGAACCATACCGCCGCCTGGACCGCCGAGGGCTTCAATCCGGGCGGTCTCGACCGGTACGCATTTGCTCCAGTCGGCCCCAGTCGCCGAGCATGACCGGGCTCTACTACGAGGAGTTCACCGTCGGCGAGACGATCGACCACGACAAGCGCCGCACGGTGAGCGAGAGCGACAACCAGCGGTTCTGTGACATGACGATGAACCAACAGCCGTTGCATCTCGACGCCGAGGCCGCCGCCGACACCCAGTTCGGCGAGCGACTGGTCAACGGCCTCTACACCATGTCGCTCGCGGTGGGCCTGACAGTCCACGACACGACCGACGGCACCATCGTCGCCAACCTCTCGTACGACGACGTGGAACACCCCGCGCCGGTGTTCCACGGCGACACGGTCACCGCCCGCTCGACGGTGACCGACAAGCGCGAGACCAGCGACGGCGACCGCGGCGTCGTCACGATGCACGTCGAGGTGTACCGCGTCCCCGACGAGACCGTCGTCTGTGCGTTCGATCGCACCGTTCTCTCGCTGAAGCGGTCCACCCAGAAAGACGCCGACTCCGAAAAGGAGGCGTAGGAATCCTGCCGCGGCCGTGCCGGGTGGTCAGTCGCTGGAGACGACGCCGCCGACCTCCTCGGTGTCGGTCTCCATCGACTGGGCCTTGAGCGTGGAGACGCCCGCGTCGGTGAGTTGTCGCCCGCCCCGGATCGCGTCCACGGACATCGGGACGACGTGCAGCAGTCCCAGCACCGTGTAGGTGTACGGGAACGGGTAGAGGATTTCGCCGCCGATCTGCGGGACCGCCGGCCCCGTGAGCGCGCCGCCAAGCGGCAGCGACAGCGTGAGTTTGGCGTACACTCCGACGATCAACAGCCCCAGACTGGCCAGGCCAGCGGCCCAGTACACGCCGCCGCGCTCCACGAGGTAGGCGTTCGTGAGGTAGCCGACGGCGAACACCACGAGCCAGGGCATCCAGATGAGGTACGCCTTCAGAAAGTACTCGCCCATCGCGTTCAGCGCGAACGCCGGCACCACGAGAACGAGCCACACGAGGTTCGGCAGGTTCGACACCGACCCGCGCTCGACGCGGGCGTACCCCCAGACGACGCGAGCGAGCCACACCAGCCCCCACGCGGCCAGAAACGGCCAGATGAGGTGTGGACCCGCCAGGTCACCCCGGAGAAAGCCGAACCACTCGAACAGCGCCGCCTGTGCCTGTGTGCCCTGTTCGATACGACCCATCGGCATCGGGTGGTCGTTCAGCCGTGGCCAGAGTCGCACCACGAACACCGTCAGCCCCCAGCCGACGACGCCGCTGAGCGCTATCAGGCCCATGTACGCGTTCCCGTTTGCCTTCTCGCCGTTCCGACTGACCAGCCGTTTCGCCTGCTCTACCCAGGTCATCGCACGTAGTGTGTGAACGTACACCCCCGTTTAATTTTTGACGGCCACTCTAGTGCAGTATATCGGTTACAATTACCGCTTCCCCCGGTCTCGACGGGCCAGTCTGTCTCACACCCGCGCAAGGCTTTCATCGGTCCCGGTCTCCTCGCCCGCATGGTCGAGGTCAGACCCGCGACCCCGGGAGACGCCGCGGGGGTCAGACGCGTCGCCACCGCCGCCTACCGGGAGACGTACGTCGACCTCGTCGGCCAGGACGGCGTCGAGACGCTGCTCTCGACGTGGTACGACCCCGACGACCTCCGCGAGCGGTTCGGGTCGGCGCCGCCGGTCGACACCGAGAACGGCCACGCCCGCACGTTCGTCGCCGTCGACGACCGTGACCGCGTGGTCGGCTACGCCGGCGCGGCGGTCCCCGGGTCCGACGCCGAGACCCCGACGCTCGGCGGACTGCCGACGCTGTACGTCCACCCCGACCGCTGGGGCGAGGGTCTCGGCACACGACTGTTCGACCGCGCCCGCTCGTACCTCGCCGAACACGGCGTCGAGCGGATGCGGATCCGCGTCTTCGCCGACAACGACGTTGGCCGGGGGTTCTACGAGGACCGCGCCGACCTGATCGAGGAGTGTACGGACGAGTTGGGGCCGCTCGACGAGACGGTGACGACGGCGGTGTACGAAACCCAGGTCGGGTGACCCCGACCCGCCGTGCGACGAACGACGTGACACGCGACGGAGCAGATCGGCGACCAGACTTATCTCCGCCCCCCCGAAAATAGCATCTTATGTTCCGGGGCATCGAATCGGGCGGGCCGCGCGAGTCAGACGCTCCCGCTGAGTCGGACACACGCCCGCCGAGAGGAGACTGTGACACGGAGATTCGGTCGGGGGCCGACACGTCGTCGCCGCAGGACGGCTCCGTCGGCGGTCACTCCCGACGGCGGCTCCTCGTCGCCGCCGGGTCGGCGACGGCCCTCTCCGGCTGTCTCGGCGTGTTCGGCGGCGGCGGGGGCTGTGACGCCGGTGAGGTCACCGTCGAGGGACCAGACGGGGAGTCCCGGTGTGTCACGCCCGTCGAGAGTGAGCGCTCGGTCGCGGAGTTCTACGGCTTCGACCGCGGGACAATCCACAGTGCGAGTCTCCCGGAGGAGTTTCTGGTCGACAACGCAACCGTGACCTTCGTCTACCGGGACACGAGCACCGACGAGTACAGTCTCGTCGTCGTGAACGGTGACGCCACGTCGACGTCCGACGGCGGTGGGGGCGTGGCGATGACCGTCCGCGGCGCCAGCGACGCACAGTGGCAGGTCAAAGATGGCCTCCCCGACTCCAGCTTTCCCGACTACGACCGGTACGAGACGGCCAGTGGCGCGGTCGGGGTGTCGGAGTCGGTCGTCTGGGGGTGGAACGACGACCGGACCGACGGCGGTGCGGTCGGGCCGCTCGGTGAGACCTTCGACCTTGAGGTCGTCCACAGAGCAGAGGGATCGGTGAACGGCGAGACACAACAGCGGACGGGCCTGGACCGCTGGCTGCTCGTTGACGGGGCCGACATAGCGTCGCCAATCGAGGTCGCGACCTTCGACGGCAAGACCGGCGACGTCACCGTCGGACTGTCCACGGACGGCGGGTGAGTCGACCGTCGACGGCCGGCTCACG
>CAZQHW010000142.1:0-6991 GCA_964593395.1 uncultured Halobacteriales archaeon
GGGGTAGAGCCCGAGACCGACCGCCTGGAGTTGGACATCGACTTCGACGACGAGGACTTAGAGGAGGCCGACGAGAGCAACATACCCGGGGGGCCGCTGGGCGGGAGCGGTGAAGAGGACCCGACGGAGGGCGACGACGACTGACCCCGGTCAGCGGTCGCCGTCACCGGTGGCGTCCGTGTCGATCCCGGAGCGTCGCGAGCGGTCGCCGTCCTCGTCGGGGCGCGTGCGGCGGTAGATCCGCCGCTCGCCGTCGACGACGGTGAACTCGTCCCGCAGCGACCGGGGTATCGTCTCGGTCTTGCCGATGACGAGGTAGCCACCGGGTCGCAGCGACCGCCTGACGGTGTCGATCACCGGCTCCTTGTACTCGCTGTCGATGTATATCGTGAGGTTGCGACACAACACCAGGTCGAGGTCGGTTTTCGGGTCGTCCCTGATGAGGTCGTGCTGCTGGAAGGACACCGCGCGCTTGATGTGGTCCGCAACCGCGTACCGGTCGTCGTCGACGGCGGCCACGTACCGTCCCGGGTCGTCCAGAAAGGAGAGTTCGCCCTCGATGTCGGTGGTGTGTGACCCCTGGTAGACGCCCTCGCGGGCGCCGTCGATGGCCGCCTGGCTGATGTCGGTGGCCGTGATCGCGACACTGGCCGCCTGTATCGCCGGGTCGGCGGCGGCCAGCATCGCCAGTGAGTACGGCTCACGACCGTCAGCACAACCGGCGCTCCAGGCGGACACCTGGAGTCGCTCGTCGGTCAACTCGGCCAACAGGTCCCGAACCCCCTCCCACACCTCCGGGTCGCGAAAGAAGCCGGTGACGTTTATCGAGAGTGCGTCCAAGAGTGCTTGCTGTTCGTCCGGGTCGTCGGCGACGACGTCGAGGTACTCCCCGTAGGACGGGACGCCGCGCCGGCGCATCCGGGAGGCAAAGCGTCGCTTGAGGTAGTCGTCGTTGTAGTGGCTGGTGGCGAACTCGAGTTCGCGCTCGATAAAGGCCGTCAGCGAGCGGAACTGCTCCTCGTCGGGGTCGTCACCGTCGCTGTTGAGTGCACGGTCGGGCGCGACTCGGTAGTCGTCTGGACTGTCGGGCACGGGCAGTGAGTGGACCGCGGGCGTCGGCTACAGTTCGAGCGGGTCGTCGTCGTCCTCGGGCGTGTGGACCGAGAGACTTCCCTCGGTGGTGTCGAACTCGACGGTGCGACCGCCCTCGCCGCCGACGTCCTCGGCGACTATCGGCACGCCCAGGCGGTCGAGTTCGGTGCGTGCGGCCTCGACGTTTCGCTCGCCGACTCCCTCGTCGAAGCTGTCGAACTCGAACATGTCCGACCCGCCGGCGATCTTCGCCTCGACGGCAGTGTAGTCGCCGCCTCTCTCGACCATCTGGCGCAGCATCGTCCGCACCGCCGTGTCGGCGAACTTCGCGGGCTTTCGGTCGTCGCCGTCACGGTCGTCGCCGTGTGGAAGCATCACGTGAGCGAGTCCCCCCACCTCCGTCGTCGGGTCCCACAGCGCCACCGCCACGCACGACCCCAGGCCGTAGGACTTCATTCGCTGGCCGGCGTCGCTGATCGCGAACTCAGAGATGCCGACGCGAATGGGGTCCGTCTCCGGCACGCCCGGTTCGCTGCCGTACGTTTTCATCGTAGTATCAGTCTCTACGACTCGTACGGGGCCCCGGGTCTTAACCCCCCCGGCCAGGGCAGGTCACTCGGCACTGCGCTCTATCTCCTCGGGGTCGGCGTCGAGGTCGTCGTCTATGTTCTCGTCGACCGGGAACTCCGCGGTGGTCGGCGCCTCGTCCACGCGGTCGACGTCGAGGTCGTCCAGTGCCCGCATGAGGTCGTCCTCGTCGGGGATCGCGAAGATTTCGCAGTCGATGTCACGGTCGGCGGCCTCGATGCGCGTGTCGAACACGAAGGCGTACTCCTGGTTCTGGCCCAACTCGATTATGATCGGGTCCACGGCGGCGGCGCCCACGTCGTGGATGTACCGGGGGGTGGAGTGGTCAATAGTCGTGTCGAGGACGTTCGCCCACCCGTCCAGCAGGCCCGAGGCCATTATGTTGCCCAACTCCTTTATCGCGGACTGCTCCATCTGGTTCATCCCGTCGCCGCCCGGAGGCGCCGTCGGCAGCATCGCTTCGGCCACCTCCTTTGCGGAGTCCTCGTCGAACATAAAGACGAGGTAGCCAGAGGGTGTCCCCTCGAACTCGAAGGCGGAGCCGACCAGCGTACGCTCACCGACCTCCTCCGGAATCGCCTCGAGCGAGACGAAGTTGAGCCGGCGGATCTCGATTTCGGTCTCGATGCCCGACAGCGCGGTGATGTTGTCCGCGGCCTCCTGAGCACCCTGTTCGGCCATACGGTCGAACCCTTCGAGTTTCCCGTAGTCGATCGTGGCGGCGTCCTCGGCACGACGTCGGTCGACGAGCGCCGAGATCGACTCCTGTTCGGGGAAGAAGTAGTGCTTGAAACCGACCTCGGTGCCCACGGCCTCGATGTTCGAACGAAAGAGCACGACGAACTCGTCGTCGGTCGGCGCCGTCGACAGGTCGGCGATAAACGGCTCGGCGGTGTCGCCGGTGATGAACTCCGGCGGCGAGAGGTCTATCTTCGTCTCTAACACGTCGGCCCAGCCGTCGATGAACCCGCTGTTCATTATCTGGCCGACCTCCGTCACCGCGGAGCGGTTCATGTCGTCGAACTCGTCGGCGGCGCTCATCTCGTCGGGGACGAGCGCCCGGACGATCCGCAGGGCGTTCTCGCGGTCGAACACGACCATCGAGTGGCCGTCCAGTCCGTCTTCGGTCTCGACACGGACGCCGACCGTCGGGCTGCCACCGTCGAACTCGGAGCGCACCTTCGAGCCACGGATGAAGTTCAGCCGCGTCACGCCGACGCGGGTGTCCACGCCGGTCATGTGGGTGAGTCGGCCGGCCGCCAGTCCGGCACCCTCGCTGGCCATCTGGTAGAAGGTTCCAAGCGCGTTGACGTCGAGTTCCATCCCCCGCCCCGTGTCCTCGCTCATCTCAGGCGGGTGTCGCCTCGATGTTGTTCACCATCGTTACGAACTCCTCGAGATCGGGAAAGGCGTACAGTTCGGCCTCGATCTCGTAGCGAGGCACGTCGAGCGAGGAGTCGAACACGAGCGCCAGGTCCTGTCCGCCGAGGTCGGCGGTGCGCTCGACGACCTCCGCAAGCGGGGCGTACACCAACTGCGGCGGCCCCGTGTCGATGGTCTTGCCGAGTACGTCGGCCCACCCCGTGATGAAGCCGTTACCCATGATCATCCCGAGTTCCTCGACCGCCGAGCGGGCCATGTCACCCGAGACGTCGGAGACGTCGTCGACCATGTCCGAAAGCATCAGGTAGGTGATCTTCTTTGCGCTCTCCTCGGGAAAGAGAAGCAGGAGATGGCCGTGTGGGGCTTCCTGCATTCGGATGCGGACGCCGACCCGCTTGCCGCCCTCCACCTGGTTGGGGATGTCGGCGACGTCGACGAAGTTGGTCTTGGTGACCTGCATACGGGCGTCCTCGCCTGTGAGCTTGGACATGTTCTCCGCGACCCCGTTGGTACCGACTTTCGCCATCTCGTTGATGAGACTCAGCTTCCGGATATCGACCTTGAGACCCTCAGTACTCGAACTCATTGTGTACTCCCGTGCCGGACCCCCGGCCGTCGCGTGCGAGGGGCGGGCGACGATCCCTCAACCACGCTCTCGGATTCAGTCACGACGGTCATAAGAACTTGGGTGAACGACTTATAAACGTCGGCCGTCGGGAGCCGTCCTGTCACAGCGTCTCAACGTCGAGAATGTTCACGACGGCTCCCTCGCCGAGAATGGCAGCGCCGCTCAGTCCGGGGATGTCGGACATGAACCCCTCGAAAGGCTTGACGACGACCTCCTGCTGGCCGCGAACGCGGTCACAGCGGATCGCCGCCTGACGGACGTCGTTCTCGAGGGTGACGAGCATCCCCCGCTCCTGAGGACCGCCCAGGTCGCGGGTCTCCTCGCGACCGGGGGCGTCCATCGCCTCACCCAGGTCGATCAGTTCACGTTCGTCGCCGCCTGGAGTGCGGACGACCTCGCCGCCGTCGGTGACCGGCTGGGCGGCACCCATCCCCTCGATCTCGTCGACGACGCGGATCGGGACGCCGTACTCCTCGTCGCCGACCTCCATGAACAGCACCTCCGAGATGGCGACGGACACCGGCAGCGCCAGGCGGATCGTCGTCCCCTCGCCCAACTCACTCTCGACCTCGACCTCGCCGTCGAGGTCTTCGACGGTGGTGGCGACGACGTCCATCCCGACGCCGCGCCCGGAGACGTCGGTCACCTCCTCCGTCGTCGAGAAGCCAGGCTGGAACACCAGTTCGCGGGCCGTGTCGTCGGGGATGCGTGCGGCCTCCTCCTCGGTGTACAGCCCCTTCTCGACGGCAGCCTCGCGCAGGTCGTCGGGGTCCAGGCCACGACCGTCGTCCTCGACCTCGATGTACACCGTGTCCCGCGCCCGGTAGGCCCGCAGCGTCACCTGGCCCTCCTCGCTCTTGCCGGCCTCGGCCCGCTCCTCGGGCGACTCGATCCCGTGGTCGACCGCGTTGCGAACCATGTGGATGAGCGGGTCGCCCATCCGCGAGAGGATCGACCGGTCGACCTCGACGCCTTCGCCCTCGACGTCGAACTTCACGCGCTTGCCCTGTTCGCGGGCCACGTCACGAACCACACGCGGGAGCCGCTGGGTGACCGTCCGGACCGGCACCAGCCGCATGTCCATCACCACGTCCTGCATCTCGGTGCCGATCACGTCGAGTTCGTCGAGTTCCTCGGCCAGCGGCTGGATGTCGACACCGACCTCGCGGAGCGCACGCCGCATCCGGGCCCGACTCGTGACCAGTCCCTCGACCAGGTTCAGCAGTTCGTCCACCTGGTCGACGTCGACGCGGATCGACTGGATCGCGTCGCTCTCCGTCGTGTCCGTGTCGGCCGCCGCCGTGTCGGGCGTCGTCGGCTCGTCGGGACGGACGGCGTCGGCCGAGACGGGGGCGCGCCTGACCCACTCGTCGATCCGGTTGTCCGAGATGTCGGTCTCCTCGGCGAGGGTCTCGACGTCGGCGGTCACCAGGTCGCCGACCGTCTCCACGTCGGCCCCGGCGAGACGCTCGGCGTACGCCGACCCGATCCCTTTCACCGTCTGGACGTCCGCCGTCGCCGCGTCCGGAACCGACGGCTCGGGTGTCGGCGCTGGCTCCGGGTCTGGGTCTGGAGTCGTCGGGTCCGGCTCCGGCTCCGACTCCGACTCCGGCGTTGGAGTCGTCGGCTCCGGATCCAGGTCGGGCGTGGGCTCCGGCTCCTGTTCCGGTTGCGGGTCGGTTTCGGCGTCGTCCTCGCCGGTGACCGACGAGGCGTCGATGTCGACGTCGACACCGAACTCGGAACTGACCGCGACGTCGTCGAGGTCGCCCTCGACCTCGATCTCGTCGAGGTCGATCTCTTCGGGGGCCTCGACGTTCTCGACGTCGGCGATCTCCTCGACGTCGACGTCGACCTCGCCGACCTCGACGCCGGACTCGGTGGGGTCGGCGTCGGCCGTCGGGTCGGCGTCCGTCGGCTCGTCCGCGCCGACCGGGTCGGGGGTTTCGCCCTCGATCTCCGCGGGTTCGAGGAGGTCCTCGAAGCCGACCTCATCGCTGGTGTCGATCCCCGGGAGGTCTGCCTCGGCCAGTTCCGTCTCGATCTCCTCGACGTCGACGGTGTCGTACTCCTCCTGCATCGAGCGGAACTCGCTCATCGCGTCCGTCGTCTCCGCCTCCGTCTCGGCGTCGGCATCGACCTCGGCGGGGGCCGGCGTCACCCGCTCCGTTACGCCGGTGACGTGGACGGTCCCGACCTCGTTGACGTCATCGAGCGCGGAGCGGATCTCGGACTCGGGAACGTGACTGCCGAGCACCGCCTCAACGCGGGCGGGGTCCTCGGTCTCGACGGTCGACTCCGGCGGCCGAGTGTCGAGGAGGTCGAAGGCGTCTCGCAGCGCCTCGACGACGCGACTGGCGTTGTTCCGCTCCGGTTCGGTGTGCACTTCCAGAGCGAGGTGGTACGCGTCCAGCCCCTCCGAGAGCGTGGTCTCGACCTTCTCGACCGCCGCCGTGACCGCTTCCGCTGTCGGAGCGGCCGCCGGATCGACCGCTGTTGCGGCGTCGGCCGCCACGTCCGACTCCGCGGGCGCTGCCTCCGTGTCGGCCGCTGCGGGGTCTGCCGCCGCCGGGGTGTCGGCGTCCGCGGCGTCGGCGTCTACATCGACAGGTTCCGCCGGGGTGTCGGCGTCCGCTGAACCGGCCTCGGCAGGCTCCGTCTCCACAGGTTCCGTCTCGGCGTCCTCGCCGGGGTCGTCGCCGAGCAACTCCTCGAAGCCGACCTCCTCTTTCTGGTCGTACTCGCCGAACTGGACGTCCTCGAGTTCGTCCTCGATCTCGTTCAGGCCGACGGTGTCGTACGCCTGCTGCATCTGCTTGAACTCGCTCATCGCGTTCTCGATCTCGCCCTCGGCCTGGATCACCTCGGGGTCGAGGTCGTCCTCGGCGGTGTCGGCGTCGGCCTCTGCCGCTGGCTCTGCGTCGACGGGGTCCACCACGCCGGCCTCGCCCTCGGGGGCGACGCGGTCGGTCACGTCGGCGAGGTGGGCCGCCTGGACGCCGTCGACGGCGTGCAACGCGGCACGGACCTCGTCCTCGGGGAGGTCGCTGCCAAACAGGGCGTCGATCCCCCCGTCGTGTTCGCCGACGACGACCTCGGGTTCCGCCGGGTCGGTGCCCAGCAGGTCGAAGGCGTCCCGCAGCGCGTCGACGACCGCCTCGCCGGCGTCGGGGTCGTCCGCCGGCACCGCCAGGCGGACGTGGTGAGCGGCGCGGTCGAGCGTCGCCGGGGGCCGGGCGTCCTCGATCAGGGTCTCGACCGCCGCGTCCTCGGGCGCGGACACGGACGGCTCCGGTTCCG
>CAZQHW010000143.1:0-2480 GCA_964593395.1 uncultured Halobacteriales archaeon
ATCGGGTACCACCAGCCGTCACCGCCGCCGAACAGCGCCCACTTCCACTGTTCGGCGTACCAGTTCATCTGGTTCCGGGCCGACCGTCGGAGGTACCCGCCGCTCGCCAGATCCCGGCCGATCACGATTCCGACGACGAGCAGCAGCCCGGCGATGGTCCCGACGATCAGCAGGTACAGCGTGATCCAGATGGTCCCGACGATGGTCACCCACACCAGCGTCACCGCTCGCCAGCCGAGGTCTTCGCGTGTCGAGGCCACGAACGCGTCTCAGGGGATGTTTGGTAACATCGACCACCGGTTGTCGCCGTCCACGAGGTAGTCGAAGTTCTTGCCCGTCCACGCGAACAGCTCAGCAACCCACCCGCCGAAGTCGATGCCGAAGGTGAACATGTCGCCGTCCACCCGCGGGATCGCCGTCGCGATAAGGTGGACGATCGCGACGACAAGGGCGATGATGGTGATTACGGTGCCGAGGATGTTCGCCGTGAAGAACGTCCAGATACCGACGCCGAGCCGATGGACGGCCATCGTGATACCCCACGACGACACCTGCCCGCGGTCACGGACGCGCAGGTCACGGCGGCCGCCGGCGACCATGCCGACGCCCATCAGGCCGATCAGTCCGTTGAACAGGCCGGTCCCCATGAACAGCGGGTTGATCAGCGAGGAGATGGTGCCGAAGTCCATGCCGTAGACGCGCAGCGTGCCGAGCAGGCCCGTGTTGGCCCGCACAGACACGTCAGCGTTGCTCACGTCGGCGATGTCGTCTCCGGGGTAGACCTCGATCAGGCTGTCGCCAGAGTCGTAGACGGCGTACGTGTCCGTGCTGTCCACGCCGTCGGGCGCCTCATCGAGGTAGACCTGGACGGCGTTGCCGTCGACGGTCAGGGCGGTGGACTGTATCCAGCCGCCTGCGGACTCGCTGCCGGCGGCATCCGACAGCCGCGTGGTGAGCGTGTTGTTGACGCCGGCGACCACGAGCGTGCCGTTACTGCTCGGGACCGTCGTGGTCGTGTCGAACGTGCCCTCGGGCTCGCCGAGGGGCGTGAATCCGGCGACCTCGAAGGTGTCAGTGATCTCGAGATCGCCGTCAGCGACGGCCTGCGGCCCGGCCCGGACCACGGTGCGATCACTCTGCGCCAGCTGGAGGCTGACGTTGGTCACGTCGGGGTTGTCGACCGTGGTGTCGTTGTAGATCTCCAGCGTGACGGTGGAGTTCTCACCGGTCTCGCCGCTGATCGTCTGGAACTCGTCGTGCGAGAACTCGTACTGATAGTAGTACTTGCTCTCGGTATCGTTGGCGTAGGTCTGGTTCATCGACGACGTGCTGACGACCGAGATCACTTCACCGGTCGCGTCGTCACGGACCCAGACCTCGGGGTTCGTGCTGTCCGTCTCGAACTCCAGCGCGCTCGTCTTGCTGCTATTGGCGGTGAACGGGTCGATCACCGTTGAGCCGGTGATCTCGCTGGTGGTGCTCGTGTCCGTCTGCTCCGTGTCGACGACCGGCGCGGCCCCCATCGCGGCAGGGGCAACAGACATGCCGATCAGACACACGCCGACGAGCACGAGAGCGATGCCTCTTATCGATGTGCTGTCAGTCATGATGCTGATGTCGTAGCGAAATGTGGTTAGGAGACTATACTAACGAACTGCGGCGGCTGTCGGCGGCGGGACAGGCGGCGGTGGCGGCGGTGGCCCGGCGCCGGGCATGTGTCGGATCATGTCACGAGGTCACTCTCCTCTCCGAGGCGGACATCGAGCCCCAGTGTCGCCAAGCGGCGGCCCGTCTCGGCGCGCAGCCGGCCGAGTTGCCCGCCGAGGTCGTCGCTCCACCAGTGCCCGCGCGAAGACACGCGCCACGGGTTGACGACGGTCTCCGGCTCGACCGACCACCCGGCGTCGAGCCACGCTGGATACACCTCGTTGAGGTCCCGAATCTCCGGAAACTCCGCGGTGTCGGTCGTCTCCGTCGGCGCAGGGCGTCGGTACGGTTGCCACGGGCCAATGACCACGAGCCACGGGTGCGTCTCGTCCACCAGCCGCGGCGAGGTGTCACGGGCGGCGAGGTAGTGCCAGCCGTCGTACACCACGCGCTCCACGCTGCCGTCGTCGGCGACGAAGACGTACACCGGCTCGCGGTCCGGGACGTGCGAGTCGGCCTCGGTGACGCCTGCCTGATACGGATACCACGCATAGTAGACGTAGCAGTCGGTCGCACGCTGGTCGGACTCGGCCGCCCAGCCGTACACCGGCGGGTCGTCGATCGGGTCCTCGACGGTCGTGGTGTCCAGCAGCGGCCTGTACTCACGGAGTCGCGTGCGGTCGAACGACAGCGACACGTCTGAGGGCTGACTGTCGTACCGGGCCCCCGCGGCGGTCGTGGTGCCGACCGTCGCCGAGGCCGTGGCCGTCGCTGCGAGTCGCCGGAGGTACTGACGTCTGAGCATGGCATGGATCACACGGGGAGTGAGAACT
>CAZQHW010000143.1:2490-4512 GCA_964593395.1 uncultured Halobacteriales archaeon
GCAGGCGAGCCACGAGCCCGCCCTGCGAGTCCGACAGCGTGCGGTACAGCCGGTCGCGGTCGACAGCCGCGTCCGTATGGGCGTCGGCCTGGTCCGTCGCAGCGGCGTCCTCACTCACGAGGTTGTCGACCGCCAGCATCCCGGCGCCGACCTCGGTCTCCCCGGCGGTCGGGATGGGCCGGGCGCCCTCGCGGATCCAGGTCCGGACCTCACTCGGGGCAGCGTCAGAGTTGGCCTCCAGGTAGTTCGCCACGCCCGCGGCGACCATCGGCGTCGCCATGCTGGTCCCCGACAGCGTGGAGTTGGTGACCGAGCCGGTCGTCGTCGGCACCCGAGCGGTCGTCTCCATGCCGGGCGCGCTGATGTCGATCGTCGCGCCGGCTGTCACACCGTTTGAGCCGTCGGTCGACCCCGGATCGGGCCCGACCTGGCTGAAGTACGCGCTCTTGGCGTCGCCAGGGACCTCGCCAGTCGTGGCGGCGACGGTGATCGCCGACTCCGCGTCGGCGGGTGAGCCGACCCACCGCGTCGTCTGGCGGCTGTTCCCGGCGGCGACCACGACCGGCACACCGTTGTCCTCGGCGTACTGGAGGGCGTCAGCGAGCGCGGGGTCGTACACGGGGCTGCCGAGCGACATCGAGATCACGTCGGCGTCGTTGTCGACGGCGTACCTGACCGCCGAGGCGATGTCGGCCGTGCTCCCGCCGCCGTCGTCCCCGAGTGCTCGGAGCACGAGCAGCTGTGCGTCGGGCGCGATCCCGTCGTGGGTCGTCCCGGAGGCATTGGCGGCGATCGCACTCGCCACCCACGTCCCGTGTCCATTCCCGTCGCTCAGAGCATCAATGCCGTCAGCGCGAACCGTCTCGTTCTCGGTGAAGTCCTTTGAGTCAGGGTCGACTCGCAGGTCCGAGCCGACGCTGCCGTTACCAAACACCTCGCCGCCGGCCGTGTTGAGCCCGGTATCGATCACGGCCACACGCACGCCAGCGCCGGTCGTGCTGACGTTGTCGGTGCCGGTGACCGCCCGGGACTCACGCATCGACGTCCGGTTTGCGTCCTCGGAGAAGGCAATCCCGCTCGGGTTGGCCGAGCCGGTCTCGAAGCGGTTCAGCGCCTGCGTCAGCGTCCCCGGCTCCGGCGCGTCGAACTGCCCTCGGGAGAGCAGCGACTCCCGGGGGGCGAGTCGCTGGTGGCGGTAGTTCGGCGAGACGCTGTCGGTCCACGGCTGCTCAACGAGGCTGTCGCCCAAGATGACCGACGGCGAGCGCACGGCTGCCCGGACGGTCGCGAGCACGCCCACGTCTTCGGCCTGCGCTCGTGGCGCGGAGACCACGGCGAGCCCGCCGTCAGTCACGCGCTGGATCGACCGGTCGGGGTCCGAGTCCGCCCACGTTCGCAGGTCCGACACCGCGCCGTCCGACAGACTGACGACGTAACTCGGTTGCCCGTCGATCGAGATCTGCTCTGGCGTCGGTGGCGCGCTGCTGGTCTGTGCGCCGGCCAGCGGCAGGCCGGCGACGGGCGCCAGCACGAGCGCGACGACGAGCAGGGCGATACTACTGCGGCCGAGTGTGGAGTCGAGCGAGATCATCGGTGATCACCTCCGTGACGGCGGGCGGTCAGTCCGACCAGCCCGAGTCCGAGGCCGGTCGGCAGTGCGCCCGGCAGTGGGCTCATACCGCCGAGCAGTCCCGAGAGGTCCGGCAGCGACGCGAGGAACACGTCGACTCGGTACTGCGCTCGGTCCAGGAGACCGGGGTCACGCTGGATCTCGATCGTCGCGTCTCCGGTCGCGTCCGTGCGCGTCTCGACGAGCGTGCCGGTCGCCGTCGTGTTCCAACTCCCGCGTGCGGAGTCGTCAGCCGTCAGTGGCTCGCCGTTGACCCACACGAGCGCGTTGTCGCTCACCGAGGGCAGCATAACGCGGGTGGTCGTCGGCGAGGAGAGGTCGGCGCCAGAGCCGTCGGTCACGCTGACCTCGACCTGCTCGGGCACGGTGTCCAGCCCCGTCAGCACCGTCTG
>CAZQHW010000143.1:4522-6989 GCA_964593395.1 uncultured Halobacteriales archaeon
GTCACGGTGACGTTGGCGGCGCCGAGGAACGCGACGGCGCGGACGTGCCCGCGGTCTGTGCGCTGACCTGTGCCGTGTCGCCCTCGACCTCGACGTTACCGGCGACGAGGCCGTCCGAGACGACCTCGTACTGGCCGAGCGGCGAGGCCTCGACGCGGACCGTCGGGCGGGCCGCACTCGTGCTGCTCTGCACCTCGAAGGGCACGCGCTCGACGAACGTCTCGCCGGCCGCGTTCTCCAGCACGAGGCTCACCGTGTAGGTGCCCGACGCGCCGGGCAGGAATCGGACCTCGCGGTCAGCCGGCCGGGTCGCGTTGAGCGTCGTGCCGTCCGGGCCGCGAACCTCAACGGACTCCAGCGACGCAAAGGCGCTCTCGCTCTCCGGCTCCACGCGGAACGACACCGGCTCGCCGGGCGTCGGGTGCTGCGTGCTCGCGACCACCGAGTCCACCGACGGCAGGCGGCCGGTCGCCACACCCGAGCGCACGGTGCTACTGTACTGCGCGACGCCGCTGTTACCGGCGACGCTGACCTCCAGCGTCGCCACCTCCACGTCCGCCGGGATCGGGAACTCCTCGACCCTGACGACGTCGTCGCGGGCGATCCGCGAGTCGACGCTCACGTATTCGTCGCCGACGGGCTCGCTCGTCCCGTCGCCGTAGCGCACGCTGACGGTGACGTCCTCCAGCGACGGCTCGATCCCGTTGACGGAGATCTCGTCGCTGAGGTACCGCTGCGAGGAGACGTTGTCGCTGACCTCGCTGGCGTTGGCGACCGTCGCCGTCAGCGTGTTCACGGTCGTCCCCGTGGGCGGCACGTAGCCGTCGACCAGCACCGCACTGCCCGAGTTGGACAGCGTCAGCGTGGTGTTCGCGACCGTGGCCTCGGTGTCGTCCGAGAGCAGGGCCGAGACGGACACTCGCGAGAGGGAGTCCACGTCAGTCGCCAGCGGCACCGTCTCGGTCACGCTGCGGTCGATCTCCGGGTCACCGACGGGGTCGCTGATGGTCTCGCTGGACTCGGCGGTCGTCGCCGTCAGCGAGTCGACCGTCCGGTCCGTCGGCGGCTGGTAGTCCACCGTCACCTTCGCGCCGTCCTCGGAGACAGCATATCCGTCGTCGGGCACCGGCGCGGTCGTGCCGTCGGCGTACGTCGCGGTGACAGACACGAGCGAGGCGTCGTCCACCGTCTCGGCGAGGAACAGCTCGGCCTGGATGCGGTCGCTGCCGTCGGTAATGTTCTCGGTGGTGTCTGTCGTGTTCTCGAACGTGCTGACGGCGACCTCAAACGTGGTGATCTCCTGGCCCACGTCGATCTCGTAGCCCGATATGTCGACCGTCGTCGGGTCCGTGCTGTTGATCGTCAGTCGTTCGACGGGGACGCTCTCAGTCTCGCCGTCGGCGAACACCGCGGTGACACCGGCCAGCGAGCGGTTACTCTGCGAGAGGTCCGCTCCGGCGTCGATCGTCGTGTCGACTTTGGTCGCGTTGATGGTCTGGTCCGGTGTGTCGCTGGTGTTACTCCGCCTCGGCACCACCTCGACCGACTGGATCTCGCTCCCGGAGGGGATCTCGTAACCGGTGACCTCCACCGTGGAATTGTTGACCCGGTTGTAGTTTACCGGGGCGAGCGTGTCGGTCGAGCCGTCAGCGAACACCGCTTGAACGGCGCTGATCTCGTAGGGCTCACCGGGGCCGATTGCCTCGTTTACGTCCACGAGTTTCCCGTCCAGCACGCGGTCCGAGACGCTACTGCTGTCGCTGGCGTCAGGCCGGAGTAGCGTGACCGTCACGCTGGAGACGTTTTTGTCGGCGCTGAACCCGGAGACGCTGACGTTCTCGCCGTTGACCACATCGTAGTCGACGACACCGACGAGGTCCGCGCCGCCGTCCTGATAGTTGACCTGTACGGTGTCGATCAGCAGGTCGCCACCCGGACCCGTTGCGCCGAGGTTCGACTCGTCCTCGACGATCGAATAGTCCGTCTGGTTAACCGTCGCGGTAACCTCCTCGCCGGCCTGCGTGCTGTCACTCGTGGAGTACTCCTTTCGGATAGGCACGCTGAGGTCGTATGCCTCTTTGTCCTCGTCAGAGGGGTACCCCGAGACAGTCACGTCGTTACTATTTTCGACAGTGTAGTGCCGCGGGAACAGCGGATCCTCGCTCCCGTCACGGTACTGGGCGCGAACAGACACGTCGAACAGAGAGAGGTCCCAGTCCGGCGCCGACGCCGTCCCCGACAGCAGGCCGTCGTCGCCGACGTCGACCCGGCTGTCCGTGTTCGGCGTGACCGTCGCGTTGATCGCCGTTATCTCGTCGTAGTTGGCGACGATCGGGTCGGGCACTTTGAAGTCCACGACGACGTCGGTGGTGTTCTGGACCTCGTAGGCCTCCGGCCTGACAGGGAACTCGCGTTCGCCGTCCACCTCGTACGTCACGCTCTCCAGCGTGTGATCACCGGTGTCGGA
>CAZQHW010000144.1:0-6984 GCA_964593395.1 uncultured Halobacteriales archaeon
CTCGCGTACGACTCCACCTGTCTCGTCGAGGCCGACGAGGAGCCGCCCCACCGCGTCGACCGCGAGGCCCTCGACACCGCCCTCCAGATCGCCGCCCTGCTCGACATGGACCCACTCGACCAGGTCCACGTCATGCGGAAGATCGTCATCGACGGCTCGAACACCTCGGGCTTCCAGCGCACGATGCAGGTCGCAAGTGGCGGCGCGATCGAGACCGACGCCGGTCGCGTCAGGATCGAGGACATCATGCTCGAAGAAGAGAGCGCCCGCCGGATCGAGGAGACCGACCGGGGGGTCACCTACGGTCTGGACCGCCTGGGGGTGCCGCTCGTGGAGATCGGCACCAAACCGGACATCGCGACGCCGGAGGGCGCCCGCGCCGCCGCCGAGCGCATCGGGATGCTGTTGCGCTCGACCGGCAAGGTCAAGCGCGGCCTCGGGACGATCCGCCAGGACGTCAACGTCTCCATCGACCGCGGCGCACGCGTCGAGATAAAGGGCGTCCAGTCGCTCGACGACATCGACGACATCGTCCGGTTCGAGGCCGACCGGCAGTTCGCCCTGGCCGAGATCGCCGACGAACTGGGAGCGCGCGACGCGAGCGTCGCCGACCCGGTCGACGTGACCGAGATGTTCGCCGACACCGACAGCGGCGTGATCCGCGGCGCGCTGGGCGAGAACGGCGACGTGCTCGCCGTCTGTCTCGCGGGCTTCGAGGGCCTGGTCGGCCGGGAGATCGCTCCCGACCGACGCCTCGGCACCGAACTGTCGGACCACGCAAAGCGCCACGGCGCTGGCGGGATTTTCCACACCGACGAACTCCCGGCCTACGGGATCACCGACGAGGAGGTCGAGACGCTACGCGATGCTGCCGACGCCGGTGAGGGCGACGCGGTGGCGCTTGTGGCTGCCCCGTCGACGGTCGCGGAGACGGCGATCGAGGCGGTCGCCGACCGCGCCCGGACGGCGATCGCAGGCGTCCCCGAGGAGACCCGTGGCGCGAACGAGGACGGCACCACCCACTACCTGCGGCCGCTTCCAGGTGCCGCCCGGATGTACCCCGAGACCGACGTGCCGCCGGTCGACCCCGACACGAGCGACGTGGCGACGCCCGAACTGCTCACCGAGCGGGTCGACCGCTACGTCGCAGAGCACGGACTCGACGCCGACCTCGCCGAACAGGTCGCCTACGGCGAGCACATGTCCCTGTACGAGGAGGCGGTCGCGACCGGTGTCGACCCGACCGTCGCCGCCGACGTGCTCGAGTCGACGCTGACCGAGTTGCGCCGGGACGGCGTCGCCGTCGAGGCGATCACCGACGACCACCTGCTTGGCACCTTCGAGTTGCTCGCCGACGGCGACCTTCCCACCGAGGGCGTCCCGACACTTCTGACCGCCCTCGCCGAGAACCCCGACCTCACCGCCGCGGCGGCCGCCGACCTGGAGGACCTCGGCGGCGTCGGCGAGTCGGAGGTGCGGGCCGCCGTCGAGCGCGTCGTCGAGCGCAACGCCGACCAGGTCGAGAGCGAGGGGATGGGTGCCTTCTCCGCGCTGATGGGCGAGGCGATGGGCGAGTTGCGCGGGAAAGCAGACGGCGAGGTCGTCAGCGACGCGCTGCGGGCGGCGATCCAGGAGCGGTCCTGATCACTCCTCGGCGTCCGTGTCGGCGCCGTCGGTCCGGCCGTCGCCCTCCGGCGGCACCGCCCCACCGGTCGGCGCCCGACTCGCCAGTTCGGCCGCCCGCCGGAACACGCCGGTGAGCGTGACCGCCTCGCGGTCCGTGGGGTGGGCGCGTCCGACCAGGCGGCGGACGAGACGACCGGCCTTCGCGCGCTTCTCCTCGGGGTGGTCGACCGCCGCCAGTAGTGCGTCGAAGCGGTCGTACAGTCGCTCTATCTCCGCCTCGTTCGCCCGCTCGTGTTCGACGTCCGGCAGGTGGTCCTCGGCCAGCGCGAGCGAGCGCAACTCGTACAGAACGACCGTCGCGGCCTGACCGAGGTTCATAACGGGGTACTCCGGGTTCGCGGGCACCGTACAGACCCGGTCGAGGCGAGCGATCTCGTCGTTCGAGAGGCCCCTGCCCTCCCGACCGAACACGAGCGCCGTCGGGGCGTCGACCGTCGCCAGTTCCTCGCGCACCTCCGCGGGGGTGACAAAGGGAAACCGGCGGTGCTTCGTGGCGTTCTGGTTGGTGATCGCCGTCGTGCCGACGGTGTAGTAGGTCTCGACGAGGTGGTCGAAGGTGACCTCCGTGGCTCCCGGCAGGACGTCCTCGCGGGCGTGGCCGGCGAAGCCGTACGCCTCGCCGTCCCGGTCCAGTGGCGGCGGGTCGACGAGCAGCAACTCCGAGAAGCCGAAGTTCTTCATCGACCGGGCGATCGTGCCGACGTTGCCGGGCGTCTCGGCGTCGACGACGGCCACCACCGGGGGGTCGCGGCCCGTCCCGCCGGCACCGCGCCCGCCTGCACCGTCGCCGTTACCGCCGTCCTCGTCCGCCCCGTTGCCCTCGCCAGCGTCGGGAGGCGTCACGATCGGTCCACGCTGTCGGCGATCTCTCGCAGGTCGATACGGTCCTCGGGGGTGTCCTGCCCGAGGTGGTCCACCAGTTCCGGCACCTCCTCGGGGTCCGGCGTCGGCGGGTCCGGCAACTCGCCGTCGGTCGCGACGTACTCCATGCCGTCGTACCCCTCGGGAGCGCGCCCGCCGTCGAGAAACCACTCGTGGAAGCGGTCGTCGAAGTCGTCGGCGCCGGCGTGGTCGTCGCCGCCCGCCTCGCGGAACCAGTAGACGAAGTCGGGTTCGTGGGCCGCACACAGCAGCACCTCCGCCAGCGGCTCCCCGTAGACGTACGCCGCCTCGCGGTGGTCCTCGGGGTCCTCCGAGAGCAGCCAGCAGGCGTCACACGGCGCGCCGAGGACGACCGACAGTCGCACCAGCCGCCGTCGCGTGTCGGCGTCCATCTCGTCAAACGGCCGGTAGTCGCCGTTCTCGGTGAACACCTCGGTCTCGTCGAAGCGCCAGCCCTGGAGTCCGATGCTCACCTTGCCCATGTCCCCGAGTGACGGACGCGGGGACAAAAGCCGCGCGACTCGCGGGGCGGGCCGACCGACGAGTCTCCGGTCAGTCCCCCGACTCGAGCCACGCGTCCGTGATCCGCAGGCGACCGCGGGTCCCCTCCCACTCGGTCTCGTGCTCCAGTTCGATCCGGCGGTCCATGTGCGGGCCGTCGACGACCAGCGTCTCGAACTCGCCGCCCTCGCCCAGCGGGTGGACACCGTACTCGTCGTTGAGCGAGCGCAGGTCCGCCACTGCGTCGCGGTCGAGACGGCGCCCGAGCCACGAGCGGTCCAGACCGGCGGCGGCCACCTGGACGATCCGGGTGTCGAAGCCCACCGCGATCATCTCCTCGGCGACGGTCCAGGGGTCCCGTTGCCAGATGGGAGCGAACAGCGCGATCCCGAGACGGTCACACAGCGCCTCGATACGGGAGGTCTGGTACTCGCTTGCGACGGCGCCGGCGGTGACGCCCCCGAGGTCGATCTCCCTGGCGAGGTCGCCCAGTGCCGCCTCCAGGGGCTCTATCTCTGCCGCGCCGCGGGCGCCGGAGTCGTGTCGGTGAGCGCCGCCGTCGCCCGCGTCGGCCGCCTCACCGTTGCCGCCTCTGCCGCTCTCGACGCCGCTCACGTCCCGCAGGTTCTCGGGGTGGACGTTCACGTGTTCGATCCCGATCGACTCGGCGGCCAGTTCGGTCAGCCGCGTCGCGGGGACGTGGTACATGTAGGAGTCCCCCTCGGGGTGGACGGTGAGCAGCCGTTCGACGGGCAGGCCCCGCTCCAGCGCGCGGTACAGCGCGAACGAGGAGTCCTTGCCGCCCGAGAAGAGGCTCACCCAGGCGCCGTCGGCGTCCGGCGGGTCCGGTTCGGCGTCCGTGTCGACGTGCATGCTTGCCGGAGGCGGCGAGCGATTATACGGACTGTGGTCCTCGTGTGGCTCCGGTGGCCCCGCCCGGAGTCAGGGGGACTCGCTCTCGCCGCTCAACTCGCCCTCGTCGATGGGGGTGCCCGAGAGGGCGCTGGCGACCCGGGCGCCGACCAGCGCGACCACCATGGCGAGGACCACGTAGGCGGCGAGGCGCTCGATCGGCGAGAGAGCGGTCTCGGCGACCGACAGCGACCCGACCCGTACCGGCGGCACGGTCAGCGGGTCGAGCGCCTGGCCCCGCTCGAGAAACCACCCCGAAAAGCCCCGCACGACGAGGCCGATCGCGACCGCGAGAAAGGGGAGGTTGAGGTAGGCGGCGGTGAGTTCGCCGGTGCCGATGGCCTCGTCGAGCAGTCGCCCGAGCGACGCGGTGAGCGCGGCGACGGCCAGCCACGGGACGGCGCCGTGGGCGAAGCCCATCACCCGTAGCAACAGTCCGCCGCTGAGGTCGGAGATCCCGAAGGCCCCGGCGAACAGTCCGATGAGCGTCAACCCGCCGGCGACGGCGTAGGTGACGACCGACACCTGCCCGGAGTAGACGGCGTCGCGGGCCTGGGTGGCGAAGTCGACGGCGAGGTCGTCCACGCCGAAGCCCTTGTACAGCAGGAACACGCCGACGACGGCGGTGATGGTGGCCACGGCGACGGCGGTCCGGTTAAAAAAGGACAGCACCGGGAACACCACGAGCGCGACGCCAAGCGGCACGAGCACCGTCTGGCGGAGTTCCTCGTCGGCGAGAAACTTCTTCAGCCGGTAGTAGGTGGACTGGATGTCGCGGTCCTGGCGGACGACGACGCGGTCGACGGAGTCCACCCGCACCCGGCTCTCGACGATGGGGACGACCCGCTCGTCGCGGGGGCTGTCGACGACCACGACGGCGGCGTCGGGGTCGCAGTCGGCGACGACCTCGTCGACGTCGCGAGCCAGGGCCCGGTCGGCACCGACTGCGGCGTCGTCCGCGCCGGAGACGACGGCGACGACGGCGTCGTCACCCTCCCGCTCCAGGTCGCGAGCCACCCGCATCGCCTCGAGAACGCAGTTGACGCTCGTGTCTTCCGGGTCGGCAACCCCGAGGTCGGTCACCAGTGACTCGACGGCGTCGTAGCCAACGACGGGAGTGGAGCGACCGGTGTGTCGGCCGACGGCGTTCGACCGGTCGACACACGCCACCAGCGTTGTCACGGGTCGCCGGTACGACCCCCCCGGATAAAAACCCACCCTACCCCCTGCACGGCGACGAAGGTTCGTCTCTCGGGTGCGACGACGCTCTCTGGCGACCCCGTCAGGCGCTCGCCACGGTGGGGGCTACCGGTGGCACAAGACAGATACCTACGGCGAGAGACGACACCGAAAGTGATGGCACCGTCGGGGGCGAAGGCGGACTCGATGGGAGGTCCGCCGGGCGGATCGTGGTGGTCGGCGGTGGTCGTCGTCGCCGCCGTGGTTGCCGTCGCCGCCGTGCCCGTCGGCGGCGCCGCGCCGACCGCGCTGCCAGCCACCTCTGCAAGCGGTGTCGCCGCAGGCACGCCGGTCGACGCCGGTTCCGGTCCCGTGGGCCGGACCGCGGACGAACCCGCGACGACGTCGGTCGACGCCGTACAGCCGCAGTCGGGCGACGCCCTCATAGAGGACGGTCGGCAGTACTTTCTCGGCCAGGTGCTGTTCACCGACGTCTTCGGGGCGAACGAACAGGTCGAACTCCGGCGGGCCGACGGGGAACTGGTCCGGTTCGTAACCCCGACCGACGAGGGCCGGGTCTTTGTCGAGACCGGCCGCCACGGGCCGGGCGACTACCGACTCGTCGGCGAGGACGACACCGAGGTCTCGTTCTCCGTCGAGCGCCAGCGCTACGCCGTCGCCGCCACGACGTCCTCGGTACTCAACGGCGGCGACGACACCTCGCTGTCGGTCTTGGTCGAGTCCAACCGGGCGGTGTACGAGCACCGGGTCAGCGCCGCGAACCTCTCGGCGCGGGAACTGCGGTCGGTTCTGGGCACCGGTCGGATAGTCGACGCCGACGACGACGGTCGAGACGACGCGGTGTTGCTTGACGGCGGGCCACGACAGACGTTCGACGCCGATTTCGAGGATGTCACGCCCGGCAACTACACTCTGAGGTTCACCGTCACCGACACGGGCGTCCAAGGGACCGTCCCGGTCCGGGTGCGGCTCCACCCCGCCGGCACGGCGACGCTGTCGGTCGACGCGGAGCCACTCCGGATCCAACAGGCCGACACCCGCGACCTCCGAGGGACCTCGACGCTGCCCGAGGGCACAACCCTGGAGGTGGTCGTCGAGAACGTCTCCGACCAGCAGTTCCGACTCACGCGGCGGACGACGGTCCGTGACGGGACGTTCGTCGCCACGTTCGACTTCTCGGACGTGCCCGTCGGGCAGGCGTTCACCGTCAGCGTGAACCAAGGCCCGGTCACGCGGGACCGCGTTGAAGGAGTGGTCGTCCAGCGGGCGGGCTTTTCGGACGAGGTCAGCGCCACGCGGACCAGTGTCGCGCTCGAGTCGGTGACCCTGCCCGACGGCGGGTACGTCGTCGTCTCTGCCGTCGACGGCGCGGTTCTCGGTAGTTCCGAGTTGCTCCCCCCTGGCGAGGGTATCGGCGTGACCGTCGACCTCGAGGAGTCCCTCGACCCCGGTGACCAGACCCTCGCGATCGAACTCCGTCGGGACGACGGTGACGGCACCGTCGGCGAGAACGATCCGCCGTACCGGCTCCAGGGAGCGGCCGTCTCTCGGGTCGTCGAAGTGACCGTCCCACAGGGCACGACGACGGCCACGACCGCGACGACGACGACGGCCACGACCGTGACGACGACCACCACGACCGTGACGACGACGACCACCACCACGAGCGAGGAGAGCGCCGCGGACGGCGCCGGTGGCGACGGTCTCGGCGCCGGCGCGGCGCTCGTCGGCGTCGGCCTCGTGGTGCTCGTCCTCGTGTTCCTGCTCGGTGCCGGCCGCGACGGGGGCGGCGCCGACGGCGAC
>CAZQHW010000145.1:0-6964 GCA_964593395.1 uncultured Halobacteriales archaeon
GCGACACAAGCGACTCGGTGGCGCCGACGGAGGAGTCGAACCCGACGATGACCTTCGAGGTCGGCCGGCGGTACGAGGTGACGAACGACGGCTGGCGGTTCCACCCCTTTGCGTTCCGGGCGGCCGACGACACGCCGCTGTTGTCCCAGGACGCCGACGGCCGGTTCGAGAGCGACGACGCGGTCGACTGGGTCGACGACAACGAGACCTTCGCGTTCACGATGACCTCTGGACTGGCCGACGCGGTCGACTACTACATCTGCACGGTCCACTCCTCGATGCGGGGCGACGTGGAGACGTAACTACCCGCCGAGGTACAGTTCGGCCACCTCGGGGTCGTCCAGCAGGTTCTCTGCCGGGCCCTCGTGGCGGACGGTCCCCTGGTCGAGCACGTATCCCCGGTCGGAGATCCCGAGACCGGCGCGGGCGTTCTGCTCGACCATCAGCACCGCCGTGCCGGTCTCGTTGACCCGCTCGACGCGCTCGAAGGCGGTCTCGGCCGCCGAGGGCGCGAGGCCGGCGGAGGGTTCGTCGATCAGCAGTACGTCGGGTTCCATCACCAGCGCGCGAGCGAAGGCGAGGATCTGTCGCTGGCCGCCCGACAGCGTCTTCGCCGTCGCGGAGCGCTTCTCCGCGAGAACGGGAAAGCGGTCGTACAGGTCCTCGATCGCCCCCGACACGCCCGACTCGCGGGCCACCCCGCCCATCCGCAGGTTCTCCGCGACTGACAGCGACCCGAACACGTTGTCGACCTGGGGCACGTAGCCGACGCCCTCACGGACGACCTCGGGCGGATCCAGGCCGCCAATGTCCCGGCCGCGCAGTCGAACCGTCCCCGACCACGGCGCCAGGTAGCCGAACACCGTCTTCAGCACCGTCGACTTGCCGGCGCCGTTCGGCCCGACCAGACAGACGATCTCCCCGGGGTCGACGTGCATCGACAGCGAGTCGAGCACTGTCACCTCACCGTAGCCCGACTCGACGCTCTCGACCGCGAGCACCGGCGCCGCCCCGCCGCGCTCCCCGCGGACCGTGCCGGTGTCGCTCACGTCCGTGGTCCCCCGAGGTAGGCGTCGACGACGCGGTCGTCCGTGCGGACCCCCGCCGGCGGCCCCTCGACGAGCACCCGGCCCTGGTCGAGAACGACGATCGTGTCCGCCAGATCCATTATGAAGCTCATGTCGTGTTCGATGACGAGGAAGGTGATCCCCTCATCGTTGAGTTCGCGGAGGAACTGCTTGAGTCGCTCGGCCAGCGTGGGGTTCACCCCGGCGACGGGTTCGTCGAGCAACAACACGTCCGGGTCGGTCATCGTCGCCCGCGCCAACTCGACGAGTTTCATCTGGCCGCCGGAGAGGTCCGTCGCCGGCGCCCTCGCGAGGTGGCCGATCTCGAACCGCTCGAGGGTGCGCTCGGCCCGCTCAAGCGTGTGTCGCTCGGTCTCCCGGACCGCGCCGGGCGCGGTGAACACCGCCCGCAGGGACTCGCCCGGCTGGTCGTTTGCCCCGACCATCATCGCCTCGCGGACGGTCATCCCCTCGGGGGCACGCGGCGTCTGGAACGACCGGCGCAGTCCCTGCCGGGCGATCTCGTGGGGCGGGAGTCCAGTCACCTCCTCGCCGTTCACCCGGACGGTGCCGGCGTCGGGCGTCTGAAAGCCCGTGATACAGTTGAACAGCGTCGACTTGCCGGCGCCGTTCGGCCCGATCAGCCCCGTTATCGACCCCCGCGACACCTCCAGGGAGACGTCCTCGTTCGCGACCAGGCCACCGAACTCCTTTCGCACGCCGTCGACACGCAACGCGGCGTCGCGCTTGCCAAGCACCGGCCCGTCCGAGACGGTGGCGGTTCCCTCCGGGGCCTCGGTGTCGACGGCGTGGCGCCCGTCGTCGCTCACCGGTCCTCACCCCGTTCGTCGACGCCGGGCCAGATCAGCTCACCACGGGGCGGCAACACGCCCTGCGGACGGAGGTGGATCACGAGGAGGATCAACGCGCCGATGGCGAACAGCCGCAGCGGGCCGTCGCCGACGTCGGCGACCCCACTGAGCACCCGCGTCCCCTCGATGATGGCGACGACGAGCACCCCGCCGAGAATGGCGCCGCGGTCGCTGCCAGTGCCCCCGATGATGACGGCGATCCACACGTAGAACGTCTGGACCGGCGACAGCAGTCCGGGATCGACAAAGACGATAGAACTCGCGTACAGGCCGCCGGCCAGCGCCATCACCAGGCTGCCGATGACGAACGACTGGAGCCGCAGTCGGTATGTGTTCTTTCCGAGCGCCGCCGCGAGGTCGGCGTCGGCGCGGACGAGCCGCTGGACCCGACCCCACGGCGAGCGGTGGGCCCGCCGCAACAACAGCCACACGACGGCGACGGCGACCAGCACCACCCCGAAGTTCACCGCCGCCGTCTCCGTCCGGCCGGTCACCCCCCCGAGCACCGGCCAGTTCGCGTACAGCGGTGGGATGCCGTACAGCCCGGCGGTTCCGTTCGTCCACTGGGTCTCGGTCCGCAACACGAGCCGGACCACCTCCGCCAGCCCGAGCGTGGCGATCGCGAGGTAGTCCTCCTCCAGCGACAGCGTCGGCAGCCCGATCAACAGCGCGAGCAGCCCCGCACAGACGAGCCCGACCAGGAGGCCGGTCGTCGGCGTCAGGTCCCCGGCCAGCGGCGACGCCGTGCTGGTCGCGAGCGCAACCCCGTAGGCGCCGATCCCGAAGAAGGCGGCCACGCTGAAGTTTATCAGCCCGGTGTACCCCCACTGGACGTTCAGCCCCATCGACAGCAGGACGTACGTTCCGCCCAGCGACAGCAAGAACAGCAGGTACCGCAGGTCGAGCACGCCGACCGCCACGAGGACGACGAGTCCCACCGCGACGACGACGCCGGTGACAGCGGTGAGTCGCTCCTCCACCGGCAGCCCTCCCAGGACCCCGTCGCCGGTCGGCGCTCCCGGCCCGCTGTCGGCGCCCTCGCTGGACTGGTCGCGAACGCCCGCCCGTCCGGCCTCGAACTCGCCCGACTCGTCGCCGTTCGAGCCGTCGGTCACGCGTCGGCCCCCCCGGCGATCCCCTCCGGTCGCACGAGCAGGATCGCCACCATGATCAGAAAGGCGACGGCCGGCGCGTAACTGCTGTCGACCGGCACCCCGGCCCCGTCGGGCACGAGCGGGAGCAGGGCACCGAGGTCCGACAGCAGCGGGGTCAACTGGTAGACCATCCCGATGACGACGCCGCCGGCCATCGCGCCGTACACCGAGCCGATCCCCCCGAGAATGACCGCCGCGAACACCACAAGCAGCAGGCTAAACCCCATCCGCGGGTTGAGCTGGTTGAACAGGCCCAGAAACACCCCGCCGGCGCCGGCCATCCCGGCGCCGACCGTCCACGTGACCAGTCGCACCCGGTCGGTGCGAATCCCACAGGCCGCCGCCAGGCTCGGGTTGTCGGCCATCGCACGCATCTTCCGGCCCAGCGTGGTGTACTGCAACAACAGGTGCAGACCGCCGACGAGAACGACCGCACTGCCTACGATCACCAGACTCCGCTGGGTGACGGCCACACCCAGTGTCTCCTCGAAAGCCGGCAGCGGGCCGCTGCGTGCGACGCCGTACGAGCGAAAGTCGTCGCCGAAGCCGAACTGCACCCCTGCACGGTAGATAAATGCGACCCCGATGCTGGCGATGAGCAGACTCAGCGAGTCGACGTCGAGGGTGCGGTAGACGACGAGTTCGGTGACGACGGCGACGGCGGCGGCCGCGAGGATCCCAACGACCAGTCCGAGAAAGAACACCGTCGAGACGCCGAACACCTCGGGTGCACCGGCGAGACCGACGGCGTTTATCACCACAAGCGCGGCGTAGGCGCCGATCGTCATCGTGTCGCCGTGGGCGAAGTTCGCGAAGTCGACGATGCCGTACACGATCGACAGTCCGATACTGCCGAGGACGACGATGCTGCTGAAGACGATCCCGTTGACGACGAACTGTGCGACGTCTACCATGTGTGTTCGCTGGGTCGTGTGTGAGACCGGCCCGCCTACGTGACGGTGCCCGTCTCGACGTACTCGCCGTCCTGGACGGTGACGACCTGGAGAAAGGCGGCCGGGTCGCCGTTCTCGTTCAGGTCGATCGGGCCGCTGATGCCCTGGTAGTTGACGTCGCCCGGACCGCCCCCGTCGGCGAGTATCTCGTGGGCGGCCTCGTAGGTGAACACCTCCTCACCGCCCGGTGCGGTGATCTGTTTTATCATGTCGTTGCCGACCGCGCTCGCGGAGAACTCGTCGGCGGCCTCAATGGCGAGCGCGGCGGTGACGATGGCGTCGTACGTGTACGTCGCCCAGGAGGTGGGTTCCTTGTCGAACTCCTCTTGGAACCGCTCGGCAAAGGTCTGGTAGTTGTCCTGGGTGATCGCCGCCGAGGGGAGCACCGCCTGCATCCCCTGTAGGAACTCGCCGGGCACCTGGTCGAGCACGTCCGGTCCCGTCACGGAGTCGGCACCGTACAGCGGCGGTTCGTACCCGCGGTCGAACGCCTCCTGGGCCATCGTCGTGAACTCCGGCTGGTAGGTGACGAACACCCAGGCGTCGGCTCCCGAGTCGTTCATCGCAGTCACGACGTCCGAGTACGAGGACTGCTCTTGGGCGTGAGACTGGAAGTACTCGACGCTGCCGTCGAACTCCTCTTGGAACACGTTCGCGACGCCCTCCCCGTAGGCGTTGTTGACGTAGGCGACCGCCGCCGACTCGTGGCCGTCACCCTCGACGAGGTCCGCGATCGCCCCCGCCTGTGCCCGGCCCGGCGGCGACATCCGCAGCAACTCGGGAAAGTTCGTCAGGTCCGGACTCGTCGAGTTCTGCGAAATCTGGTCGACGTCGGTGCCCTGGACCACCGAGGTGTAGATGGCTACCGACACGCCGGAACTCACCGCGCCGATCAGAAGAGGTACGTCCTCCTGGTTGACGAGACGCTGTGCCGCCGCCACGCCCGACTCGGACACGCTCTCGGTGTCCTCCTCCAGTATCTCCAGTTCGCCGCCGCGGACGCCAACGTCGTTGACGTCTTCGAGTGCGAGTTGCTTTCCACGCTGGTTGCGCTCACCGAACGTCGACAACGACCCCGTCTGGGAGTTCGCCATCCCGATCGTGAACGCGTCGCTTCCACCGACACACCCCGCGAGGCCGATCACACCGGCCGTTCCGGCCCCTTTCAACAGCGTCCGACGGTCGATCGCGCTTCTATCGTAAGGAACGTCACCGAACCCCATGCAAGTGTCAGGACTACCGAGAATATATAACCACCGCCGAAAACGCCCGTCGTTGCGGGGTCGTCTGGGGGCCGAGTCGGCCCCACACTGGCGTCTCAGACCAGTCGACGGCGCATGGCGCGGGCGTACTCGGCGGCCACCGCCCGGTCGCCGTCGGCGAGTGCTGCCGTCGCCTGGCGACAGCCCCGCACCAACACCTCGCGCTCGGCGGGGTCGGGCACCTTCGTCTGTGCGACGGTCCGGGCGCTCGACAGCGCCGCGCGGGCGGTCTCGGGGTCGGTCTCCCTGTCGACCCCGGCGACACTGGAGAGCAGCGAGTCCAGCGCGGCCCGCACGTCCGGCGGCACGCTCTCGCCGCCTGCGGGGTCATCGGTCACGGTCCCGACTGTGCACTCGACGGTAAAACGCCCGGCGGTCCGTCGCTTTTGCTCCGACACCCCTTTGTCCGCCGGTCGCCCACCCTGACCATGTCGCTGCGCGACCGGTCCTGGCGACTCGTCACCGAGGAGCGCCGCCCGGGGCCGGTGACGATGGCGCTAGAGGAGGTCGCCGCCCGTCGCGCCGCCGAGGCGGGGGTCGGGACCGTCCGGGTGTACACCTGGCCCGACACGCTGTCGCTTGGCTACCGCCAGCGCGCCGACACCGTCGACTGGGCGTTCTGCGAGCAGGCGGGGATCGACGTCACCCGCCGACAGACTGGCGGCGGCGGCATCTACCACGACTCCCACGCCGACGTCTCCTACGCGGTCGTCGCCCCCGCCGACCCGCTGCCGACCGACCTCACCGACTCGTACCGCCGCCTGTGTGAGCCGCTGTTCGACGCCCTGGCCGCGCTCGGCGTCGACGCCGACTACGCCGACGGCGACCTGCCCGCCGTCCACCGGCCCGCCTGCTATCTGCGACCCGTCCACCCCGCCCACGACGTACTCGTCGACGGTCGCAAGGTGAGTGGCAACGCCCAGTACCGCCAGCGCGACGCCGTCATCCAGCACGGCTCGCTGTCGGTCGACCTCGCCCCCGAGCGGCACCTGGGTGTCTTTGGCGACCCCGTCTCCCCCGAGCGGTTTCGCGAGCGGGTCACCAGCGTCCGCGAACACGCCGCCGTGGACCGCGAGACGGTCGTCGCCGCCCTGGAGGACGCTCTCGCGGACTGGGCCGGCGCCGACCGACGCGGCTGGACCGACGACGACCTCGCTGCCGCCCGCGACCTCGCCGAGCGCAAGTACGCCGCCGACGCCTGGGTTCGCGACCGCCAGACGCCCGCCGCGGACTCGGCGGACTGACCCCCGCTTCGGGTCCGGCGCCCACACACCGCCCAGCGAACCCCCCTGTTTCTAGTCCACACACCGTCCACCCACCCGCTGAACCCCCCCGCTTCTAGTCGAACCCGCCCCGCACCGGATCACCCCGGCGGTGTCTGCGTGTTTCCACGCTGCCATCTCTGTCTCCTCCAACCCCCACTTCCGGTCGAACGTCACCGACCGGGAACCTCCACTTCCGGTGGAACACCACCCTGGGCGTGGGCGATGCCCAGCGCTTCCGGTCGAACGCTCTCTGTCGTCTGGATCGGGTGGGCTCGATCCTGGGTTGGTGACGTCCGAAGCCCTCGGCGCGCTCTCACCAGTCGCTCTCGATCTCAGTGTAGGGATCTCCGAAGCCCTCGGCACGCTCTCTGATTCAAACGCTCTCGATCTC
>CAZQHW010000146.1:0-6902 GCA_964593395.1 uncultured Halobacteriales archaeon
AAACGGAGAGCAGCTAGGTGGATCCGAATCATTTGGTGTCTGGATTTTTACTATTATGGTTTTAGCGTGTTTGAGTCTCGGATACTACCACACTTGACGCTCGAACTCTCGGTTCTCCTCCCAGCGTCCCCCCTCGTCCCGGCCTCGTGAACGGCTCGTCAAGTCGAAGCGCCCGGAGTCGGGAGATTGAACCGCCCCGACCACACAACGGCGGTATGGACGGCGTCTGGTTCGCCGGACTCGACCCCGAGAACCCCGCGACAGCCGCCGACGCGGTGCGGGAGACCCGCCGCGAGCAGCCGGACGACTGGCCCGCCGTGGCGGTCGAGGAGGGCGCCGTTCCGGACCGCGAGGCGTACTACGACGCCCTGCACGCGGCGACGACCGCCGCCGCCCGCGCCGCCGTCGCCGAACACGAGCGCGCCGACGATCGCCGGCTCGTCGCGGCGGTCCGCGCGCTGGACGACACCGAGCGCGTCGCAAACGAACTCGCCGAGCGGGTCGTCGAGTGGGCCGCAAGCGCCGAGGGGAGCGACGCCGCCGAGCGGGTCGCCGCCGTCGCCGACCGTGACCCCGCGGACGAGTTGGACCGCCGACTCGTCTCGCTGGCCGAGCGCACCCGGGAACTGTACGAGGAACGGGACCGCCTGCGGGCGACCGTCGAGCGCGTCGCGCCGACCGTCGCGCCCAACCTCTCCGCCCTCGCGGGACCGGTGCTCGCCGCGCGACTGATCGCACTCGCGGGCGACCTGCAGTCACTCGCCCGCACCCCCGCCGGCACCGTGCAGGTGCTCGGTGCCGAGGAGGCGCTGTTCGCCCACCTCCGCGGCCACGCCCCGTCGCCGAAACACGGCGTCATCTACACCCACGAGTACGTCCGCGGCACTCACCCCGACGAGCGCGGCTCCGCGGCGCGGGCGCTGGCCGGCAAACTCGCCATCGCCGCCCGGATCGACCACTACGCCGGCGACCGCCGTCCCGATCTGGAGCGCGACCTCGACGAGCGCATCGCCCGCATCCGCGAGCGCACCGGCGGTGACGGCGCCAGTGAGGCCGGTGGCGAGGGTGGTGACACGTGAGCGACCCGCTTCCCGAGGGCGTGCAGCGACGCACGTTCGACGGCGAGTCCCGCCTCGCGACCCGCGGTCCGCCGGTGTACGGAGAGCCGACCGACGGCGAGTGGCGCCTCTGGGACGCCCGCCGATCGAAACTCGCGGCCACCATCGAGGCGGGCCTCGCGACCGGACTCGGCGGTGGCGACCACGTGCTCTATCTCGGCGCCGCCGCGGGGACCACCGTCTCCCACGTCGCTGACTTCGCCGGTCCGACGTACGCGGTGGAGTTCGCGCCCGGCCCGACTCGCGACCTCCTCGCGGTCGCCGCCGACCGACCACGCCTGTTTCCGCTCCTGAAGGACGCTCGTCGCCCGGAGACCTACGCCGGCGTCGTCGAGTCCGGACTGGACGCCGTCGTCCAGGACGTCGCCACCCGCGACCAGGCCGCGGTCGCGCTGGGGAACCGGCGGTTTCTCGCCCCCGACGGCCGACTCGTCGCCGCGATAAAGGCCCGCAGCGAGGACGTCACCCGCGACCCCGCCGCCGTGTTCGAGGACGCCCTCGACCGGCTTCGCGAGGGCTACGAGGTCATGGAGACCGCCCGCCTGGACCCGACCCACGACGACCACCTCGCCGTCGTCGCCCGCCCACTCTCCGACGGGGACGGTTGAGCGGACGGTTCGCCACAGGCCGGTCAGCCGGCGTCAGCGCCGTCGAGCAACTCGCGGTACACCTCGTGCAACTGCTCGCCGACGCGGTCAAGCGAGTGCGACTCGGCCGTGGCGACGGCGTTCTCGCCCAGTCGCGAGCGCAGGTCGGGGTCATCGGCCAGGCGGTCGACGGCGTCGACGTACTCCGGCACGGAGGAGCCACGCAGGCAGTCCTCGCCGTCGGTGAAGAACTCCCGGAACACGGGGATGTCCGACAGCACGACGGGCCGCTCACAGGCCATCGCCTCCAGCACGACCAGTCCCTGGTTCTCCACGTCGGCGGGCAACAGCAGCACGTCGCCGGCGGCGAAGGCGCCGCGCTTGTCGTCAATCCACCCAGTGAAGGTGACGTTCTCGGGCGGGTCCGTCGTCAGTCGCCGCACCGTCTTCGAGGCCTGCGGCCCGGTGTCGTAGTGGCCGAACCAGGCGAACTCGTGGTCGGTGCGGCGTGCGACCTCGCAGAACTCCGCGACCCCCTTTCGCTCGAACACGTTGCCGACGCAGAACACCACGGTACCCGAGAGGTCGTAGCGGTCGCGGTACTCTCTCCGGCGTCCCTCGTACCCGTCCATCGACGCCAGGTCGATGCCGTTCGTGATCGGCCGGACCGGCGCCCGGACGGGGTAGTCCTCCAGGACCCCCTTCGTGTACTCGCTGGGACAGACAACGAGATCCGCCCGCGAGTAGTACCACCGGAGGTACCGCTCCAGAACCGGGCCGACGAGTTCGGAGCCACGGAAACTGCCGGCGAAGTCCTCCCGGGTGGTGTGGGCGTTGGCGACGACCGGCCGCCCCGTTCGCCGGGCGTGCTCGACCAGCGCCAGCGAGACTGGCCCGATCGTCGAGACGTGCACCAAGTCGTAGTCGACGACGGGGTCGGCGTCGCCGCCGGAGACGACCGCGTCTAGCCCCTCGATCGCGTCGTCGAGCGCGGCGTCGCCGACCGGGTGGGTCAACACGTCGACGCCCTGGTCACGCAGCGCGCGCCGCTGGTGGTCGACGGCGGTGCTGATCCCGCTGCGGTCCAGTTGCGAGGCCAGTTCGAGGTAGTGCAGCACCCGCACGCCCCCGGCCACGACCGGCTCCGATTAAACACCACCGGTGCCGCCGACCGACGGAAGGCGTCGACGGGAAAGCACAATCCTCTTTAACAGCACGCTGTCAACCGGGATCGGGGCGCACGGACCTTTTGAATCTCCCGTCGTGCCCCGATCAACCCCCCACCCCCCGCTCCCCTCTCGACCCGAAGAGTGACCTGCGAGCGCCGCGTACGGCCGCCGTGATCGCCGCAGAGCGGATCGAGCGACTGCACACGCTGGCTCAGGCTGCCGCCGCCGACGGTGAGTCCGCCCGTGCCCGGGAGTACGTCCGGCTCGCCCGCCGTGTCGCCGAGCGCAACCGCCTGTCGCTGCCGCGTGCGTTCACCCGGTTCGCCTGTGACGGCTGTGACCGGTACCGCCGACCTGGTGTCGACGCCCGCGTGCGACTTGCCGACGGTCACGTCGTGATCACCTGTGACTGCGGGCGGATCGACCGGTACCCGTACTGACGGCACGGCACAGTAACCTTAAAACCGGGCCGGGAGTAGGTGGCGCCTATGAACGAGGACCTTCGCGGCCGCGTCCACGACCTTGACGTGACAGTGTGGGTCGGTAAGGCCGGCCCCGAGGCGGTCGTCGACGAACTCGACACGCAACTGTCCGACCGCGACCTGGTGAAACTGAAGTTTCTGCGGTCGGCCCGTGCCGGCACCGACGTCGAGACGCTGGCGACTGGTCTCGCCGACGACGTGGACGCCGAGGTGATCGACACCCGCGGCAACACCGCCGTGTTGCGCCGATGATCGGGGTGCTCCAACAGAACGGAACGGGACTGCAGGAACTGTTGTCGGACCTCGGCGTCCCCGACGAGGCGGTCGTCTTCGTCGCCAGCCTGTTGAAGTTCGTCGTCGCCTTTGTCGCGATCTACGCCGTCGGGCGGTTCGTCGTGTTGCCGGTCGTCAACCGGGTGCTCGACGCTCGCGACGTCGACGCACACGCACGGCGGCCGCTGTTGAAGATCGTCCGCTTCGCGGTCGTCTTTCTCTCGGTGTCGGTCGCCTTCGGCTTCGCCGGTTTCGGCAACATCCTCACTTCGCTGGCGACTATCGGCGCCGCCGCCACGCTCGCGATCGGCTTCGCGATGCAGAACGTCATCGGGAACTTCGTCGCCGGTGTGTTCATCTTCGTCGAACAACCGTTCCGGATCGGCGACTGGATCGAGTGGGACGGCAACTCCGGCGTCGTCGAGGACATCTCCCTGCGTGTCAGCCGCGTGCGCACCTTCGACAACGAACTGCTGACCGTGCCCAACTCCCAGTTGACGGACAACGTGATCAAGAACCCGGTCGCAAAGGAGCAACTGCGGATGAAGTTCCTCTTTGGCATCGGCTACGACGAGGACATCGAGCGGGCAAACGAGATAATCGTCGAGGAGGCGGAGGCCAACCCGGACATCCTCGACGACCCGGCCCCGTCGGTGCGGCTGACCGAACTGGGCGACTCCCACGTCGGCCTGCAGTCCCGCATCTGGATCGAGGAGCCCTCCCGGTCGGACTTCGTCCGCATCCGCGGGGAGTACGTCACGAGCGTCAAACAGCGCTTCGACGAGGAGGACATCGATATCCCGTTCCCGACCCGCACTCTGGAGGGCGCACTGGAACTCTCGGACGTGCCCACCGCGGCGACGGCCGACGACTGAGCGCGGCGACCGGGTCCACTTGTACCCGTACGGCGCCCGACGACGGCATCGCACGTTTTATGTCTGCGCTGGCGGTGGTTTCAGCCAGATGGGACTGCGGGTGGTGGCCTTCACCGACACGTACCTGCCGACGGTCAACGGCGTGACCTACACCGTCAAGGCCTGGCGGGACCGCTGGGACGAGCGCCGTGACCCACCCGCGACTGACGGCGGTGAACCGGGAGCGGACGCCGCCGCCACGGTCGTCGCGGACGCGACCGAGTCCACCGTCGAACGGGCCGACGACCGGATGGACGTCGTCTACCCTGCCTCCACACACGACCCCGGCCCGGGCGAACACCCCGTCCGAAGCGCCGGCTTCCCCTTCTACGACGGGTTCCGGGTCGCCGTGCCAGAGATACCTGAGGACCTGCCCGCGAATCCGGACGTGGTGCACGCCCACACCCAGTTCGGACTGGGCCTCGCCGCGTTGCGGTACGCCCGCCAGGTGGACGCGCCGCTTGTCGCCTCCTACCACACGCCCGCCGGGGAGTACGCCGGCTACGTCGCCCGCTCGGACTGGCTCGCTGACCAGGTTCGCGGCCTCGTCGAAACCTACGAGCGTGCCTTTCTCGACCGCGCCACGACGGTGGTGGCGCCCTCGGCGGCGACCCGCCGGCACGTCACCGCCCAGGTCGGCGTCTCCACGCCCGTCGAGGTGGTCTCGAACGGCGTCGACACCGACTACTTCCGGCCCGTCGACCCCGCGGCGTTCAGGGAACGCCACGACCTCCCCGAGGGCCCGCTCGTCGGCTACACCGGTCGCCACGGCTACGAGAAGGACCTCGCCCAAGCCATCGACGCCGCCGACGGCTTGGACGTCACGGTCGTCTTCGGTGGCGACGGCCCCGCCCGCGGCTTTCTGGAGGACTGCGCGAGCGAGGTCGATGCCGACGTGCGCTTTCTTGGCTTTCTCGACCGCGACGAACTGCCCGCCTTCTACTCGGCGCTGTCTGCCTTTCTGTTCCCGAGTCCGGTCGAGACTCAGGGACTCGTGGCGATGGAGGCAAACGCCTGCGGCACGCCGGTCGTCGGCGCCGACGCCGGCGCCCTCGCCGACACCGTCGAGGAAGGTGTGACCGGCTACCGCTTCGACCCTGGCGACGTCGACGCCTTCCGGGCGGCCATCGAGCGCACGCTCGGCGAGTACGACCGCCTCCACGAGCGGTGTCTACAGCATCGCACAGAGACGACCGTCGAGCGGTCGGTCGAACACCTGGCCGAGGTGTACCGCGACGCCGTCGAGCGTGGCGCCGGTCGGTAAAGAATCGCGTGTCGTCAGTCGTCCTCGAGGGCGTCGGCGATGCGCTGGAGTTGTCGCGTGGCGTCGCGCACCTCGTCGCGCAGTTGGCGAACCTCGCGGACGAGGTCCTCGCTGGCGACGCCCTCGTCGCCCTGCCCGCCCTGCCCTGCTGGCCCGCCGGGACCCGCTCCCCCGCCGGGGCCACCGCCCATCATGCCGCTCATCATCTGTGCAAAGGGGTTGCCGCCCATGCCACCACCGCCGGGGCCGCCGCCCATGCCGCCCGGTCCGGGACCACCCGGTCCCGGCGGCCCCTCTCCCTCGCCCTCCTCGGCGCGTTGTTCTCGGATCTCCTCGACACGTTCACGAAAGGACTTCTCCTCGTCCGTCCCCTCGCTCTCGGCTTCCTCTGGTTCGTGCTCCCCGTCGTGACCGTGATCCTCGCCCTCGTCGGGCTGGTCGTGGCTGTCGTCTGCCATGGCCTCCAGTTCCGCTGCCGGCCCAAAAAGGGTTCCGTCGCTCACGTCAGGGCCGCTCTCCGTGTTTCTCGTCGCTGTCTCCCGGTTTGGACGGTCTCGAACGACGACGATCCCGGTGAACGGGCACAAGAGAGCCCCCGTCCAGTCCTACGCCTCGCGACTGCAGCCTCGTCCCCAGCCGTCTCAGTCGTCGCTCTCCGGTCGCTCGTTCGTCCCTTACGCGAGAGCGTTCCTGCCGTTGCCGGGCGGTGCAGTCGCCCGGCTGCCCGAGGCGCGTGGCGCCTCACCGGTCACGCTCCGCGCGCTCCCGACAGGGAGCGCCCGGTCGCCCGCTGCGAGGGGCGCGAGGACGGGAGCGCCCCGGGCGACCCCCGCGACCAGATGGGGAGGTGTGGGGTTCACTCGCCACCTGGCGGCAGACTCGAAGGGCGAGCGTACCGAGGGGGTCGTGAGTCCACCGACCGACCCCGAGAGTACGTGGTGAGAGTGCCGATTGTCGTTCATACACCCGACGCTCAGTCCCCAAAGGCCCCGAGACTGGACTGCAGGTCCCGCGAGGCGGGCTCGGGAGTGACGACGTGACCCACCAACTCGCGCATGTCGACGGCGTAGGTCGACCCGGCGGTGTCCAGGGTGA
>CAZQHW010000147.1:0-6888 GCA_964593395.1 uncultured Halobacteriales archaeon
ACCTGACGGGGTACATCACCGAGGGGCAGATCTACGTCGACCGCGACATGAACTCAAAGGGCATCGAGCCGCCGATCTACGTCCCGCCGTCGCTGTCGCGGCTGATGGACGAGGGGATCGGCGAGGGGCTCACCCGCGAGGACCACGGCGACGTCTCCGACCAACTGTACGCCGCCTACGCGGAGGGTGAGGACCTCCGGGACCTCGAGAACATCGTCGGCCGAGAGGCCCTGTCGGATCTCGACAACACCTACCTCGACTTCGCCGACCGCTTCGAGGAGGAGTTCGTCAACCAGGGGTTCGACACCGAGCGCGACATCGATGAGACACTCGACATCGGCTGGAACCTATTGTCGATGTTCCCGGAGGCCCAACTCAACCGCGTCGACGAGGACTACATCGAGCGCTACTACGAGGACGGGGAACAGCGCGTCCAGGCCGACGACTGACCTCGGTCGCCGTCACCGGGTCCGACCGCCTCACCCGGACGAACAGAGTTAACACGCTCGCACCCCCACTCTGAGTTAATGGCCGGTGACGACGTCAAGCCCACGCGAAAGAACCTCATGGAGATCG
This sequence comes from uncultured Halobacteriales archaeon, assembly GCA_964593395.1. GTDB lineage: Archaea > Halobacteriota > Halobacteria > Halobacteriales > SW-7-71-33 > SW-7-71-33. The sequence goes on from CAZQHW010000147.1 coordinate 577, forward strand.
AGGACCGCATCGAGTTCTCCGAGCGGGGCCACGACACGCTCGAACAGAAGCGTGACGGTCTCATTCTCGAGTTTATGGACATCCTCGACCAGGCAAAGGACGTGCGCTCTGGGATGGAGACGGACTACGAGCGCGCCCAGCGGAAGATCGACATGGCGCGGGCGATGGAGGGTGACATCGCGGTGCGCGGAGCCGCGTCGGCGCTGCAGGACCACCCAGAGATCACCACCGAGTCCAAAAACATCATGGGCGTCGTCGTCCCGCAGATCGAGTCCACCGCCGTCCGCAAGAGCATCGACGAGCGCGGCTACGGCGTGTTGGGCACCTCTGCCCGGATCGACGAGGCGGCCGCCGCCTACGAGGGACTGCTCGAGTCGATCATCCTCGCCGCCGAGGTCGAGACCGCGATGAAGAAGATGCTCGACGAGATAGAAAAGACCAAACGACGGGTGAACGCTTTAGAGTTCAAACTCCTGCCCGAACTCCACGAGAACAAGGAGTACATCGAGCAGAAACTCGAAGAACAGGAGCGCGAGGAGATCTTCCGCATGAAGAAGATCAAAGACAAGAAAGAACGCGAGGAGCGCGAGGAGCGCGAAGAACGCGAGGCCGAGGAGGAGCGGGTCACAGCCGACGACTGACCCGGACCCGGGAGTAGCGTTAAGTTCTGGGAGAGACGTGATCAGATCGATGTTAGGCGAACGGCACACGGACACGGACCGAACGGGAGGACAGACGTGAGTTCACGCCGGAGCGTCCCGGTCGGGGTACAGTTCATCACCGGTGTCGGCGGGTTCGCCGCCGGACTGGTGGCGCTCAGTTCGCTTCTCTTGCTCGGATTGACGATACGGGAGGGCGACTACCGACTGGCACTACAGGTGCTCCCCATGCTCGCGCTGGGGGTCGGGCACGTCGTCTCGCTGTACGGACTGGTGACGCTCAGGCAGTGGGGGTACAGGTGGACGCGGCGGCTGTTCGCGGTGACGCTTCTGGTCCACGTGCCGGCGGTTCGGACGGGTAACCCCGTCCAGGTCGGGACGCTCCTCTTTTCGGGGTTCGTCCTGACGTACCTCTGGCTGCTGCGGGACTCGTCGGTGTTCACCGCGAGCCCCGCCGCTGACACCCCGGCGGCCGACGACCCCGGCGACGGGCCGGTCGAGGTCGACCCGCTCGGCAACGACAGCGAGGCCACGACGATCGACGTGGACCCGCTCGACGGTGCTGGTACGGACCCAGTCGAGACCGACCACGATGACGGGACGGCCCCGGGCGAGAGCGGAGAGGACACGGACCGGGCGACGGACTCCGACACCGACGACGAGACGGGGACCGACGCCGGAGACGAGGCGGGGGCGGAGCCTGACGCCGATGACGGCAACGGCGACGGCGACGCGGACGAGGCGTCCGACTGACCGGCGGAGGCGGCACGGGAGGGCGGAGTTTATTGCGGTCGCTCGCGAGACGACCTGTATGGAGTGCATCGAGTGTGAGGGGGAGACGACCGCGTTCACGGTGCCAGAGGAACTCCGCGAGTACCTCCCCGAGAACGCCGCTGCCGCCGCCGTCTGTACGTCCTGTCTCACGCTACAGCCGCCGGCCCCAGAGGAGACCCGACACGACGACCCCGACTTCACGCGGATCAGCGACGCCTTTCCGGGCGACCCGGCGGCCGCCGTGCCGATGGCGATCGCCGTCGGGTTGCTCGAGTCGCTGGCGCTGAACCGCCCGAAGATCGAACGACTGCTCGAACACGTCGAGCAGACCGGCACTGACCCGCTGTTGGTGCTCGACCGCCTCGCCGAGGACGGCGGTCTCGACCCCGCGATGGACCTGGGGGGGCGCCGCCGCCAGCTCGAACAGCTGATGAGCTAAGCGCCGCGTTTATCACCCGGCAGGCTGGTTGTCACGGTACAATGCGGTCGGTGGCGATCGTCGACGACCCCGACCAGGCCTGCTCACTCGTCGAGGAGTTGTCCGGATACGACGCGAGCGCCGTCGAACCGTCGGCGTTCGAGCGCCCCGGCGAGTACGACGTCGTCGTCGTCGACTGGACGAAGCCGGTCGCCGGCAGCGTCGCCGCCGACCGAGGCACCCGGTCGTGGGCGACGATCGCCCTCGTCGACGACGTTCCGGAGACGGACCCGGTCGGCGCGGGTGCGGACGAACACCTCGTCCGGCCTGTTGACCCCGACGAGCTCAGGAAGACGATCGACCGCGTCGCCGTCCAGCGGGCCTACCTCGGCGCCGTCCGCACCGCGGCGAGCGACGGCGGCCCGGAGGACTGGCGAGCCGCCGCCGACGACCTGCTCGACGCCCTCAGCGACGACCTCACCGCAGCGGAGCTGTTCCGCAGACTGTTGTGATACTGTCACTCACATTTTTACTAGCATTTCACATACGTATAATTAAGTTAAATTTATTGCAAATAGCGCCGAAAATCAGAGTGCGATGTCCACCGAATCGAGTAACTCGCGCATGGCACAGTTCCTGTACGACCACCCGCGGATGATGGGCGTGCTGTTCACGCTTGTGCTGCTGGCCCAGGTGGGGCTGGCGGCAGCCGAAGAGGGTGTCAGCTCGGTCGGTGGAGCGTAACAGTAGCCAGTCGTTAGCGAGATTGGGGCGCCCGTCGTTACAGCCGTTCTGTGAGGCGACCGGAAGCCCACAACTCCGCGTCTTCACCTGGATCAGACCTGACGATCACGGGTGCCGAACACCGTTCGAGGAAATCGATTACTGCTTTCCGATCGAGACGGACCGCTGGTGTCTCGTTGCCGATCAGATAGTAGCCAAAGTCCTCCTGATGCGGATGAAACACTCCGCCGATCCCGTTCTCGCTGGGATGGCCGTGGACACGGAGACTGTACTCCGTGGCCGTGGATACATCGCCGTCAACAGGAACGACCTGGTAAACCGACGCACACCCCCCGTCCCGCTGGGCGACGGCGTGGCCGCCGTCGCCGACGATCTGGTACTGGCTGCCGATCTGTGTCGCCTCGCTGACGACGTCGACGGCGACCCTGAGCGGGTAGCCGGTGTTCAGCAGTTCGGCGACGCGTCTGCCGACCTCGGCGGCCGACTCGATCGACACTGGCTGTAGCGTGACGACGCCGCCGATGGCGCCGGCCTCGATCAGCGCCTGGCCCTGGTCGAACGAGCGACAGGCGTTCAACAGGAACGCCTCGGTCTCGGTGCTGTCGACGTCGGCGAGCGACAGCGTGCCGTCGGCGCAGTGCAGGCCGTCCGGCTCGGCGTGGCCGATGTAGTGCAGGACGTCCACGTCCCCGGCCTCGACGAGCGTCTTCAGCCCGGCCCGCGAGAGGTTCCGGTACGTCGAGACGTTCATCGGCAGTTTCTCGCCGTCGTACAGCGCCGTGACGTCGAGTTCGTCGCTCATCTCGTCGTCGTTGCAGACGACGCCGACATCTATCGGTGGCGCGTCGGGCTGGCGGCTGTAGCGGTTCTCGTACGCCTGCTTGGTCGCCTTCGAGGCGCCGACGGGGACGCCCTCGCCCGACCAGACCGTCTCCAGCGCGTCGGGCCCGTCGTCTCGAATGTCGACGCTGTTCTCGACTGTCCAGCCCTCGCCGATGTTGTTGTCCGCGGACCGAAAGAACTCCTCGAAGGAGACATCCCCCTCGTCGGCGGCCGCCTCGACGGGCGAAAGCTCTGTGGGGTCGACGCCGGCGTCCTCGGGGGTGGTGCGCACGACCGCGAGGTCGTCGACGAGGTGTGGCAGTAGTTCGACCTGTTCAGGGCGGGGCGCGAGGTGGGCCGCCAGCTTCCAGTCGGGGACGTGGGGAGCGATCGTGTCGTACTCGACCGAGAGGTACGCGGGCAGTCGAACCTGCGCGGGCTGGTCGAACAGTTCGGCGGAGTCGATCGGAAGGTCGTCGGCGACCACCGAACGCTCGTGCAGCGGGAGTTCGATGAGCCCCTCCGAGCGCAGACAACACTCCAGAAACAGCACTTGCTTCAGCGTGCGCTCGACACGGAGTTCGAACTCCTCGCCGGACCGTTGGAGGTCGTACTCGAACCCGGCGTCGGTGCGGATCTGCGGCGGCCCCTGGTGTGGGACGAGTTCGGCGCCGAGGTAGTACACCAGCGGGGCGACCGGGTAGATGTACCGCTCTTCCGGCGGGACGAGCACCTGGACCTCCGGACACGGCGGAGCAAGCCCTCGAGGGACGTCGAACTCGTCGCCGACCGTGACCGCCGGCGGGTGGCCGCGGTGACCCGGCCAGGAGCGGTCGGGCGTGGTCATCTTCAGCGCGGCGCCGAACGTCGACACCGCCCGCACGAGTCCGTCGGTCGTCGGCGGGACCGTGACTTCCGTCGCCGGACGGCTGTGCTTCGACCGGGCGCCGAGCAGCGTCTCGGCGCCGTCGCCCACCTCGATCACCGTGTCGTCAGCGACCGAAACCGACAGCCGACCGTCGACCTGGAGATACTGCTTGACCGGTCCGGAGACGTCAACGACGTACCGACCGGGCGGATACTCCCGCTCGGCCCCCTGTGTGAGGTGGTCGATCATGTCGAAGGCGTCGTCCCGCACCATCACGATATTGGGGTCGACCTCGACGCGGTCGGCGTGCAGCCGGACCGCACGGTCGACCGGCGCTACGAGCCGATCGGTCGACACCGGCGTCGGCGCAGCGACGGGCCGGGTGCCAAGGTGTTCACGCTTGCGCTCGACCTCGTCGACGACGGCGATGCCCGTATCTGTCGTCTCGAAGCGGACGTCGCGTGGCTGTTCGCCGGTCGAGTGGTCGGTGCGCGGGGGTGTCCGTGACACGGGAGATCACTCGGGCAGCGCCGGGAGCGGCCCCCACCCCGTCAGCGGGTCGCCGTCGAGGTACGGCCGGAACTCCGGTGCCTCCCCGGTGAGCCGGAGTCGGATGACGACCTCGGTCACGTCCTGGAGTTCGGCCACCGCGAGGTCGTCCCAGCGGTGGGTCGTGTGCATGTGGACCATCCCGTCGTGGCGGCGCACCTGGTCGGCAAGGAGATGAGCGAACCGGAGGACGGCGTCGTCGTCGTGGTCGTGGACGAGGTGGTCGAGCGAGTCGAGACAGACCCGCAACTGCCCGGGGTCGAACCCGTCGGCCCCGCGGTTCAGCGCCGTTACCTCGCGGGCGAGTCGCTCGCCGAACGTCGACAGCGACGGGTCGTCGAGAACGGCGACCCCCTCGGGTGGGAGACCGTCGGTCCCGGCGGCGGGCGAGGAGGCGCCCGTGCCCGGTGGCGTCGTCGCGCCGCCCGCTCCCGGGGCGACCGACTGCGTCGAGCGCGCCCAGCCGTTGCCGACGACGGTCCGGAGTCGGTCGGGGGCGGTCGATACCCCTGGCGGGAGTCGGTCGTCGACGCTGTCCTCGGCGGGGGCGGTCAGGCCGAGCACGCGCCGTCGGTCGAGTGCGGGGCTGCCGAGCAGTCGCGTCGACATGGTGCGGTGGACCGTCGCCGGGACGGCCCCGGTGACCAGCACCGCGACGCCGTCTCGCTTGCGGTCGAGCAATGCCCCGAGCGACTCGTCACCGTCGTCACCCACTTCGTCGCCGGTAGCACCCTCATCGGACATCTGCTTGCCACGTCTCGGGCGTCGACACACAAGAAGGCCCTGGCCGTTATCAGGATCAGACGCCAGTGGAGTACCGCAGTAGTCCGGCGATCCCGCCGAAGGCCTCGTACAACTGCTCGCCCTTTTCGAAGTCCGTCGAGACGAACTTCGTCTCCGTGCCGCGCTGTTCGGCCAGCGAGATGAGGTGTTCGATGACGTCCTCGCGGTCGGCGTCCTCGGCGGGGACGGTCTCGCCACACTTCCCGCAGGTGTGGTCGGGGGTCTCGTCGTGTTCGTCGACCAACTCGCGCTCGACGTGGCCGTTCGGACACTCGTAGGAGACGGCGTCCTCGCGGAGGTCCTCGCTCAGGAGCAGTCGGTCGACCGCCCCCATGTTGAGGTTCTGGCGGGTCTGTTCGAACCCGTAGGTTGCGAGTTCGCCCTTGTGGAGTTCGTCGAAGAACTCCTCCATCACCCGCTTGTCTTTCATCACCTCGGCGTCGGCCAGTGCCTCCTCGGCGGCGTCGACCAGGTCGTACAGTCCCGACTCGTCGGTGTAAGCGACGTCGAACAGGCCGAGGACTTGGTCGTCGAGTTCGTGGTGGAGGTAGTCGCCGTCGGCGAACTCCTCCTTTGTCGGCGAGGGACCGCCGATGAGGATCCCCTCCATGTCGTGGCGCTTGGCGACGAACAGTTCGTTCGCCATCCCCGCGACCTCCTGGTAGAAGTTGTCGATGGCCTCCAGGCGGAGACGG
>CAZQHW010000148.1:0-6857 GCA_964593395.1 uncultured Halobacteriales archaeon
AACCGCCTGGAGGACCGGATCGCCCAGTTGGAGGGTGAACTCGACCGCCGCGAGAACGACCGCGAGGTGCAGTTCCGGGGCGTCGAACGACTCGGGCCCGGGGCGGTCGAGCGGGTGCTCGACACCCTGGACAGCGTCGAGACGGGGCCGGAGCGGGCGCTGACGGCGACGGTCGGCGTCGAGACCGCCGACGGCGGTGGTGCGGACGTGCCCGAGGCGGCCCGGGCGGCCTTTGGCGACCGCGCCGGCTTGCTGTCGCGGGCCGCACCGTGTGTCGCCGTGACCGACGACGACGGCCTGGTGAGCGCAGCGTTCGCGCCGCCGCTGTCGCCCGAGCGGCGGGTGGTCTGGTCGGACGGCTTCGAGTTGGAGCGGGTGAACTACCTGCCGACGGGGGAGTACGCGCTGGGGGTCGTCCGGGCGGACGTGTTCGCCGTCGGGGAGTACGAGGGCCGCGAGCGGGTCACCTTCGACGGGGTCCAGAGTGACGTCCAGGGGAGCCACTCAAAGGGCGGGTTCTCGCAGGCGCGGTTCGAGCGGCTCCGAGACGAGCAGGTGGAGACACACCTCGACCGTTGCCGTGAGACACTTGCCGACCACGACACGGAGCCGTTGTACCTGGTCGGCGACCGCGACGCGGTCCGGGCGCTCGCGGAGACGACGAGTCCGGCGGCGACCGCGGCGGTCGACGCGACTGGCGACCCCGAGGCTGCCCTCGAGACGGCCTTCGAGGAGTTCTGGACGACGCGGCTGTACCGAATCTAGTCGTCCGCGGCGGCGTCAGAGGGAGAGCGCCCGGCCTCGGCGTCGTCGATGGTCTCGGTGGCGGGGCCGACGGCGGCGGCCGCGGCCTCGGCGGTGGGCACCCGCAGGGTGACGACCGAACCGCGGGGGTCGTTGTCCTCGAAGGTGATCTCGCCGTCGACGCTCTCGACGGCCCAGTACACCAGCCACAGCCCCAGGCCGGAGCCGTGGGTGAGGGCGGTCTCGGTGCCCTCAAGAAGCACCTCCCGCTCCTGGGGTGGGATACCGGGGCCGTTGTCGGCGACGACGACCTCGACGGTGTCACCGCCGTTCGAGACGGTCACGTCGACGGTGGGGCCGGCGGCGTCGTTGTGCTCGGCGGCGTTCTCGACGACGTTCTCGACGGCGGGTTCGAGCAGGCCACGGCCGGGGACGGCCGTCGAGCAGTCACAGTCGACGGTGACCGCGGCGTCGAGGCGGTCGTCGACGGTCGCGACGATCGGCTCGACCAGATCGTCGACGGGGACGGGTTCGGTCTCGCCGCGTCGGGCCATCACCCGCTCTATCTCGCGGGCCTTGTCCGCCAGGTCCACCACCTCGGCGGAGACCTTCCGCACCTGCTTGGCAGGTGGGGCGTCAAAGCGGTCGGCGAGCATCGTCGCGTAGCCGTCGATAGTGTTCATGTCGTTGCGGAGGTTGTGTCGCAGTACCCGGTTGAGGACGGTGAGTCGCTGTTGGCGGGTGCGCAACTCGGTCACGTCACGCAGAGTGACGACGGCGCCGATCCGGCGACCGTTGCGGTCCAGAAGCGGTGCCGTGTCCACCTCGTACAGGCGGCCGTCGGCAGTGGTGACGTCGCCGGTCCAGCCGTCCTCGTGTGCCTCGATCCCGGGGAGGCCGGCGACGGGCCGACCGAGCAGCGCCGAGCGGTCCCGCTCCAGAACACGTTCTGCGATCGGGTTGAGGTCGATCACCCGGTCGCGCTCGTCGACGACGACGACGCCGTCGCGCATGTTCCGGACGACGGCGTCGCGGCCGATCCGCCGCGTGGCGGGAACGACGGCGAGAAAGTCGTGTCGAACGAGCGCGTACGCGAGGGCGACGCCGGTGATCGCAAAGCCCACCGGCGTCAGGTCGAGTTCCATCGGCGTCGCGCCGACCGCCGACGCCGCGCCGAGCACGAGCGGCGCCAGCGACCCGACCAGCAGCGAGACCGCCTGGCCCAGGTAGAGGTCGTCACCCTCCAGTGCGAGGCCGGCGAGCATCGCCGTCGCCGGCACCCCGAGCATGTACACGTAGGTGACGGCGATCCAGTACAGTGGCCCGCGGTCGTACATCATCGATACGACGCCCTGGTCGACCGGGAACTGTGGGTTGGCCCACGCCAACTGGCCGGGGTTGAGCCAGAGCCCGAGTGCCAGCGCGGCCGAGACGACGCTCATCGCGCCGACACGTCGTGGCGTCACCCAGCGGTCGCGCCCGGCGTACCGTGCGGCGAACAAGAGAAAGGTGACCGGCACGGTGACGATGCCGGTCCACTTCACCCGCTCGAGAAAGGCCCGTGCGCCCTCCCCGGGCGCGACGACGGCCAGGGTCTGGGCGGCCGACCACACCGTCACCGACAGCATGAACAGCGCAAAGGCGGCGCCGGCGTCGCTCCGGCGACGCCAGCCGTACACCGCCATCGTCGCCGAGATGACCGTCGCGCCAGCAAAGGCGACCACGTACGGCGACACGTACGACACATCCATCTCTCGCGCGTTATGTGAGGGACTGTCTGTCGGGGTAAAAAAGCGACGACGGGTCCGGGGGGTGAGTCTTTAAGCCCCGACCGTCCCAGGCGGGCGCATGGAACGGATCGCCGTTCTCGCCCACGGGAAGTTCCCCGACCGGGCGAAAACCGCCGTCGGTCTCCTGCGGTACGGTGACCGGGAGGTCGTCGCCGTACTCGACCGCGACCTCGCGAGTGACCCGGACGAGTCGTCGGACCGCCCCCGTGTCGCCGACCACGACCTGCGGGCCGTACAGGACGCTCCCGTCTACCCGGACTGTCCGACACTGATCGACGACCGTGGCCCCGACGCCGTGGACACGCTGGTGATCGGGATCGCCCCCATCGGCGGGGGTTTCGAGGAGTCTTGGCGCCCGGATGTCGAAACGGCGCTGGCGTCCGGGTGGAACGTCGAGGCGGGTCTGCACTACCGGCTGAACGACGACGAGCAGTTCGCCCGTCTCGCGGCCGAACACGGCGGCGACCTGCGGGACGTTCGCGAACCGCCGGCGGACCTGACCGTCGCCAAGGGGGTCGCGAGCGAGGTCGCACCGCGGGTGGTGCTCACCGTCGGCACCGACTGCTCTGTGGGCAAGATGACCACGACGATGGAACTCGTCCGGGCGGCCCGCGAGCGCGGCGTCGACGCCCGGGCGGTGCCGACGGGACAGACCGGCATCATGCTGGAGGGCTGGGGGATCGCCGTCGACCGCACCGTGAGCGACTTCACCGCCGGCGCCGCCGAGCGCCTGGTCCGTGCCGGGGCCGGCGAACGGCCCCGTGACCGGCCGGGCGCCGACCCGTTGTCCCCGCCCGCGGAACCGGACCTCCTTGTCGTCGAGGGCCAGGGGTCGATCGCCCACCCCGCCTACTCCGCGGTCACCTGTGGCATCCTGCACGGCGCCGCGCCCGACGCTCTCGTCCTGTGTCACCGTGCCGGCCGCGAGGCGGTCCACGGCTACGAGGACACCCCGCTGCCGACCCCCGACGAGTACGTCGGCCTGTACGAGTCACTCGCTGCCCCGGTCCACCCCGCGGGCGTGGTCGCCGGGTCGCTGAACACCGCCGGGATGGGCGAGGAGCAAGCGCAAGCGGCCGTCGCGGAGTTCGAACGGGCGATCGACGCTCCCGCCACCGACCCCGTCCGGGACGACGCCGCCGACGTTCTGGAGGCGATCCTGTGAACGCCCGCACCGAGCGTCTGCGACTCGAACTCGACACGCCGTTTGGCATCGCCCGGGGGACCACCGAGACTGCCGAGAACGTGCTCGTGGAACTGTCCGACGGTGAGGGCGACGAGGGTGTAACCGGCGTCGGGACCGCCGCCCCCGCGGGTCGGTACGGCGAGACCGCCGGCACCGTCGAGAGCGTCCTCCCCGACCTGCTCGCCGCCGTGGAGGGCCGGGACCCGCTCGCGCTGCGGGCGGTCGAGGCCGATCTCGCGGGGCTGGTCGGCCGCAATCCGGCGGCTCGCGCCGGCGTAAGCGTCGCCGTCCACGACCTCGCCGCGCGCCGCCTGGACGTGCCGCTGTACCGCCTGTTCGGACTCACACCTGAAGAGACACCTCGGAGTTCCTACACCGTCGGGTTGGCCGCTCCCGACGAGATGGGCGACCGCGCGGCGGCGGCCGTCGACGCCGGCCACGCCGTTCTGAAGGTGAAGTTGCGCGGCGACCCCGCCCGCGACGAGCGCGCCGTCGCCGCCGTTCGCGAGGCCGCCCCCGACGCCCGGGTCCGGGTGGACGCCAACGAGGCCTTCACCGCCCGCGAGGCACTCGAGGTGGCCGAGACGCTCGTCGACCACGACGTGGAGTTTCTCGAACAACCCGTTCCCGCCGACGACCCCGAGGCGCTGCGGTTCGTCCACGAGCGCGCTCCCCTTCCACTCGCCGCCGACGAGTCCTGTCTCGTCGCGAGCGACGTGCCCCGCGTGGCCGACCGCGCGGACATCGTCGTCTGCAAGCTGATGAAGTGTGGCGGCCCCGTCGCCGCCCGCGACCTGATCGCCACGGCGCGAGCCCACGGCCTGCAGGTGATGCTCGGCTGCATGGTCGAGTCCGCCGCGTCGATCGCCGCTGCCGCCCACCTCGCCCCCCTGGCCGACTACGCCGACCTCGACGGCTCCCTGTTGCTGGCCGACGGCGCCGACCCCTTCGAGGGCGTCGTGCAGTCGGACGGGCGGATCGCACTCGGTGGCGTGGAGCGCGGGACCGGGGTCCGGCGTCGGTCGTGAGCCGTCTGGTGGACGATTTTTCGAAGTCCTCGGCACGCTCTCTGGATCGGATGGTCTCGATCTCTCCGTGTGGTCTCACGAAGCCCTTAGCACGTTCTCGATAGTCCCTCTCGACCTCGGTGAGGAGACCCACGAAGCCCTCGGCCCGCTCGCCGGTTCTGACTCGCTGCGCTCCTCGCTCCCGCTGGTCGCTGCGGTGCTTGCGTCCTCAGAACCGGCCACCGCGCCTCGCCCTTCGAGTCCACCAGGCCACGGCAGGTGATCCCCACACCTCCCCGCCCGGTCGCGGGGGTCGCTCGACTTCCTCGCCGGTCGGCGGCGTCGCCGCCTCCCACGGGGGCGCGTGGCGCCCCCCTTCGCTCGGAAGTCTCGCAGTATGCGACCGGGCGCTGCCTCTCGGCGGGGCGCGCGAGGAACGCGCGAGGGACGAGTGAGGGAGCACAGCGACCGAACGAGGAGGCTGGGGAGGCGCGAGGCGGCGGTCGCGGAGGGAGGGACTGAAAGGGGTCGGCCCGCTGCGGGAAGCACGACGAGGTAAGCACCGCAGCCGAGCGTAGCGAGGCGAGGAGCACAGCGAGGCGCGCGACCGCAGCGGGGCGGGGGCTTTCTGGGGGCCACTCGTCAGCCGCTCATTCATCGACTGAGAGCAGCGGGGCGGGGGCATTCTGGACGTTCATCCCGAGAGCGACACCACCAGAGCAACTGACGGGGCTCCAGAGAGATCAGTGATCCCAGCGGTTTACGGGCCACGCCCCCAACGCGACCGCATGAACCTCGATCCGGCGGTCGAGGAGACCGCGGCTGCCATCGCGGCGATGGAGGTACGTGGCGCGGCGACGATCGCCGACCGCGCGGCCGCCGCGCTGGCCGAACAGGCCACTCGCCCGGCCGACACTCCTGCCGACTTCCGCGCCGGGATGCGCCGTGCGGCCCGCGAGTTGCTCGACACCCGGCCGACGGCGGTCAGCCTGCCGAACGCCCTGCGGTACGTTCTCGCCGACATGGACGGCGACTCCGTCGCGGCGCTGCGGGCGAGCGTCACCGACAGCGCCCGGGAGTTCCGCCGCCGGCTCGACCGCGCCCAGGCGGACCTCGGTCGCGTCGGTGCCGGGCGCCTGCGAGACGGCGACGTGGTGATGACGCACTGCCACTCGACGGACGCGATGGCCTGCATCGAGGCGGCCGTCGACGCCGGGAAGCAGGTGGAGGCGGTCGTGAAGGAGACCCGCCCGCGCAACCAGGGTCACATCACCGCCGAGCGGTTGCGCGAGATGGGCGTGCCCGTCACGCTGATCGTGGACAACGCCGCGCACCGCTACCTGGACGAGGCCGACCACGTGCTCGCCGGGGCGGACTCCATCGCTGCCGACGGCTCGGTCGTGAACAAGGTTGGGACCGCCGGCCTGGCGGTGAGCGCCCGCGACCGCGGCGTGCCGGTCACCGTCGCCGCACAGACGATCAAGCTCCACCCCGACACGCTGTCGGGCCACACCGTCGAGATCGAGTACCGTGACGAGGCGGAGGTGATCGCCCCGAAAGAGCGTGCCGACCTGGGTGACGGGATCGAGGTGCGCAACCCCGCCTTCGACGTGACCCCGCCACGGCACGTCGACGCCATCGTCACCGAGCGGGGGCAGTTCCCGCCCGAGAGTGTCGTCGTGCTCATCCGCGAACTGTTCGGCGACACGGCCGGGGACCCCTGGAGCGAGCCCGAGTCCGAGCCGAGCGGGTGAGTCCAGGGGAGTTTTGAGCGAGCGCCCCGCAGTCAGGAGTCGTGCGCGTGCTGTGTGCGGGCCACGTCAACTGGGACGTGACCCTCCAGGTGGACGCGCTTCCACAGGCCGACGGCGAGGCACGGGTCCACGACCGCCGGGAGTCCGGCGGCGGCAGCGCGGCCAACTGCGCGAGCGTCCTCGCCACACTCGGGGTCGAAACCGGCGCGTTCGGCAGCGTCGGCGCGGACCCGCAGGGCCGCCGGGCGCGACGCGAACTCGTCGACGCTGGCGTCGACGTGAGCGGCCTCGTCGAGACGGACGTGGGCACGGCGACCAAACACCTCGTCGTCGACCCCGACGGGCGGGTGATGGTGCTCGGCGACGACCGCGGCAA
>CAZQHW010000149.1:0-6709 GCA_964593395.1 uncultured Halobacteriales archaeon
AGATGACGCGGTTCTGCAGGTAGTCCAGGTGCTTTGCGTTGTAGACGATCTTCACCTCGTCAGCGGCGGGCGACCCGATGCAGGTCAGGCGGACGTCTTTCTCCTCGACCTCCTCGGTCGAGAGGATCTGTTGCATGTCCATGTCGATTTCGCCCTTCTTGACGATCGCGGCACAGTTCGCACAGGCGCCGGCCCGACAGGAGAACGGCCAGTCGTACCCCTGTGCCTCGGCCGCCTCGAGGATGTACTCGCCCTGGTTGACGTCGAGGGAACCGTAGTCCTCGTCACCCAGCCCGGCGTCGGCGGCCTTCTCGAACAGGTCGCTGTCGTCCATCGACCAGCCGTGGTCGTCCAGCACCTCGTAGTTCAGGTATTCTACGGTTGGCATCAGTTTCACGTAGCGTCTGCACGTGCTTGAACCCTGTCACTCGGGGCGAGAAAGACTCCAGTCCCGTCCCGTCTCGCCGGGCGGCCCCCTGCCTCAGACGACCGGGACGAACCGGAACAACAGAAAGGCGGCGACCGTCGCCACCAGCGGAACGACGTTCTGGAGAGCGATCACCCGCGCGGTCGTCGCCGGGTCGAACAGGTCCCCGGCGTCCGGGATGTCGTCGGCACCCTCCTCGCCGATCCCGGGCACGTCGTCCGTGTCCGGTGTCGCCGACTCGTCTTCGGTCTCGCCCGCCGGACCGGGCTTCGCGCTCGCCGTCGCCGCCGTCTCCGGTCTCCCGGAGGCACCGTCGGGAACGGGCGTCGAGTCCGCGTTGGCGGTCGGTCTCTCGCCGCCCTCGTTCTCGCCTTCGCCGGCGGTCGGGACACCCTCGATGTCGGCGTCGGCGGCGAGCGCGCCGACGGTCACCCGCTCTGGCCCCTCACCGCCGACGGCGTCGCCAACCGTCGTCGTCCGGGTCGCGCGGCCCCACCCCAGGCCGACGATGCTCATCGTCGCCACGATAACGAAACTCGCGGGGATACCGATCGCCGACAGTCCCGTGATGATGCTCGCGCTGATCACCTCGACGACCAGCGCCGCCAGCAGGGGCAACTCGGTGAGTTCGTTACCCATCGTGTCCAGGGTGCGGCGGGCGATCGTGAACGCACCGAGACCGATCGCCGCCCCGCCGACCAACACCCCCTCGCTGGCCGTCAGCGACCCCTGGCCGACAAGCGGCGCGACCGCGTTCGCCACGTTCGAGGCGCCCGCCGAGAACGCCATGTAACACCCGACGACGACGACGGCGACGGTCCCGAGAAACTCCGCCCGCGTGGTGTTCGGGCCGAGCGTCGGCGCGGGCACTCCCCGCCACCGACCCAACGCCAGGAGCGACCCCTCGCTCCGTGAGACGGTGAAGCGTGCGACCAGCCAGGGGTAGACGTACCGGCCCACCAGCCCCGACACCCAGAAGGCGACGATCGGCGCGACCAGCCACCAGACGACTATCTCGCCCATCACGTCCCACTGTAGGGTCCCCGTCGCCAGGCCCAGCCCGGCGATCGCCCCGACCGCCGTCATCGACGTCGAGGCGGGCACTCCGGCGACGTTCGAGAGAAACAGCGCGAAGCCGATGAAAAAGAGGACGGCGATGCTCGCGGTCAGGGTGAACTGTGACCGCGGAACGACCTGCCCGCCCAGCGTCTCGATCACTCGCCGGCCGACGGTCCACCCGCCGGCCAGCGCGAACGCCGTCATCAGCCCCGCGGCGGCGACCTTCGAGACGACGCCACTCCCGACCGCGGGCCCGAACGCCACCCCCGTCGAGGACCCACCGATGTTGAACCCGACGAACACCGCGACCGCGACGCCGACGGCCAGCAGGAGTTCGACCACACGTTTACTACTACCCACCCCGATTTAAACGAGTCGAATCGCAAGCGGGCGGCGGGTTGTCCGCGGCGGTCGGCGAGAAAGGCCGCCGACCGGCTACGCCAACTCCTCCGAGTTCTCCTCGGCGTGCGCCTCGATCGTCGACTCGTCGTTCGGCCCTGCTAGGTCGACGAACGACACGGTCACACCGTCGAACTCGATGTCGGCGACCGTCTCAAGGTTCGACGACGGGGGGTCGGTCGACAACTCACGCTCCTCGACGTTGTGACGGATCGTAAGGGAGAGTTCACCGCGCGAGGTGGCCTCCGAGAGGACGTTCCACCGGTGGCTGTGCTCGTTCTCCTCGTTCAACCCGATCATCTCTCCCTCGAACGACGCCGGATACTCGAAGTCGAACACCACGTTCGTCCCGTCGGTGTCGTAGGCGACCGGGTCGCTCGGGAGTGCCTGGCACAGGGCGCAGACCGTCGTGTCGGCGCCGCCGTCGCCGCCGACCGCTCCGATGACGCGCCGTCGCGAGAGGCTGGCCCGCCCACGCCGCTGTCGCTTACCGCCGTCGGGGTCGGCGTTCACGGGCATTACCGTGAACGAGCGACGGAAATCGTCTACTGGCCGCTGGTGTCGGCCCGTCCTCCGGGCGACGTGCTTGCCAGTCTGCCGGCAAAGTTCGGAGTACCTGTTTCCGCTGCCCCCGAGTACAAGGACCGAGAAGAAACGTAACTGGCCGAGTGACGCGTGTGGCTTCAGCCGGTCTGACGGACTCCGCGGAATTGTGCCGACCAAAGAGCCGACCTGGAAGGACCAGATTGACTCTCTGAGTCAGTCTTCTCCGTCGGTAGTGATGGTGCCACTCTGGTGGTTCCCGTCACCACTCGTCTGGATGTCACCGGAATAGGTTCCGGGTGCGGGGTTCGTGACGCCGTCGAACACGATGATAATCGTGTCGCCAGCTTCTGGTTCCGCGTAGGTGTCTCCGCTAAACTGGATCTTGACACCACTGCCTCCTCCCGTCACGTCCCATCCGTCTTGGTCTGATGAGAGATCGAGGTCGATCGCGCCGTCTCCATCCGTATCAACGCCCGCCTTACCGACATCGTTCCAGGACGTTCCTTTGAGCAGCTGCAGGCTTGAATCGTCCATATCGAGTGCAACGCTCCCGAGAGAGTTCCCGATGGTGTCAGAGTCCGGTTGGATTGTGAACTGGATCCGCATCCGTGTTGTTTCCCCTGCGGTCTGGTCCGAAAGCGCGATCAGGTCCTCAGAGTTGGTGAACGAATCGTCATCGTCGTCACTGTCGTCTCCATCGTCACCGGTCCCGCCGTTCTCGGGTTGCTCTGGGTCGTTGGAGTCGGTGCTAAGATCGAGTTTCGTGGCCTGTGTGAGAACTTTCGAGCGGCCGTTCGAGTGCCAGACGAGGAGCAGTTGTTCGTTTGGTGCACCAGAAACCGTACACGACTGCCCTGGCTCTAGCGTCGAAATAACCACGTCGCAGGCGTGGCCATCTGTTCCGGCGTAGTTCCCCAGCGATCCCCTGGACTTCGAGACGATGTACAGGTTCTCCCCGTCAATAGAGTTCCCACCAGTGTGGGTAAACGTCATAAAGGATTCATTTTGCTCACTCTCGAACGTGACAAACGGAGCATCGTCGGTACTCTGATTGAAGTCCATGATCACACCGCCCACAGTCGTTGCAACTAAAACCGTGACAGCGAGCATAAGGATCATTCCAATAACCGGTGACACACCCCGATCACTCTGGATAACGCTGAACGAACAGGAGGCGTCGACCGTCGCGTCGGCACTACTGCCGCCCTCATCACTGCCACCGAGACGGCGGACAGCGCCTGCGGGCGTCCCGGTGCCGGCTCCTCGGGAGACGCGCCGGCACGACGGTCGGGCGGCACCAGGTCGCCGCTTCCGACTGCCGTCGGGACCGTTGTGCAGTGTCACGACGTATGAATAGAATGGCTGACGTAATGAACACGCTGGCCGAACGGGGCTGGGCGACGTGCTTACCCGTCCGCCGCGCCAGGTGCAGCCATGACCGACGTGTTCTCTCAGTTCGAGGTGGTACCCGCCGTCGACGTCGAGGACGGCGAGGTCGTGCAGTTGGTCGGCGGCGAGCGCGGCACGGAGACGGGGTACGGCGACCCTGTCGAGGCCGCCCAGCGGTGGGTCGACGAGGGCGCTCGCACGCTACACCTCGTCGACCTCGACGGCGCCTTCGACGGCGAGCGTCACAACGCCGACGCCATCGCCGACGTAGTCGCGGCGACGGACGAGGCGGTCGCGGTACAGGTCGGCGGCGGGATCCGCACCGACGAGGACGCCCGCTCGCTGCTCGATGCGGGCGTGGACCGGGTGGTCCTCGGGACCGCCGCCGTCGACGACCCGGCGATCGTCGAGCGCCTCGCCGCCGACCACCCCGACGGCGTGGTGGTCAGTCTCGACGCCAGCCAGGGCGAGGTCGTCGTCGAGGGCTGGACCGAGGGGACCGGTCTCGACCCCGCGGAGGCCGCCCGCCGCTACGCCGACCTCGGCGCCGCCGCGATCCTGTTCACCGACGTCGACCGCGAGGGCCGACTCGAGGGCGTCCGCGTCGAGGCGATCCGACGTGTCGTCGCCGCGGCCGACGTGCCCGTCGTCGCCAGCGGCGGCGTCGCGAGCGTCGAGGACGTGCAGGCGCTGGCCGACGCCGGTGCCGCCGCCGTCGTCGTCGGGACCGCACTTTACGAGGGGGAGTTCACGCTGGACGAGGCCCGCCAGGCCGTCGCCGCCGACTGAGGACGGCTCGACGCCCCAGTCGTCCCCGACCCCTGCCCCGCGCCCTCTACGGGAAGCCTCGGGGCTTACCCCGAGGCGGTTCACTCAGTACCCCCCGACAGCGACTCGCTCCTCCCCGGGGTCGACCCGCACCCGAGCGCCGACCGGCAACGGCACCGTCGGGTGGGTGTGTCCGAAGTCTAAGTCGAACACGACCGGGGCGGCTGGGTTGTACTCCGCGAACGCGTCGGTGATCGCCTCTCGCTGGCGCTCGCGGTACCGCTTGCGTCTCTCTGCGGGCGGCTCCCGCTCGTGTGACCGGGTTATCGCTCGCCCGACGAGAACGGCGTCGAACAGGTCGAGGACGCCCCGCTCGCCCAGGGCACGCAACTGGCCGGCGAGCAGACTCGGTGCCGGCAACTCCTCCGAGGTCTCTATGGCGAGCACCGTCCCGTCCAGACGCCGCTCGCTCGGCAGGTACGCTTCGCGCAGGAACCACTGGTCGAGAATCTCCCAGCAGCCACCCCACACGCGGCCCCCGGTGGGGTCCTCGCCGCCCGCGAAGCGCCACCCCGGGTTGGGCTCGGTCTCGCGAGGCTCCTCAAGCACCCCGGGACCCTCCCCCCACCGGGTCGGCGCGTCGGTGAACCGCTCTGCCGGCCGAAGATCGCCCACTAGCGGGTCGTCCTCGAAGAACGCCCGCCGGAGGTGCTCGCGGGTGTACGGGAACATCTCGCCGTGCATGGCGAACTCGGTGAGCAGGGAGCCGCCCTGGAACGAGGGCACGCCGAGGTTCCAGAGGTACAGTGCCAGGTTCGTGTTGTCGCTGTAGCCGAAGAAACGCGTCGGGTTGTCCCGCAGCACCGCGGCGTCGAGGTGGTCGAGCACCCGCACCTGGTCGTTGCCGCCGATCGTCGTGACCACCGCGGCGATCCTGGGGTCGCGAAACGCCTGCTCCAGTTCGCGGGCCCGCTGCTCGGGGTGGTCGTGCAGGTACTCCGCGTCGGCGGTGGCGGTCGGGTACTCGACGGGGTCGACGCCGAACCCGGCCAGTCGCTCCAGTCCCAGGTCGTGGACGTACGGGAACTGTCGCAGGTTCGACGCCGGCGACAGGACGGCGACGCGGTCGCCCTTCTCGACCGCCGGCGGCACCGTCCAGTCGGGGTCGGCGTCGGTCCACGCGCGACCGTCGCTTGCGTCTGTCGCGGGCCGGTCCCCCGCGATGTCACCTGACTCGCCCGACTCGCTCATGTCGGCCACAATCCCGTCGTCGGTCATAAATCTGCGCCGGCCGTGTCACTGCCTGACGCGCCGTCTGCCGGCGGACAGACGTCGGGAAAGGACTTTGTACGGGGCCCACAAACTGTGGAACATGTCTCGCAAAGTGAAACTGCTGTTGCTCGTGGTCGTCGTACTGCTCGCGTACCGAACCCTTTCCAGCGACCCGGACGTCGAGGTCGAGTACGAGGTCGAGTGACGGGTCGAACCGTTTAGGCCCCGCCCGCTTCTACGTCGATCATGACCGAGTTCGGCGTCGTCACCCGCAACGAGGAGGAACTCACCTGGCCCGAGTTCGACCGTGGCTTCTACGAGGTGAAAGACGTCACCGGCCGGCAAACTGCCCCGACGAGTGACGGCGTCAACATGGTCTCCTGTTTCGGGGACAACGCCGCCGCCGACGCCGACCCAGACCTCGTGCCCGTCGACGACGAGGGAGCCCGCGCCACCCGCGAGCGCACCTACTTCGACTGGGCGTACGTCTGTCCCTCCCGCGAGCGGTACCGGGAGGGCCTGCTCGAGATAATCGACGACTGTGTCGCCGAGAACGGCGACCTCCGCCTGGACGACGTGGGCTTTCCCCGGGCGGAGTACTGCCACTGCGAGGTGTGTGAGACCCGCTTCGAGGACAGCGAGTACGACGACCGATCGACGTGGCGCGCGGCGGTGATCACCGAGTTCGTCGCCGA
The DNA here is from genome assembly GCA_964593395.1 of uncultured Halobacteriales archaeon. Taxonomy (GTDB): domain Archaea; phylum Halobacteriota; class Halobacteria; order Halobacteriales; family SW-7-71-33; genus SW-7-71-33. The sequence goes on from CAZQHW010000149.1 coordinate 6,556, forward strand.
GGCGACCGACCACATTCCCGGCACGACGTACCTCACGCTGTACCCCGACCCCTACCCCGGCCACCTGTACGAGCGCGCCGGCCTGGATCTGGAGGCGCTTTCCGACCACGTCGACGAGTTCGTCGTCCCGCTGTACGACACCGCCTACGGGACG
>CAZQHW010000150.1:0-6666 GCA_964593395.1 uncultured Halobacteriales archaeon
GCCGGTGAGCATCGCCTGCAGCGTCTCCGGTGTCGTCACGAGCACGTCCGGTGGGTCGGTCGCCTGCTTGCGGCGCTGGTAGTCGGTGGTGTCGCCGTGACGGACGTCGACCTCCACGTCAAGGGTGTCGCCCCACCACTCCAGGCGCTCGCGCATGTCGCGGTTCAGCGCCCGCAACGGCGTGACGTACAGCGCCGAGATGCCGAACGGCGTCTGTGGCTCGTCCTCGCCCGGCGGCGGCGACCGGTCGGCCCGCTCCGCGGCGACGGTCGAGAGCACCGGCAGCATGGCAGTCTCTGTCTTGCCGCTGCCGGTGGGGGCGACGACGAGCGTGTCCTCGCCGTCGGCTATCGGCTCGACTGCGAGTCGCTGTGGGGCGGTCGGCTCTTCGAACCCCCGCTCGGCGAGCGCCGCCCGCACCTCGGGGTGCAACGCGTCGAACACCGACCCCTCGATCGACTCCCCGGAACTCATCGACGATCGTTGCCGATCGGGCCGGTTAAACACACCGCTGTCGGCCGACTGCGGTGTCCGAGACGCCGTGTGCTCTGCCCCGGCGATTCAAGTCCGGTCGGCGTCTACGGGGACGGGTGCAGGTCGGGACTGATGCCGAGCGCGTGTTCGTCGACCTCGCGGGGACCGACCCGGTGGTGCAGGCGCTCGTCGCGGGCCTGGTGATCGCGGCGATGAACCTGCTCGGGGCGTCGGTCGTGCTCGTGTGGCGGGACCCGAGCGAGCGGTCGCTCGACGCCGCCCTGGGGTTCGCGGCGGGGGTGATGCTGTCGGCGGCGTACACGAGTCTCGTTCTCCCCGGTATCGAGCACCCTGAGGGCGGTCCCCTGGAGGTGATCGCCGGGGTCCTAATCGGCGCCGCGCTGCTCGACCAGGCCGACCGCTGGGTGCCACACGTCCACTACCTCGTCACCGGCGCCCGCCGGGTGGACTCGAACACTGCCGACCGGGGCGAGGCGGTGCTCGACGAGCGCCTCGCGGGCGTGGTGTTGTTCATCGTCGCGATCACGCTGCACAACATGCCCGAGGGGCTGGCGGTCGGCGTGGGGTACGGCGCCGCGGCGACCGGCACCGGCGAGGCGGCGACGCTGGGCGACGCGATGGCGCTCACGCTGGCTATCGGCGTTCAGAACGTCCCCGAGGGACTGGCGGTGTCGGTCGCCGCGGTCAACGCCGGCCTTGACCGCTCGTTTTACGCGGCGCTCACCGGGATCCGGGCGGGGCTGGTGGAGGTGCCGCTCGCGGTTCTCGGCGCCGTCGCCGTCGGGGTGGCGAACCCCCTGCTCCCGTACGTGATGGGCTTTGCCGCCGGCGGGATGCTGTACGTCATCGCCGACGAGATCGTCCCCGAGACCCACACGAGGGGCCACGAGCGCGTGGCGACACTCGGCCTGATGATCGGCGTCGTCGTGATGCTGTACCTCGACGTGGTGCTCGGGTGAGCGGCCCGGCCGATCGCTTTACCTTCGGACGAACTGAAACACGGACGAATGGCCGACCTGGACGACGACCAGCGGGCCAGGCTCCGCGAGCGACTGCAGACGGTGTTCGAGGGTGCCGACTACCCGGTCACGGACGGGACGGACTTTCTGCCGGCGCTCCCCGACGGGCCGACGACACGCGTCGAGGTCGGCGAGTTCAGCGTGACCGTTCTCGAACTCGACACGAAGATACAGAAGAACGACCCCTACAACAGCGTCGACGCCTACGTCGACGACCTCGTCCAGCGGCTCGACGAGGCCGACCTCATCTGATCACTCAAAACGCACGCCAAGGTCCGCGAGGTCATCGTTGCGCGCCGCGAGGTTGATCAGGAGCGGCGTCAGCCCCTCGATCTCCGGAGCGTTCGCGAGCGGTCCGGCGTCTATGCCCGCGAGTCCCTCTATCTCGTCGGCGAGTTCGATCACCGTCTCGCGAGCGGCGTCGTCGTCGGCGACGACGGGAACGTGGAGCCCCAACTCGGCGTCCAGATCCGTCAGGCGGTGCGCGGAGATGGGGTGGAAGGCGCCCACGACCGGGACGTCGTCGGGCGCGGCGTCGGCGGCGACCGCCGCGACGCTGCCGGCGCCGGGGCGGTGGTAGTGCATCCCCGCCTCGTCGCGCTGCATCCCGACGGCGGGACTCACCAACACCCCGGAGAGACCGTCGGCGACCGCCTCGACGGTGTCGGCGACGTGGTACGGCGGGACGCCCGCGACCACGACGTCCGCGCCCGCCGCCGCCGCGGGGTTCTCCGCGCCCTCGATCGCGGCGTCGTGGCCTCGCTTCTCGAGTCGGGAGCGGTACGCCTCGGCCGCCGAGCGAGCGCGCTCTTTCTCACGGGAGCCGACGACGACCGCGTGGTCCGTGTCACGGCCCCACCGCAGCGCCAGTCCCTCGCCGATGTCACCCGTGCCGCCGAGTATCGCTATCTCCATGCACGGGACAGTTCCGGTCCGCTCAAAAGCCGTACGGATCGGCGGTCGCGCCGACCGGGGAACGTGCGGTCTCAGCGGCCGCCGTCGGTTGCGGTGTCGACTCGCTCGCTCCCGGCGTGGTCGTCGGCGAGGGCGGCCCGCAGGCGGTCGGCGAGCAACCGGACCGCCCGCTCGTTGGCGCCCTCGGGGATCACGACGTCGGCCTCGCGCTTCGTGGGCGCGACGTACTGCTCGTGCATCGGCTTCACCGTCGAGAGGTACTGGTCGACGATCCCCTCCACGTCGCGGTCGCGCTCGACCACGTCACGGCGCACCCGGCGGATCACCCGCACGTCGGCGTCGGTCTCGACGTACACGCGGAGGTCGAACCGGTCCCGGACCCGCGCGTCGTGCAGCGCGAGGATGCCCTCGACGAGGACCACCGCACTCGGCTCCACCCGCCGGGTGCCGACGCGGTCGTCGAGCGAGAAGTCGTACTCCGGGGCATCGACGGTCTCGCCGGCCCGCAACCGGTCCAGATGCTCGGTCAGCAACGGCCAGTCGAACGCCGAGGGGTGGTCGTAGTTCACGTCGCCTCCGGTGTCGAGTGCCTCACGCGGCCGGTAGTAGTCGTCCAGTGACACCCGCGTCACCGGGGCCGAGAGCCGCTCGGCGACCCGACGGACGAGGGTGGTCTTCCCCGCGCCCGTCCCGCCCGCGACCCCGACGACGAAGGGCTCGGTCACGAGCGATCACAACCCGGTTTCCAGTTTAAACCCCCGGATCCGCCCGCCGGGATTGTGCCCCCACCGAGAGGACAGAACTTATTATCCTCCCGCGCAAAGGACAGAATGTCATGCGAGCTAACCCGTTCGAGGACATCGAGGAGTTGCTAGAGCGGATGTCAGAGCAGGTCGAGGAGGGGATGACCTTCGACCGCTCGGTGCCGGTCGACGTCCGCGAGACCGAGGCGGCGTTCGTCGTCACCGTCGACCTGCCGGGGTACGACGCCGACGAGATCGACCTCACCGTCACCGACCGCCAACTGCGGATCGACGCCGAGCGCGAGACCGACGTCGAACTGGAGGACGACGAGGGCGTTCGGACGGTCCGCCGGGAGCGCACCCGCACCAGCGTCTCCCGCTCGGTACGCCTGCCCGAACCCGTTGACGAGGAGTCCGTCGAGGCCTCCCTCGACGGCGGCGTCCTCACCGTCACCCTCCCCCGCGAGCACGACGAGGAGGGCCGGACGATCGAGATCGAGGACGACTGAGCGTCCCCACCTTTTTTTAGTCGGCGGAGCCGCCCCTCGACAAACAATACGGGAAAGGACCCGCGGCCTCCCTGCGGTCGGCCGCGGTGGGTCGTTTGTCGCCGGCAGCACCGGCCTACGACAAGTCCTCGGAGTCGAGTCGCCAGGTGAAGATCGCCCGGAGGACCACCACGAGGCTGTTCCGCTCGCCGGCCCCCCAGATCGCCGTCTCCTCGACGTTTTGCCCGCCCGAGGAGGTCTCGGTGAGCGCGCTGACCAGTGCCGTCTGCTCGTCACAGACCAGCAGGCTCGCTGCGGGCGTGTCACGCCACGCCCAGAGCGTGTCGAACATCGTGGCCGACGGCACCCGATCCTCGATGCGCTCTTTGACGTCCTCGGAGACCCCCGCCAGGTAGATGTCGACGCCGTCGTCCTCGGCCGCCGCGAGTCGGTCGAGGTGCTCCCCGGTGAGCCGGTCGTCGACGGTCATGTAGACTATCTGCTCCTCGGCGTCGGCGATGAACTCGTCGGTGCGGGCGGCCACCGCCTCCCGCCCCGTGACCGTCCAGGCGCCGAACTGCTCGCGCCGGGGCTCGGCCGGCCCGATCTCCTCCAGGTTCTCCGCGAGGTCGGTGATCGTGTTCTCCCGTCTGACCTCGAGTGTGCGGACGATGGACTCCTGGGAGATGACGGTGAACTTCCGCGGAGTCGTGTGCTGGATGTCGACCAGTCCCAGTTCGTGGAGCCGCTCGGCCGCCTCGTACACCCGTGTCCGGGGAACGTCGTCGACCTGGGCGATGTCCTTTGCCGTCCCCGTCTCGAGTCGGACCAGGCTGACGAGCGTCTGTGCCTCGTACTGTGACAGGCCGAGCTGTTGCAGGCGCTCGAGCGCCACGGCCTCTGCCCGCCCCTCGTCCGAGGACATCGTAGAGATGTAGAGGGACGACGGTAAAAAAAGGCGGTCTCTCTGCCGGGAGCGGTGATCTGAGACCAACGCGGCGAGCGAGCCGTCTGCTGGCGCCGCCCCGGGACGTGCGGGGTTCGTTTCGGTCGCGGTCACGACGGCGCCACCTCGTCGGATCCTGCCGCCTGACCGCGGGTCTCGCGGGGAGGCCCTGCGAACTACACGTCTCCGGCCGCCTCGTCCACCGCCTCGCGCCACCCCCCGGGGAGGTCGCCGCCGCGCTTGGGCGGGTCGAGCGCGAGGTCGACCGCCCGGTAGGTGACCCGCGCTAGACGCTCGGCCGCCGCACGACCGACGAACTCGGCGTTCGCCCGCTTCGAGGAGTGCCCGCCGCCCACGAGGTCGTAGAACCCGGTGAACACCTGCACGACGCGCACCGGACGGTCGCCGGCGAAACCCTCGTCGAGGTGACGAAACAGCTTCGCGGCGTTGTCCGCCGGGTCCGCACGGCGCCACTCCAGTTCGACCAGCGTGAGCCGGGTCGTCGCCTCGCCGGCGGGAGCGCGACCGACCACGTCGACCGGCGTGCCTGCGACCCGCTCCTCCGTGCGCCACTCGCCCCGCCGCTCCGCGAGGCGGTCCCGCAGGCGTTCTTGCACCCGACGTGCGTGCTCTCCCACGACGACCGGTGGACCCGGCGTCACCTGAGCGTGTCGGCGGCGAGCGTGAGCGGGGAGCCTGACAGCGTGGGCAGTCAGTGCGCGTGGTATTTTAGGGGGGCGTCCACAGGAGGAGATATGAGCACGGACGTGGACGACGCCCCGGAGGAGGGGCGGTCGTACGACCACGACGAGGTCGAGGCGGAGTGGCGACGACGCTTCGAGGAGTCCGGGCGGTACGAACCCGACCCCGAGGACGGCGAGGACCCAACGTTCCTGACGGTGCCGTACCCGTACCCCAGCGGTGGGATGCACGTCGGCCACGCCCGCACGTACCTGGTGCCCGACGTGTACGCCCGGTTCCGCCGACTGCAGGGCGACCAGGTGTTGTTCCCGATGGCCTGGCACTTCACCGGCACGCCCATCGTCGGCGCCGTCGAGCGCGTCAAGGAGCGCAATCCCGACCAGATAGAGACGCTGACCGGCGCGTTCAACGTTCCCGAGTCGGACCTGTCGAAACTGGAGACGCCGGAGGGGTACGCCCGCTACTTCGCCGAGGAGGCCGACGCCTCCTACAAGCGCGGCATGAAGCAGTTGGGCCTGTCGGTGGACTGGCGCCGGGAGTTCACCACCAGCGACGAGCGCTACTCGAAGTTCGTCTCCTGGCAGTACCGCACGCTGAAAGAGCGCGGTCTGCTGGAAAAGGGCCTGCACCCGGTGAACTTCTGTACCAACGAGCGCCAACCGGTCACCACCCACGACCTGTTGGAGGGCGAGGAGGCCGAGTTCCAGGAGTTCACGCTGATCCGCTTCGAGTACGCCGGCCGCCAGGGAGACGAGAGCGACGACGCCCTGTCGGACGCGGTCCTGCCGATGGCGACGCTGCGCCCGGAGACCGTCCGGGGCGTGACAAACGCCTACGTCGACCCCGAGGCGGAGTACGCCCGCGCCACGGTCGACGGCGAGACGTGGGTGATGTCGAGCGAGGCCGCCGAGAAGTTCGAGTTGCAGGGGCGCTCGGTCGAGGTCCACGAGCGGTTCGCGGGCGAACGACTGGTCGGCGCCGACGTCGAGAACCCCGTCACCGGCGACCGCGTGGTCGTTCTGCCCGCCGCGTTCGTCGACGCCGACAACGCCACCGGTGTCGTCATGTCCGTGCCCGCACACTCACCGGACGACTACCTGGCGCTGCGGGAGGTCCAGAACCGGGCGGACGAACTGACCGAGTACGGGATCGACCCCGAGCGCGTCCGTGACATCGAACCCGTGCCGATCCTGGCAATCGAGGGGTACGGCGACGTGCCGGCCCGGGACGCCGTCGAAGAGGCCGGCGTGGAGTCCTCGACGGACCCCGCCCTGGAGTCGATCACACAGGACCTGTACCAGAGCGAGTTCCACCGCGGCACCCTGTTGCCGGCGTACGGCGACTTTGCGGGCGAGGTG
>CAZQHW010000151.1:0-6558 GCA_964593395.1 uncultured Halobacteriales archaeon
TACCTCTACCGCCGTGGGCTGGACGTGTACGACATCAACACGGTGCTGTCGGCGGGCGCACTCGGCAAGCGAGAGAACCGCCGGCTCGTCCCGACGCGATGGTCGATAACGGCGGTCGACGACACCGTCTCACAGTACCTCCGCGGGCAGATCCGCAACGAGCCCTCCGTCAGCGGCGTCGAGGTGTGGCACAACGAGTTCCTCGGCAACCGCTTCTGGGTGGTGCTCGTCCCTGGCGCGTGGGAGTTCGAACTCGCCGAGATGAAGGCACCCGGCAGCGTCTGGAACCCCGAGGACGACTCCTACTGGGTGGCGACGGACTACGAGGGGTTCGAGGGCCGCACCCGCTACGCCGAGGAGACCGCCGGGGCGTACTACGCCGCCCGCCTCGGCGTACTGGAGGCGCTCGCAGAGCGGGGTCGCCGGGCGAAGGCACTCGTGTTGCGGGAGGTCACCGAGGACTACTGGGGACCGAGCGGCGTGTGGGTGGTGCGCGAGACGGTGCGCAACGCCTTTGACGGGCGCCCCGGGCGGGCGGAGTCACTGTCGGGCGCACTGGAGACGCTGTCGAGCCAGTTGCCGCTCTCCGCGCGCCGTCTGCGGCGGGTGTCCGAACTCGCCGCCGGCCAGCAGGCCACCTTGCAGGAGTTCTGACCGGTTCGCGCCCGCGATTGGCCCGGGCGAGACCGACCCCTACCGCGGCTCTTTTGTCCCGGCAGGACCCGGATCAGGTATGAGCCGATCGACGGCCGATCCGCCGGGCGGTGTCCGTGGTGGTCAGAGCGCGGACCTCGGTGGGCCACTCCTGACGACACTCGCCGTGTTCGGGGTGGGCGTCGCGGGGTTCGTGGTCGGTGGACTCCTGTTGCTGCCCGCGCTGTTTGCCTCCCTCTCGGTGGGACTCGTCGACCCGGACAACCCCGGCGTGGTGTTCTTTCTGGTGCAGGTCGTCTCGCTGCAGGGACTGGGCTTCCCGCTTGTCACGCTCGCGTACCTCCGCTGGCGGAATCTGGACCTGTCCTTTTTGCGGGTCCGGCGGCCGTCCGGGCGAGACATCGGGGTCGCGGTCGCCGGTCTCGTCGGCGTGTTCGTGTTGGTGATTGCCTGTCTTCAGGTGATCCAGTTGCTCGACCTGCCCGCCGCCGAGCGCGGCGACACCGAACTGCTCCGGCAGACCGAGGTGGCGCTTGCGGCCATCCCGGTGATGTTGCTCATCGTCGGCCCCGGCGAGGAACTGCTGTTCCGTGGCGTTATCCAGACGACGTTGACCGAGAAGTTCTCGACGCCGGCGGCGATCGTCCTTGCGAACCTCGCCTTTGCCCCCGCGCACATCCTCGTCTACCTCGGGGCGTCGCCGGCGGCGACCGCCGTCTCGCTGAGCGTGTTGTTCATCCCGGGACTCGTGTTCGGGGTGGTGTACGAGTACAGCGACAACCTCGTCGTCCCGTCGCTGTCACACGGCCTGTACAACGCGATCCTCATCGGGACCCTGCTGTTCGCTCCCTCGCAGGAGATGCCCCAGGGGCTGTTGTTCGTGTGACCCGGGAGTGAAGTTCCCGCCGTCCCTCGCACGACCATGCCCGCCGACCTCGCGGAGAAGACCGACCGTTACGAGCGCCTGTTAGCGGAGGCGCTGGCGGCCGCAGAGCCCGCGGCCCCCGAGGACACGCCACTCGGTGAGGCGACCGCAGAACTCACCGAGATGGCCGCCGCCTACCTCGAGGACGGCCGCCACTTCCGGTCGAACGACGACCCCGTCAACGCCCTGGCGGCGTTCAGTTACGGTCACGCATGGCTCGACGCCGGCGCCCGGATCGGACTGCTGTCGGTGCCCGACTCCGAACTGTTCACCGTCTGAGTGCGGGCCGGGTTTTTTGTCTGTCGCCGCCTTTCGGGGGGCTATGGAGGAGACGTACGTCCGACTGCTGTGTCCGTCCTGCAAGAAGGACTGGCAGTTGAACCCCGGCGGGTTGCCCGCCGCGGACGACACTCACGAGTGCCCCGACTGCGGGACCACCCGGCCTACTGCCGAGTTCACCCGCACAGAGTACGACCTCCGCACGCTCAAACAGTTCGGCTGACGTTTTCTCGTCGTCTCCCTGGCCCGCCGCTGCGGGCCGCTCAGTTCTTTGTCGCCGAGCGAGCGCCACACGCCTCACACCGGAGGATCGTCACGCCCTGCTCGACCTCCAGGCGGGTGTCCGGCAGGCTACACTCCGAACAGCGGACGTACTCCTCGGTGTACGCCGTCAGGGCCTCGCCGACGCGGCGAGCGTCGAACGACCCCGTCAGACGGGCGCGACCGCTCTCGTCGATGTGACCGCTGGTCCCGACCTCGTCGCGGAGGAACTTCAGGACGTGGTCGTCTTCGCGCCCGAGGGCGTCGACCGTCGCCTGGAAGTTCTCGTAGACGGTGACGTTACCCTCCTGACGAACGTCGGGGTCGGGGACGTCGAACCGGTCGCCCTCGCCCTCGATGTCTGGCGTCTCCGACAGCGCCCGGTCGAGTTGCTCGTCGTAGTCCATACCGAAACTGGCAGATCGACGCCTAAAGGCACACCGGATCACGCGCCCGACACGAACGGTCGCGAGCCGTCCTCACGAGCCCGACGTGTGGTAACAGTTGTCGGAGTAAGAATATATGCGTGCATCGGTTACCATTGTTCGACTCATGAAGAAGCAGGAGCTCATCCATCTGCATGGACTGCTCGCAGAGGTCTCCGACCAATTTGAGGAGTGGACCGGCGACGAACCGGCCATGACCGAGTACGAGTCTCTCGGGGTACGACCGACATCGATCCACAAGTCGAAAACCGACCACAAGACAGCAGTGTTCGCTATCGCGGACGGTATCGTCTCCGAGGTCGAGGACGAACAGACCGTCGCCGCGACTGCCGACTGAGTTCTCCGTCGCGTACCGACTAGCCACCAACCCCGGTAGCGACCGCGCTCTCCGTGACCCTCCCTGGCGTGGTCCACCGGACCGCCTGGCGTCGCCGTCTCGACTCCGGCGGGCCGACACCCGCAGCGGCCAGGGTGCCGCGACCACGGTTCGGCCGTCGCTCCCCGTGTCGTGGTCGTCTCGCGCACTGTCCACCGTAACGCGACGGACCGCAACCGGTGGCGCGGTCACGCTGTCACAGAAGACGCCCGACGACGGTCGCCCGGATCAGGCTCCGGGCACGCCGACGGCCTCGAAGCTACTGACACCGATGGCCGCCAACACGTACAACACGGCGAGAGCAGCCACCCAGGCGACAAGCGAGATGCCGACGGCGTTGACCCAGCCGCCAGGGTAGCGGCTGTTTATGACGAGAACGTACGCGAACAGGGCCAGCACCGGGCCCAACAGCGGGACCCACCCGAAGAAGAAGGCCACGACGGCCCATACGACCGCGCCGATCACCGCCGTCACGATGGCGTACGAGTAGTCGTCGTGGTCGGCTATCACCCGTGCGCCGACGTAGATACCAAGTGCTCCGATCAGGACGCTTACTGCCAGGACGACGAGTGAGTCAACGAGTGCCATGTCTGGACCAGCGCCTCTACACGGTTAAGTGTTGGTTGAATTACAAATTTGGTCGACGGCGAGACGGTTAATTCAGGCGGCGGTCACTCGATGAGGTCCTCGAACTCCGGCAGGACCTCGTCGTCGTCGCCGTCGTCGCCCGCGCTCTCGACCGAGCGGATCTCGTCCTCGGGGGCGTCCGCGGACTCGTCTTCCTCGTCCTCGGTCTCGTTGTCCTCCTGAAGCGTCTCGACCTCGAGCACCTCGAGCGGGATGTTGTCGAGTCGCTGGCCGATCTCCTTGCGAGCGATGCGAGAGGCGTGTTCCTCGCGCTCGACGTTGAACACGGTCATCTCCAACTCTAGGGCGACCAGTGCCTCGTCGGCGGCAATAAAGGCCGGTTGCAACTCCTCGCCCGAGGGCGACACGCGACTGCCCTCACTTATTTCGACGTAGTTGAGGTCCGGGTTCAGCATCTCACCCGTCTTCGAGATAGCGATCCGGACTGCCTCGTCCGGTGTCTCCACGTCGTACACCGGCACGGCGGCCTCAACGACGACTCGACAGTTCATGTGTATCGTTACATTTATTCTCTTTTAGTAAGAATCTTCGTGTTATATTCCTAATATAAAACTGTGACAGAAAAAGCCAGCCGCCGGGTGTTGGCGGTGTCCGGAACACCGAAGCCTGTCGGCCGTGGCGGGATCGTATGGAGCGGGTCGGCGACGTCGTGGTACGCGGGCTGGACGTCGACGGGGAGACGCGGTGCCGGCACTACGACGGGCCCCGAGACGTGGTGGCGATCCGGTTTCGCTGCTGTGACCGGTACTACCCGTGTTTCAGGTGTCACCGGGCGGTCACCGACCACGAACCGGCCGTGTGGCCGGCAGGATCGTTCGACCGGCGCGGGGTGCTGTGTGGGGCCTGTGAAACCGAGTTGCGGATCGACGACTACCTCGGCGTAACCGCCTGCCCCGAGTGCGGTGTGGCGTTCAATCCCGGTTGTTCGGACCACTACGACCGGTACTTCGCGGTCGAGGACGCCTGACCCGTGTGACGCGGTCGGGGGGGTTATTAATCGTGACGACCGAGGATGGGCCATGGCGTCGGGCGAGGCGACCGCGGAGTCCGGCGAGCGTGAGGGACGGGTGCAGCATGCGGTCTCCCGGGCCGTGAACGCCTCCGAACTCGTGATGGAACTGCTCGAGTTGCTGACCGGTGTCGTGCTCGTGTTCCTGTTCGCCATCGGACTGTACGACCTGGGCCTCCAGATAGTCGGGTCGATCCGGAGCGGCGAGGTGTTCGAGATCCCCAACGTCGTCAGCTTTCTCGACACGGTGTTGCTGTTGCTCATCATCGTCGAGGTGTTTCGCACCGTCGTCGCCTTCACCCGGGAGGAGACGATCGTGCGGATCATCATCGACGCGAGTCTGGTCGCGATCGCCCGGAAGGTGATCGGGTTCAACCCGGGAACCTACGACACGGCAGGAGAGGTGTTTGTAAACGCCTCGGCGATCGCCATCCTCCTGCTGTCGGTGATGGTCGCCTTTTATGTCGTTCACGAGGTACTCAGCGAAGACCGGGTCGACATGCCCGCGAGTCGGACGCCCACCGAATCGGGTCCCGCCACGCCTGCCGACATCGACGTGGACCCCGACACCGCGGAGACGAACCCCGACGACACCTAGAGACGCTCGCCCTGGTAGTCGCCGTCGTACGTCCCGGCGTGGTCGGCGGCGGCGAGCACGAACTGACCCACGCGGGCCCCCTGCTCGATAGCGATGTCGTTGTGGACGACCAGCAACCCCTCACCACGACCCTCGTAGCCGGCGTCCCACACCGCCGTCTCTAGCGTGCAGGCGTTGCGCAGGAGCGTCGACCGCGGGAGCACGAACCCCAGATGCTCCTCGGGGACGCCGATCTCCTCGCCGTACTCGACGACGTACCCGCCGGGTTCGAGGTAGTACGTCGGCGGCACCTGTTCGCCGACCTCGTCGGGTTCGATGGGGGTCCGGTCGCCGACGAGTTTGTCCTCGCGGCCGATCCACCCGGAGTCGCGCTGCTCGTGGACGGCGGCGACGGTGAGGTCGACACCGTTTGGCTGGACCTGCTCCGACTCGACCGGCGACACGCGGTCGGCGACGAACGCACCCGATCTGAACATACGATCTCCCCGGCGGGTGGCCCCAAGTGCGTTACCCATCTCGCTCCGCCCACCGGAACTACTTTTTTACGCCCCCTCTCGACAACGACTATGGCACACGTCGAGGTGGAACTGTGGATCGGCGACCAGGAGGACGTGGTGACGTACACCGTGGACGTCGACGGTGGCGTGACGAACACCGAGCGAGCGGTCCAGAAGGCCCGCGAACGCGCCGAGGCGGACGGCCACGAGGACGTCAACCTCAAGCAGCTTCAGTCGGCCTGAACAACGCGCCAGGTCGTCCCCGAGGAGTACCCCCACTTCTCGACGGCCACGTCCGTGTCGGCGCTCAACAGCGCGGTCATGTTCGCCCCGACTTCCTTTGCCGTCATTCCCAGGTCCTCCGCGATCAGCCGTGACTTGAAGTACGTGCGGTCGTCGGCCTCGGCCCTGAGGTACTCGAGGATGCGCCGTTGTTTCGCCGTGAGGTCCCCGCCCGTGGCAGTCGTACTCATGTCTACACGATCGACGCCACCCCACATAGGCCGTCTGGTACGCTCGACTAACCCGCCGCCGTCGTGTGAATTTCTCCGCAGTGTCGGCGGACTGGCCCCGCCACGCCCCGCCTGCGCCCCGTCGGTGGTACGGCTCCCGACGCTTGGCACGGAGTCCAGAAGGTTCATGCCCGCACGCGGACCACGCGGAGGTGATGGAACGGGACTCGGAGATGGGTGGTGGCAGCGAGCGCTCCGAGTCCGACGACTCACTCGGCGCGGCCCCGCCGGGGTCCGGCTTAGACGTCGCCGTGAGTGTCGTCCTGCCGGCGTACAACGAGGAGGACACCATAGAACACACCGTACAGGTGACACTCGACCGTCTCGGTGACTTTCTCCCACCGGGCGCCTTC
>CAZQHW010000152.1:0-6547 GCA_964593395.1 uncultured Halobacteriales archaeon
TCGAGACGGCGTTCATCGAGGTGGTCTTCCCGGAGGCGGTGCCGCCGGCGAAGATGAGCGACTTGTTGTGCTCGATGGCCAGCCAGAGGTACGCCATCTGTTCGACGTCGAAGGTGCCGTACTCGATGAGGTCGATCGGCGTGAACGGCTCCTCGGCGTACTTCCGCACTGTAAAGGCCGAACCGCGCGGGGTGACCTCCTCGCCGAGGGCGAGTTCCGCCCGGGAGCCGTCCGGCAGCGTCGTCCCAACGATAGGTTCGCCGACGGAGATGTGCCGGCCAGACTGCTGGGCGAGGCGCACGACGAAGTCGTCGAGGTCCTCCTGGTCGAAGCTGACGTTCGTCTCGATGTCGGTGTAGTTCTCGTGGTAGACGAAGATCGGCAGGTCGTAGCCGTCACAGGAGATGTCCTCGACGTGGGGGTCGTGCATGATCGGGTCCAGCCGACCGTACCCGCGGAACGAACGGTAGAGGTAGTAAAACAGTTTGTGCGCCGTGCGGGCGTCGACGTTGACGCCGTAGCGGTCGAGATAGTCACCCAGTGCGTCCCGCAGGAGGCGCTCGACCTCGTTCTCCTCGGTCGAGAGTTCCTCGCGGTACACCAGCGGGTCGCGCACGTCGTCGAACAACATCTCGAGCAGTTCGTACTCGTCCTCGTCGAGTTCCGGCTCGACGACGTAGTAGAAGTGGGTGTTCTCGTCGGGGTTGTAGTTGATCGAGACAAAGGAGTACGGCGCGTTCAGCCAGTAGCGGTCGACCTCCTCGTAGCCGGCCAGTCCGTCGAAGGTGACGAGCGCTCCGTCGTCCGGTTCGTACGGCGCCAAGTCGACGCCGGCCCCCCGCAACACCTCGAGTCCGCGGCGGATCCGGTCCACGAGCGAGAGCCTGCTCGTCGTCGACTCGCCGACGGCCTCGCGGCCCGGCATCTCCGCCGGCGACCCGTCGGCGTCTCCTGACATGGTAGTTGAGTAGCGGCCGACGGAACTTAAACAGGGCGGCCAGCCGCTTCGTCAGGTGCCTTCGGGGTCACGGTCGGGTTCGGGGTCCGGGTCGGGACCGACGCGGTCGCTGCGGTCGACGACCAGCAACACGAGCGAAAGTGCCGCGATCAACACCAGTCCCAGGGGCATCTTCAGTCCGGGAAACCCCTGAGTGTACAGGTAGTACGTGGACGCACCCAGGCCGAGCGCGCCGACGCCGAGGGTCGTCCCCATCACCCGAACGGGGTCGACCGGCCAGGTCTCGACCCACTCCTCGCGCAGGTAGAACACGACCGACAGCGCGACCGCCCCGGCGAGGACGACCGCCGCGCCGGTCCAGATCCAGTACGGCAGCGCGAGACTGCCGCCGCCCGACTGGAACTGTGCGGCACCCAGTGGGCTGTCGAGGCGGATCGCCCGTCCGATCGGGACGCCGAAGTTGTACCGCACCTGGAAAAACGGAAAACGGACGAACAGAAAACGCCCCTCGCCGACGAGTTCGGCGGTGTAGTTGACGTTCCAGGGGAGCAACACGGTCAGCCACGCCGACAGGACGGCGAGTTCGTTCGCGTACTCCGGCTTGACCCAAGGTGCCATCTTCGGCCCCCGCTCGGAGCGGCCGCAGTATAAACCCCAGGCCGGGACGGCACCGCGTCGACCCGACGTGACGACCTGCCGCAGACGGCTCGTGACGTCGGATACGCCGGAGCCGTGGCCCTTGCCGCCGTCTCGGTCGTGGTGGCGACCCGTGCCCGTCGGTCCCGCCGTGTGGTGACGGAGTCGCCGACGCCGGACACGCGGGTCGAGGTCGCGGTGACACGACGGTTTGGACTCCGAGCGGCGCGTGAAGATCCGGGCACCGTTCACCGACACGGCGTCCGGCGAACGACGCTCCCGGTCTGGCGCGCGCCGCCCGAGGTATCACCGGAGAAACACTGCGACACCTGAGGATGGAGCAGTTACGCAGGCTCACCGCTACGCCGGACGAGCGTGTTCCGCGGTCAAAAGGGGTGGTCGGTCGAGGCTACGCGGACAACCGGAATCTGTCGGGGATATATCATCAAAGAACATAATAAAACGAACCCAACGATGACCGCAATGGAACTGAGACACTCGAACTGCGATCCCAGCTATCGCTGTAATCCAGTCAGTGAGGGCGTTACGTTCATATCACCAGGGGATCAACGGTGGTGTACGGAATGAGGCGCGACTACTTCAGCCTGGAGATCGAGGACGTCGAGTGGCTTGACGGTGAGGGGGAGCCCCGCAAGCCCCGAGTAGTGATCGACTTCGACGGTCCGGATTCGACGCTCCGAACGCGCCTCACTGGACACGAAGACGTACCACTAAGCGCCGACGAGACCGACGCCGCCTACCGCCTGCGGACGCCGCTGGACGATCCCGACGCCGAGGGCGTCGTCAGCCTCACCAACCGCGTCACCGGCGAGTTCGTTCTCGAACTCAACCAAGACGCCGACACGGTGATGTCGTTCGTTCGCGCGGCCCGCCGCTACGGCGAGGAAGCACCCGACGACGACGCCCGCTACCAGATCCGCGTCGAGATCGAGGGCGAAGAGGTCGTCACCTACGACAAGCGGACCTTTCTCGTCTACAACGACGAGGGCAATCTGTTGCGCAAGCACAGTCTCATCCCGAGCGGCGTCGAACTGTAGCGCCGGCCCGCCGTTCTCAGGTTCACTCTCCGTCAAGCGACTGCACCAGCGCCGGCACCCGCCCGAGGTCCGTCGTCCGCCGGGTCGGCGCCGGCTCCGGGTCTGCCGGCGGGTTCTCGTGTGAACGGTCGACGGGCGTCCACACCGAGCGAGCGCCGACGCGGTGCGCGCCGGTGACGTCCGCCGCGTGGCTGTCACCGACGACCACGCAGTGCTCCGGTGGGACCCCGAACCACGAGGCGACGGTCTCGAAGGGTGCGGGGTCCGGCTTCGGTGGGTGGCCGGTCTCGGGGTGACAGCACAGCGTCCGGTCGAACCGGTCAGCGATCCCGAGGTCGTCGAGTTTCGAGTGCTGTGTCACCGGTCGACCGTTCGTGACCAGCGCCACTCGGTACCGCTCCGTGGCGGCTCCAAGCGCCCGTTCGGCCCCAGGACGCAACCTGACCCCGGACTCGTCGGCCACGTCGCTCGCGTGCCGGCCCGCCTCCACGAGCAGCGCGTCGTCCGGTCTCGCGTCGTCGTCGACCCGTCTGGCGGCGGCCCGGTAGAGGTTGGTGAAGAACTCGGACAGCGTCCCCGACGGCCCGACACGTTCGTCGTCGACGGCACGCAACTGTGCGGGCGTGAACGGGGGGTCCGCGCCGGCGCGGTCGAACGCCCGCCGGTGGAACTCCCGGTCGGACAGGCCATGGACACAGAGGGTGTCGTCCAGGTCGAAGCAGACCACCTCCACGGGGGGCATCGGTGTATTCGATGGGCCGCTGGGGCTTAATGAATCCGCCCGTCCGGCGCGACCCGCGCGATTGAAGTGTGGTCCCGGCGCAGTCGGCGGTAATGAGTCTGTTCGGCACGGCGGGGATCCGCGGGCCGGTCCGAGAGGAAGTGACCCCGGAGGTGGCGCTCGCCGTCGGTCGCGCGGCCGGCCGGGACGGCGACGAGTTCGTCGTCGGCCGGGACGGCCGCACGACGGGACGGGGACTCGCGGACGCAGTCGCCGCGGGGCTTGCGTCCGCCGGCGCCGACGTGCGGCGAGTCGGGCAGGTGCCGACGCCGGCGCTGGCCTACGCCTCGCGGGGTTGCCGGGGTGTGATGGTCACCGCGAGCCACAACCCGCCGACCGACAACGGGCTGAAACTGTTCGTCGACGGCGTGGAGTACGACCGCGACGCCGAGCGCCGCGTCGCCGACCGGGTCGAGAACCCCACGTCCCCGGTCGCCTGGGGCGACTGGGGGGTCTCCGAGCGCGACTCGGTGCTCCCGGACTACCGCGGTGACGTGGCCGACTACGCCGACCGGGTGGGCGCCGGCGGCGTCGTCGCCGACCGGGTGGGGGCGACGGGACCCGGCACGGGGACGGGGACGACCGACGGAGACCAGTCCCTCGCGGGACTGCGCGTCGCCGTAGACTGTGGCAACGGGGTGGGCTCGGTCGCCACGCCGTACGCCCTGCGTGCGCTCGGCGCCGACGTGGTCGCGGTCAACGCGAACGTCGACGGCGCCTTTCCCGCACGCGAGTCAAAGCCCACGCCCGAGAGTCTCGCCGACTTCCGCCGTCTGCTCGTGGCCGCCGAGAACAGCGGGCGGGGCGACGACGCAGACGCAAGCGACCACGACCCAGGCGACGCGCCGCCCTTTGACCTCGGACTGGCTCACGACGGCGACGCCGACCGCACGGTCGTCCTCACCGGTGAGGGCGAGGTGGTCCACGAGGACACCGTTCTCGCCGTGCTCGCCGAGCACTACGTCCGCCGGTCGGACGCGGGTGACGCGGTGGTGGTGACGACACCCAACGCCTCCGGCCGGATCGACGAACGGGTCGACGCTGCGGGTGGGCGGGTCGAGCGTGTCCGCCTCGGCGCGCTGCACGAGGGGGTCGCCGCGGCGCGCGAGGCGGGCGGCGACCGGACCCGGGTCGTCTTCGCCGGCGAGCCGTGGAAACACGTCCACACCGCCTGGGGCGGGTGGATCGACGGCGTGGCGACGGCGACGGTCGTCGCCACGATTGTCGCCAGGGTTGGGGGACTCGCCCCGCTGCGGGCCCCCGTCTCCGAGCGACCGTACCGCAAGGTGAGCGTCGACTGTCCGGACGACCACAAGGAGCGGGCGATGGCACTCGTCGGCGAGCGCCTGCCAGAGGCGGTCGCCGGCAGCGTCGACACGGAGTACGGCGTCCGGGTCGACCGGTCCGACGGCTCCTGGGTACTCGTCCGTCCCTCGGGCACGGAGCCGTACCTCCGGACCTACGCCGAGAGCGACGAGATCGACGCGCTGGTCGACACCGCGGTCACCGTGGTCGAGGGTGCCGTCGCCGACGCCGCGGACGATGAGTGAACGCCCGCCGACGACGGTCCTCCTGCCGACGACCGAGTGGACCGACGCCTGTGCGGAGGTGGCCGAGCAACTGCTTGCGGGCGACGAACTGCTCGTCGTCTGCGACACGGAGGCAGACCCCGTCGCCGACCACCCGCTCCCGCGCCGGACCAGCCTCGTCGTCGCCGGCGACCCGGACGGGTGCTCGGGAAAGGCCAACGCCATCGCCACGGGGATGCAGCGTGCCGCGACCGATCGGGCGTCTGGACGGACGACGACTTCCACCACCCGCCAGACTGGCTCGACACCCTCCACGCCGACTACGAGCGTCACGGCCCGGTGAGCGAACTGCCGGTGTACGCCGGCCGAGACCCGCTGGCGGCGCTGCTCGAACCCACCTACGCCGTCAACGTCACCGTCGGGAGTCTCGGCGGGGGCTTCGCGTGGGGCGGCGGCGTGATCTTCGAGCGCGACGACCTCGACGTGGCGGCGCTGACCGCGGACCTCCGGCGCTCGATGAGCGACGACGCCACCCTGGCCGAACATCTCGACGTGACGACGCTGCGTCGCGGTCGGGTCGTCCCCGCCGGCGGGTCGCTCCGTACGACGCTCGAACGACACGTCCGCTTCGTGCAGATCACCCGCCAGCACGCCTCGGGTGGGTTCGCCCTGGGTGGGGCGCTATCACTCGCCGTCGCCGCCCTCGCGGTGCTGTTTCCCGTTCCCTCGGCGGTCGCGCTGACCGTTCTCGCCGGCGCCGTCTACTGGTCGCTCGGCGTGCGCCGGGCGACGGTCCTGCTCGCGTTCCCCTCCGCCGTCGTCCAGGCGCCGCTGCTCGTCTATGCCCTCGCCCGTCGCACCTTTGTCTGGGGTGGCCGTCGCTACCGCTGGCGCGGCCGTCACGACGTGGTGGTCGTCGACTCGCCCGCCGAGCGGTAGACTGTCGACGGCTACTTGTCCCGAGCGCGGCCAGCGTGGGGTATGGACGACCCCACGGCTGGCTACCCCCGCTCGCCCGCGGCCGTCGACGACGTGGACCTGCTCGACGCCGCCCGCGCGGCCGTAGAGCGTTCGTACGCCCCCTACTCGGAGTACCAGGTCGGGGCGGCGCTGCTGACCGACGACGGCCACCTCTCTCTCGGGTGCAACGTCGAGGTCGCCAACTACAGCAACTCGCTGCACGCCGAGGAGGTCGCCGTCGGTCGCGCCGTCGCCGAGGGCCACCACGAGTTCGCGCGGATCGGCGTCGTCTCCGCCGCCGGCGACGGCGTGCTCCCCTGCGGGATGTGCCGACAGACGCTCTCGGAGTTCTGTGACGAGGAGTTTCCGGTGGTGTGTGAGCCTCCGTCCGAGGGTGACGAGGGACCGGTGGTGTACCAGTTGGGGGACCTGCTGCCCGACGCCATCTCGGCGGGCGACCTGGGCGTCGAGGAGTGACACCGTTGGACTTGCTGTTGCGGAAAGTTCGCTTGGCCGCTTTGGGTTGCTGTGGCTACCGGGGAGAGGGCCCCAGAAAGCCCCCGCCCCGCTGTTTTCAGTTGATGTTGCTGCGTAGGGGACCCAGAAAGCCCCCGCCCCGCTGCGG
>CAZQHW010000153.1:0-2136 GCA_964593395.1 uncultured Halobacteriales archaeon
CAAAGGGGTCAGGGGAGCGCGACAGTCGGGCGAGCGAGACCGGGCGGCCCGAGCGACGGGGACGGAGCGGACGGCGTGGTCGGCTCCTCTACGCTGGTGGTGCGATCGACCGCGATGTACCGCACCTCGACGTCGATGTCATCGCCGGCGGAGGCGGTGGCGAGTCGGTCGGCGAGTCGGTCGGCGAGGTCGGGGGTGCGGACGTCGTTCGCGCGAGTGACGGTGACGGTCACGCGCTCGACCTCCGCGTCGAACAGGCGCTCGACGCGGGGTTCGAACGGGGCGAAGGTGACCGACACGGAGACGACCTCGGCCCCCTCGACGTCGGCGACGACGGCGCGGGTCTCATCGCGGACGGTCTGCTCGGCAGCCCCCTGCTGGAAGGAGACCAGCGTCACCCCGCCGAGGACCACGGCGAGCAGGCCGATGGCGACCGCGAGCGTGGCGATACGGTACAGGGTGGCGGTGCGGGCCTCGTCGGTCCGGAACAGTCGGTCGGGACGGTACCCGGAGTACCACAGCGTCGCCAGCACCGCCAGGTTGATCGACAGCACGTTGACCGAGACGAGCACGGTCGCCCCCAGCGCGACGGCGGGCAGTCCCCAGGCGATCCCGATGCCGACGACGGCGGCCGGCGGCACCAGCGCGACGGCTATCATCACGCCCACCAGCGCCGTCGAGACGCCCGACCGGAGACTGTGTGCGCCGGCGACGCCCGCCCCCAGCGCGATAGGCAGGGTGAGCACGTCCGGCGCGATCCGCTCGCCGATCTCGTCGACGGCCACGATGTCGAGGCCAGGCGGGACGATGCCGCCGAAGCGGACCACCGCGGCGAACAACCCCGCCGCGACGACCGTGAGGACGAGGCCCACCGCCTGCAGGCGAACGCCGCGGCGGGTGAGGTCGTCCTCGTCGAGGACGGTACCCACCCCGACCGCCATCGCGGGGCCGATCAGCGGCGCGATCACCATCGACCCGACGACGGTCGCCGGCGAGTTGAGCAAAAGGCCAGCGGTGGCGACCAGCGAACTGACGACGGTCATAAGAACGAACCCTCGCAGCGACGGGGCGAGGTCCTGGGCACGGGCGCGGAGTTCCTCGCGGGCGATGCGCTCCTCGTCGCGTTCCTCCTCGTAGCGCTCGACCAGTCGGTCGAACCGCTCCGACTCGACGGCTTCGGCCGCCAGCACGACCGTGTAGGCGTCGCGCTCGACGCCGGCCTCACGCATCGCCTCGAGAACGGGTTCGACGCCCGCTGTGGGCAGCGGCACGCTGACGACGGCGGTGTACTCCCGACCGCTGGTCTCGTCGCTGACGACGTAGTCGACGCCCTCGTCGTCGAGCGCGGCGAGGACAGTCTCGCGCTTGCCCGCCGGTACGGTGACCTGGACCAGTCGCACGCACACACATCATAGGCCCGAGCAAAAGGCCCGGCGGTCGGGCCGGGGGGGCTGGCCGGTACCGGCGTGACTGGAGGAGAGAGGCGTCGACGGGGGCCGACCGCGGCGTCAGGAGAAGCGGGTGGCGACGTCGGCCTCGGTGATGATGCCCTCGACGCCGCCGTCGTCAACGACCAGCACGGCACGGTAGTGGTCGAGGAGGTCGTCGACCTCGTCCAGCGTGGCGTCGGGTTCGACGGTGGCGAAGCGGCGGTCCATCACCTCCGCGACGGGCAGGTCCGAGGGCGGGCCGTCGCTGTGGCGGACGGCCGCCGTCGTGATCATCCCCTCGGGGGTGTCACCGTCGACCACCGGCAACTGCGAGAAGCCGCGCTCGCCCATCAGGTCGACCGCCTGGGCGACGGCGTCGTCCGGGGCAACGGCAGCGACGGCCTCGTTCATCAGGTCACTGGCGCGCACCACGTCGCCCTCGACGGCCTCGAGCGCCTCGACAATCTGCCGCAGTGTCGACAGCCGCGGGTCGACGTCGCCACCCTCGATGCGGGCGATCAGCGGCTGGGAGACGCCCGCCCGGTCGGCGAGTTCACTCTGGGTCAGGTCGAGCTCGGTTCGGCGCTCGCGCAGGTCCTCCGGCGTCGGGAGTCGCACACGCGAGATTACCCGAGGTTATCAATAAGCGTACCGCTCCGGGGCGGCCCGTCGCGCCGCCCCTTGTCCGGCGGCCCGTCGCGCCGCC
>CAZQHW010000153.1:2236-6516 GCA_964593395.1 uncultured Halobacteriales archaeon
GGCGGCCCGTCGCGCCGCCCCTTGTCCGGCGGCCCGTCGCGCCGCCTACTCCTCCTCGCCCTCGAGTTCGGCCGTGTGGACGACCTCGAGGGGGGTGTCCTGAAGCGCGGGGCCGATCTCGCTCTTTGCGATGCGGGCGGCGTGGTCCTCACCGTCCGCGCCGAACACCTCCATCTCCAGGGTGAGCGCGACGATGGCGGTGCCGGCGGAGACAAAGGCGGAGTCAAACGGCTCCCCACAGGCGGGACACCCGGTCGCGCCGACCTCCACCTCGACGTACTCGAGGCCGGCGTCGTTCAACCGTCGGCCGGCCTCGCTGACGGCCACACCTATCGCGTCGTCCACTGACCCCACCTCACGCACCAGCCACGCGGCCTCCATGCCGACGAGGTAGTCGCTCATACGTCCGGTTCGGACCCGAGTGGTGACGGTCTTACGGTTCCGCTCCGACCCGCGAAGCCGTCCGTACGTTACACGTATTATTCAGGTGGGCCGTCCCCATCAGCCCCGTGGGCGGTGGGTCGCCTACCCGAGTTTATATGTTCGAGCGGTCGAGTACCACACCAGTTTGCTCGGGAACAACCGTAGTTTAACACGGGGACAGCGCCGGGACGTTCGGGGACGAGGTCGTCGGACACCGGTGGCCTGGGGCCGACGCGTTTATGTACTGTGAGAGGCGGTTATGGGTACCGCCGATGATCGACCGGCTCCGACGTTACGCACTGTTCGCACTGTACCAGATGACCGTCGTGGTGGGTATCGCGATGCTGCCGCTGGCGGTGGCGCTGGACAAAGTGGGGGTCACGCTGCCGGTGCACCGCCTCGTGGCGGCGGTCGGCGGGGCGCTGGACACCGCTCGCGAGGCGTCGTCGTAGTCCGGGCGAGCGCCGCCCTTTTATATGCCGGGGCGTAAGGTCGAGTCGATGAGACAGCCTGATCCGCCCAGTCTCGGATCGAGCGGTCCGGACCCGTTCGAGCCCGAGTTGGGTACGCTTGACAGCCCCGTCGATCAAGAGGACTTGGAGAACGTCAACAGCACCGGAACGACGACGACCGGCCTGACCACGGCCGACGGCGTCGTTATCGCGACGGACATGCGCGCCTCGCTCGCCGGTCGGTTCGTCTCCAACAAGAACGTCCAGAAGGTCGAGCAGATCCACCCGACGGCGGCGCTAACCCTCGTTGGCTCCGTCGGCGGCGCACAGTCGTTCATCTCGAACCTCCGCGCTGAGGTCGACCTGTACGAGGCCCGGCGCGGCGAGGATATGAGCATCGAGGCGCTGTCGACGCTCGCGGGCAACTTCGCCCGGGGCGGTCCCTTTTTCGCCATCAACCCCATTCTCGGCGGCGTCGACGACGAGGGCCACCACGTGTTCTCGGTCGACCCCGCTGGCGGCGTGATGGCCGACGACTACACCGTCACTGGGTCCGGTCTGCAACTCGCCTACGGCACCCTCGAACAGGAGTACGAAGAGGGCCTCTCGAACGAGGAGGCAAAGACGATCGCCGCACGCGCAATAAAGAGCGCCGTCGAGCGCGACACCGGCTCCGGCAACGGCGTGTTCCTCGCGGAGATCACCGACGAGGGCGTCGACATCCAGGGTCACAAGGACTTCGACGAGGTCCTGTAAGGGCGACTCCCCGTTGTTACTCATTCCGTCGCCGGACGACCGCGAGCGGCGGCGACACACATTTGACGGCCATGTCCGAACGCCGCGCATGGGCGAAGCCATCCCCGAGCGCTTTCAGGACCTGTTCGACGAGCCGAACTTCGCCACCTTCGCGACGGTGATGCCCGCGGGCACCCCCCAGCAGACCGTCGTCTGGATCGACCGCGAGGAACACGACGGCGAGGACCGCGTGCTCGTCAACACCGAGCGGGGCCGACAGAAAGAGCGCAACGTCCAGCGCGACCCACTCGTGGGCGTGAACATCATCGACCCCGACGACCCCTACCGGTACGTCTCCGTGCGCGGCCGCGTAGAGGAGGTCACCGCCGAGGGCGCCGACGACCACGCCGACGCCCTCGCCCAGCAGTACATGAACATCGAGGAGTACCCCAACCGGGAGGAGGAGGAGGGCGAGCGAGTGATCATCCGTGTGGAGCCGCTGCGGGTGACCGGCACCGGGCAGGCGTGATCTGCGGCGGTCCCGGACCGGCCGGGCGGCGGACGCATCCAGCACTGTTTTATCCCGTGCGTGGCTGGCGAAGTGTGTGAAAGGGCGGGAGTGGTACCAAGCCGACGAGGTCGCCGAGGAGTACGAAGACAAACGCTTCTCGCGGGGCGGCCAGTTGATCGACCGCCGCGAGAAGCGGGCGGTGCTCTCGGCGCTCGGCCCCGTCGAGGACAAGGACGTGCTGGAGATCGCCTGTGGCACGGGTCGGTTCACCGTGATGCTCGCCGAGCGCGGGGCGAACGTCGTCGGCCTGGACATCTCCCTGCCGATGCTGCAACAGGGCCGGCGGAAGGCGGCGGCCGCGAACACCCGGGTGGACTGGTTGCGCGGCGACGCCGCCCGCCTGCCGTTCCCCGACAACAGTTTCGACGCTGTGTTGGCGATGCGCTTTTTTCACCTGGCGGACACGCCGGCGTCGTTCCTCAGTGAACTGCGGCGGGTGAGCCGCGACCGCGTCGTGTTCGACACGTTCAACGACAAGTCGACGCGGTCGGTGTACAACTGGCTGCTGCCGATGGGGTCGCGGCTGTACTCCCGCGAGGAGGTCGAGGGGCTGCTCGCACGCTCGGAACTCGAACTGGTCGGCGCCGACCACGACTTCGTGTTGCCGTACGGGCTCTACCGGAAGATGCCGAACGTGCTGGCGTCGCCGCTGCGCTCGCTCGACCGCGGTGTCGGGGGACTGCCCGGTGGAAAGCGACTCGCCTCGGTGTCGTGGTGGGAGGCCAGCGTCTCCGGAGACAGAAACGAACCGTCGGCGGCGCCGACGCCGGAGACGAACGAGGAACCAGCCGCCGGCGACGCCACGAGCGGGGAGCGCGAGCGCGAACCGAGCGACGACTGATCAGGCGTCACTCGCAAGGGCCGGCACCAGGCGGGCGGGGTTGCGCTCGAACACCCGCCGCATGGCGTCCTCGGGCACGTCCAGCGTGAGCACCGCCATCACCGACACGTTCGGGTGGACGGCGGGCGCGCCGGAGCCGAACACCACCCGGTCGGGGTGCTCGCGGAGGACGCGTTCGAGAACCGCCCGCCGACCCAGACAGGTCGAGACGATGTGGAGCCGGTCGCTTCTCGCCAGCGCGTCGGTCGCCGCCTTTGTGACGCCGCGGGACAGCGGGGCCGCGCCGTCGTGGACCAGTAGCACCGGCAGCGAGCGCCCCAGCAGGTGGCGCTCGACCGCCGCCGGGGGGAACCGCTCGCCACAGCGCACCACCAGTGGGCGTTTGACGTCGGCGAGTGCCTCGAGAACCGCCTCGTCCGGCAGACCGTCGGCGACGGGGTCGAGAACGAACCCCTCGAACCGGTCGCCGTAGGCGTACTGCTCGACGTCCGCCGGGGAGGTGTGATGGTCCTCGCGGCGGGCGGCGAGGTTGCGCAGTCGGGCACCCGGCCCGTTGTCGGGGTCGCGGGCGCCGTCGATCCGGGCGAAGGGGACGAACGGCCGCTGGACGCAACTGCGGGCGACGGCGTTGTTCGCCGCCAGGTACCCCTCCGGGCCGTCCGCGCCGACGGGCGGGAACACCACCGACCGGACGATCCCCGCCTGGTGGGTCTCGCGTTCGAGTTCCTCGGGGCCGTACCCGCCGACGGCATGGTCGCCGGCGTCGAGACTGACGTTGGCGTCCACCACCCGGAACTCGTGCTCCAGGCCCAGCATCGCGCGGCCGTACCACCCGCCGGCACTTTTCGGTACTGGTCGGCCCGGTCGCAACGTGATACTTAAACCCGTGTCATCAGCCGTCATGGGAGTCGCCAACACGGGACGGAGCGGCGGTATCGCGGACGAAGCGTAAACGCTTATATAGAACCGCTAGCGAAGTCATACACGACTATGGCAGAACAACAGGGACAACTCGGAGGTCAGCCGCTGTTCGTACTGAGCGAGGACAGCCAGCGCACCTCCGGAAAGGACGCACAGACGTCGAACATCGCAGCGGGCAAGGCGGTCGCGGAGTCGGTCCGCACCACACTGGGCCCGCGAGGGATGGACAAGATGCTCGTCTCGGACTCCGGTGACGTCGTCATCACGAACGACGGCGCCACTATCCTCGACGAGATGGACATCGAGCACCCCGCGGCCCAGATGATAGTCGAGGTCG